>CALYOS010000033.1 GCA_945267035.1 uncultured Neisseriaceae bacterium | reverse complement strand
GCGGTGAGCGGTGAGCGGTGAGCGGTGAGCGGTGAGCGGTGAGCGGTGAGCGGTGAGTCATATTTTATCCCTCCTCAATTCATTTGTCAATATTTTTAGCCCAAATTGTAATTATTATAACTTAATTTTTTAATATTTAAATATTTTTAAAGAAATTTATTTGCATCAATTATAATTTCTTAGGAGTTATAATATTAGTTTACATTTAATTTATTGAAATATAAAATATTATTTAAAATAAGGTTCCAAATTTAAACTTCAAGTAAACTTCTTACTCATAGATTAATGTTGTATTTACGATATCTGACGTCTAAAACCAACAGCATAGTTTTAAACTACCCCCTAATCAAAGGCAAAACTAAGTAGAGCGTATTTTTGCATTATAATTTCGTATTGGTTTTTATATGGCATAAAAAATTCCAATCAATAAATGAAATATATATATTTTATGTGGCAAACTATTCTTTCCATATTAGAGAGCCTATCTTTTACTCACTAATAAGCACGCATTTCCTTACAATCTTTATTACTGGGTTAAATTGCGAAAAGCATAAATTTAATTTTCAATAAATCATTTTCCTAACTTTCATTTATAATGACCTAAAGCAAAAATCAACATATAAAATCCAGTCATAAATCAAATAAGTTATCTAAAAGAAAAAAGATCATTGCAGAATTAATATCAAAAAAGTGATAAAATAAATAACTTTATATATTAAACCATTATCAAGAGCCTAGCATGAACCAGGATAAAATTTTAATTCTCGATTTCGGTTCTCAAGTAGCCCAACTCATCGCCCGGCGCGTACGTGAAGCCCATGTATATTGTGAACTGCATTCCTTTGATATGCCTATTGCAGATATCAAAGCATTTGCGCCAAAAGGTATCATTCTCTCTGGTGGACCCAATTCCGTTTACGATTCGGATTATCAGGCAGATCCTGAGATTTTAAATCTGGGTATTCCTATTTTAGGTATATGCTATGGATTACAATGGCTAGCCTATACAATGGGTGGTGAAGTCAGTAGCGGCGATCAACGAGAATTTGGCTATGCTCAGGTAACCACAGAAGAAAGCTTATTGACTAACGGTATTTTTGATAATCAGGCTAATAAGCTTGATGTATGGATGAGTCATGGCGATAAAGTCAGCAAACTACCTAATGGTTTTAAAACAATAGGTCATACCCCAAGCTGTCCATATGCCATCATTGAAAATAGTGAAAAGCATTTTTATGGTGTTCAATTTCATCCAGAAGTAACCCATACTAAAAAAGGTCGTGAATTAATTAATCGCTTTGTGCTGGAAATTTGTCAGGCTAAACCAAGCTGGACCATGCCTAACTATATTGATGAAGCGGTCACAAAAATTCGTGAGCAAGTTGGGCAGGATGAAGTCATTTTAGGCTTATCTGGCGGTGTAGATTCCTCCGTGGCCGCGGCACTGATTCATCGTGCCATTGGCGATCAATTAACCTGTGTATTTGTCGATCATGGTCTGTTACGTTATCAGGAAGCTCAGATGGTAATGGACATGTTTAGCAACAATCTCGGGGTCAATGTCATTCACGTTGATGCCTCTACTGATTTTCTGCACAAACTGGCAGGTGAAACCGATCCTGAACGTAAACGAAAAATTATTGGCGCTGAATTTGTTGAAGTCTTTCAACGTGAAGCGGCCAAGCGCAAAAATGCCAAATGGCTGGCTCAAGGAACCATTTACCCTGATGTTATAGAAAGTGCAGGAGCCAAAACCAAAAAAGCACATGCCATTAAAAGCCATCATAATGTGGGCGGTCTACCAGAAACGCTTAATCTGCAACTACTGGAACCATTACGCGATTTGTTTAAAGATGAAGTGCGTGAACTGGGTGTGGCGTTGGGTTTACCACGCGAAATGGTTTATCGTCACCCATTCCCTGGTCCTGGACTGGGCGTGCGTATATTAGGTGAAGTAAAGCGTGAATACGCAGACTTATTACGTCGCGCTGATCATATTTTTATAGAAGAACTACGCCATACTTGTGATGAAGATGGAGTAAGCTGGTACGATAAAACCAGTCAGGCCTTTGCCGTGTTTTTACCCGTCAAATCTGTGGGCGTGATGGGAGATGGTCGCACCTATGAATATGTCGTGGCACTGCGTGCTGTTGTTACCAGTGATTTTATGACAGCTCATTGGGCTCACCTACCCTACGATCTGCTAGGCCGCGTTTCCAACCGCATCATTAATGAAGTCCGTGGTATTAATCGCGTAGTATACGATGTAAGCGGCAAACCTCCTGCCACTATTGAGTGGGAATAAAATCTAGCTTAATAGTCTTCATCCAATATTAAAAATCCAGATATATCCTATGATTATCTGGATTTTTTGTTTTTGATGGAACAAGTAAATTTGTAAATAGTGTTCATAAATATCGAAAAAAAGTACAAAATTTAATACCGTTTTATGATGCATTTTTACCGTACAGTATTATGGTAAATTATTTATACTCATAAAGAAGTTGTAAACTGCTTAGTAATACAAACTTAAATCTTAAAAGCCTAAGAAAAGATTTATATATAAGATTGCAGATCATGATGGAATCTAAATTATTGTTACTAAATCAGGGCTTATTACGTTCGAGTACCAACATAAAATTAACGATAGACGTGAAACGCTGACTATTGGTAAATATGAAATTATTCTTATAGCATAAACAAGAGAAAAATTAATGTCAGCTAAGATAATTATCAACATAAGGCATTTCACTAGATGCGAAAAAACAAAAATTGAGAGAATACACTAAATCAAATAGGTTCGGAGATTAACAGGAACGCTGGATAAAAGATGTCAATTACAAAGATAGTAATCGCTTAGTTGTCGAAGGCATTATTAAACATGATCAAGCACCAACATATAAAAAAGCTAAATGAAATTACGCCTAATGAATAATTAAATTTTTGTGATTAAGCCCAAAATAGAGGCAAGCAGCTTCAACAGCAAAAGTACGCGATATTGTATATTTTGTTTATACTATACTAAAGCCAGATATGTTATATGCGAACCTTCTATTATCGCTGTGTTTAGGTCAAGAGAACGATCTCTTTCAAATAGAAGCTGGATATTTTTTACACTACTTTCCCTACATGACAAAGTCGCCTTAAAACTGATGTTGACATTGGTTTAAAAAACAATCTCATCAATGCTGATTGTAATAAAATGGCTAGGTAAAAGTGGCATAAACAATTTCTGCGAAAAATGAAAGCAAATCGCAAAGGTGCAAGTCGTCAGCATTTTTTATCCAGTAAAGCGTCAGACTTTTTGGTAACTGCATGTATAAACAAGGATCCATAAGATGTTTTGGCTAGTATCGGTTAGCCAAAATATTGCACTATAACGTTAAATACATTAAATTGTGTCGCTGCGCAATCCTTTTAGTTAACAAAAAAAAGAATTAACAAAAATAGGTACTGTTTGTATTGCATAGTATGCGCCGAACAGTCTCAACTCAATAGAAAGAGGTAACTTCAACTCTATTGGATTGAAAAAAGTTATTTTATGAGCAAGGAAGTGTTTAAGCTTCATATATCAAGGTTAAATATACAGAATAACATCACTAGTTGTTGCAGTGTTAAGCTGAGATGGTTAATGATTGTATCGAGATATACTATGAATAATATGTTATATTCATAATAATAATTATACAGAAAGGAAAAAATTATGGAAGATGAATGGTTTGCTCAATTAATTTCTTATGTTAAGAAAAAAGGTTGTGTAATTCTTAATTTTGATAGTGAATTGGTTGAGCGTGCTTCATTATCTAAACATGGGTTTAATGAATTTACCAAATCCTATCCTCATGATTTAATAAAAAAAATATCGCCACCACAAGTTTGTTTTATTGTATATCAGTCTTATATATCATGCGAAACACAATTAAATATAGGCATTTTAAGTTCTAATGCCGCTATTTCAACTTTTGAAAGCAGAGTTAAATATAAGAATGGAAAAGTTTTATTTAGTAATTTAAAAGAATTGCTGGAAAGAAGTAGTAATACAGCTTTGAATGAAACATTATTAATGAGACAAGAAATTATTTATGTTAAACCAAATATTGGTGTTGAACTAATAAAATTAGTGAACAGTTTTACTGATAATCAATATGCCTTACGTTATGTATCTGCCTCATTAAATGTCCCTAGAACTTATTGCAATAATACGGGAATGCAAGAAGATGCAATTCAAATGGTATTAAGAACATTTGGTATTAGAAACAATGATTGGGCTTCTAATATTACCTTAATAGGGGAAAAATCTACGGGAATATGTAGATTAAAAAATAATGATGATTTACTATCTGAATCATTTGATATTCATAAATTAAAATCTGTACAGGTTATTCCATTTATTGAAGATCATGCTATTGCTAAAGATGTTCGTTCTTCTATATCATCTGGATATACCTTAGAATTAGATTCTTTAACGGGCAAAACACTATTTGAAAAAAATGGTGAGCAGCTCGAAATTTATACAGCAAATAGAACAGCTTTAGAACATGCATTAGGTGTCGATTTGATTTATATTAATTTAACTCAAAAAAACACCGTTATGGTGCAATATAAAATGTTGGAAAAAAATGAAAATTCAATATACGGAGATTGGATTTATTATCCCGATGAAAAAATGGAAAATGAACTTGCTAAAATGCAATATTTTAATCAATCTTTAGGAGGCGACGGCAATGAATATCGTCTTAATAAAAGTGCATTTTATCTTAAATTTGTAAAACGTGATGCAGCATTAAGAAATGGTTCTATTATTCTTCCAATTGATCATTATCAGAAAATTATACACAGCTCAAGAGCGCGAGGCCCAAGAAACGGAATTAGGATTAGTTATAATCAATTAGAAGGACAATATTTGCGACAAGGCCCTTTTGAAGATTTGATTCGATCAGGGTATATTGGAAGTTTTAGCAAAACGACGGACGCATTAAGAGTGTTAATTAATGAAATAATTAAAGGCAATAGAGCTGTTGTTACTGCAATTCAGAGACAAATAGAAATGTAATTTATGTTATGCGATGCATTCTTTACTTACTTACGAAGCAAAGATTGAAAAAGCGTTATCCGATTAATTGAAGAGAATTAAATCTGTTTACAACAAAATTAAATATAGTTATCCTTAAATTGTATAAGAAGAGGTATAATAGGTTCACCGAACGATAACATAATTTACTATTATTAACCAAAAAAATTAGTTACATCAGCTTAGACTTAAATGGCTGGTTTTGCAGGTAAACCTGTGAAGCTCTAATTTTTAGAGGAGAAAATTACTGTCGGTTCCACCTGAGCTATCCAAATTTTGTAGGTGTACGAGGTTTTTCAAGCAGCATACTTGTAAAACTATGCCAAAGCTCATATTAATATTCAAGTGGATTGCTTAGAAAGCCCCCTTAAAACTTCTCTGGAACTGTTAATTTAGCTTTAAAGATTTTCGATACTCTACTGCAATTTTGTCCGGTACTAATAGGTTATCAATATTGGTCATTTTTTATCTTCTAACTGAAATATCCAGGCTAGTTTTGTCCCTTACAAGCAACTCCTCGACATTCTATATACGTCAATGGCTTTCTAAATTCTTGTCAAGTTATCAGATCTCTTTACGCTTAGCTGTTTTTTGAGGGTTGCAACATTCGATAAAATTAACCAGATTTTCAATGAGTATTAGCTTTGACTTCAAAGTGTAATGAATGTTGCTACGGTAATCATAAAACTACACCCCTTTTATCCCTGCTTTTGGGCTGGCTGGCTGGCTGAATATCAAAAACAACATATTCGCCTTAACCTTTGAGCATAAAATATGCAGTGGGTAACGCAGAATGATGTCTAAGATCCTATTTTCAAGCAGCTTCTTGCCAATTACTTCTACTGCACCACCCTAAAACTTCCCATTGTTAGGTACAACAACAGCAGCTTTACAGGTGGTATTCAGTATGCAGCGAATATGCTGAATGAAGTTCAGCTGTTTGGTAGAGGTGTGGCCCAAAATATTGACTGTTATAAGTGAGTTCATTGGTTTCCAATGCGCCTAATTCATTGATAAAGCTCAATGAGCTTTTTTTACCAAACGATGGGTTGACGAAACTTAGTCTGGACTAACATTTATTTACCGTGATTAATAGCCAGTGATATCAAAAGTGTCACTGGCTTTTAACATATTGAAGTATTAGGCCATTTGATGAGATATAGATTTATTCATTGTTTTTTGGGATTTTTTTTTAGTATAAAAATGGTATTTATGCAGCCTATTCATTACCTTCCTACTTTATGAATGATAGGACTATTCGAACAACCAGAATATATAAGATTAAAAAAAGTAGCACCAAATACGGTCATTTATTAATCTATATAAATCAAGGGAGAAAAACACAATTGAGCAAACCCTTTGGCATGCTTGGTTGCATAGAATACTCCATATTCTCCGCTAATTAGATAGAAAAAAATTCCATTAAGTAAATTTCACGACTAAAAATACCAATGCACAATCCTTCGGATTAAATGAATTTGATTCGCAGGTTATTTTTAATAATCATAACTGTAATGCAGCCAAAGTAGTACTTGCAAGCTTAAGATTAAAGCTTAGGAGATCTACTATTCTAGCTGTATATTAATCTCATAATTAAATAATGCTTGTTTTGTCAAAATATTCCTATTGTAATATTCGATTTAGAGCATTATCATTGACATAATTAATCAAATACTATGACAATTGGTTATTTAGTTTTATAATTAACCTAATCGATACTAAAAGGAAGTGAACAGTTATCACAGACTCTACAGGTTATTGATTAAAATAAGAATTATAAAGCAACTGAAAGATTGACTGACAATTTATTTGAAATAGCATGAACTATATAAAGGCAAAATTGATCATGTGCTCATCTATTAGAATTATCCTGAAAAATTCCTGTCTTAATATGATTGTTTATAGCCGCGATAAGATAAAAGGTAAGATGTTTTAGTTTTACGATGAAGATAATAATCAAGGAAGCTTGATGGATTATTTTTTTCATATCAAAAGCATAGAAATTCTGATAATGTGTTATAAAGATATTAGGCTATCATAAAAGTTAAAATTTTGCAGCAACTTTAATTATAGCTAAAAATGGCCATGTTATTTTAAAGAGAAATTGAAAAAATACAGCCGTTTTTTGCATTTTAGCCATAATCATGTGGTGATTAGATTATAAGTATAAATTCATGCTTAATTATTCAAGGAATATAACCACTAATTAAATTATTTTAAATAAAACTTGAAATTATTCATAAATAATATTTTGAAATTAAATTTTTAAATTAAAAATTAAGATTTCAAATCTAAATATAAATCATGGTGGTGTTGATTTTATGGTATTTACCTTATAAATAAATTGAATTGGAATTCTTAAATAGATGGACACAAACTAAATATTTAATCTATACATTTAACTGGGAGATTAATCATGTATTTGGAAAGTTTTACTATAAAAAATTATCGAAAATTTGGTGAAAAAGACAATACAATCTATTTTGTCAATGCTAGCGAGATCGATCATTCAACTGGAAAAACTGATACAGAAATAAATCCATTAATCTCTTCATCGAGTACCTTAATTATTGGTAAAAACAATGCGGGCAAAACAACAATTACTAATGCGCTAACATTTATTGCCCAGGAAAAAAACAAATCACCCAAATCGACTGATTTTAATGTATATTATTTAAAAAATTTACTTAAAAAATATGTAGAAGCTTACGAAGCAAATAATTCATTCGAAAAGCTTCCGACTCCTGAGTTAGAGTTTATACTTAGAGTGAAAATCGATTCAAATGGATGCCAAGATCTCATTACTAACCTTTCCAGTTTTATCACGCTCAGTAACCACACACTAACAGAACCAATTGAAATAAAGGTGATATATGGAATAAAAGATACACAAATTTTTTATGAACATATTAAAAAGATTATTCTAGAAAAAAAAGAACAAGACAAAGAAAATGAGAACAAAAAAGATCAAACCAGCACTAATCCTAAAACCAATACACTGTTAGAAAAGCTATGTGTGCTACTTGATGATAAAACAATAGTTGAATATAACGTCACATATAAAAACATAAATGATAGTGATATTACTTCCTTTTCTTTGCATAACCTTTTTTCCATTAGATATATCAGAGCGAATCGTCACTTAAATGAAAATGTTCTTACAACTGTATTTCAGCGAATTGTCTCTTCTCAATTTGAGGATGAGAGCGCTAATAATGATATTAATCAGGGTATCGATACCATCAATACAATTATTACAGGCACAGTGCAAAGCAAAAATAATTCTGTTTCTGAAATTTTACAGAGTATCGAAAATAACAATCATGTTGATTTGCTACTTACAGGGAATGTTACTAAGAAAAGTATTCTAAAGAGCTTAATTAAATATAGCTTTACTGATGGTGATGAAATCATACCTGAAGATCAATTTGGTTTAGGCTATGTGAATTTACTCAATATCATTGGTGAAATTATTCATTATATTGATAATTATGAAGCGAATTGCCATCAAAGCCGAATAAATTTATTATTTATTGAAGAACCAGAGGTATTCATGCATCCGCAAATGCAGGAATTTTTTATCTCTCGTATTGATAACGCTGTTCAAAAAGCTTTACAATTGGCCAATAATAAAGATACTAAATTTAAAAAAACACTTCAATGTCAAATCGTCGTAACAACGCATTCCTCTCATATTGTAAATAGCAAAATTCATAGTGGCAATTCATTCAATAACATCAATTACTTAACCATTAAAGATAAATTTTCTATTGCAATACCATTAAACGATAAAAACATTCTAGATCAAAATAGCTCAACCAAAAATACAGATATAACATTCTTAAAAAAACACATCAAATACAAAGTATCTGAATTGTTTTTTTCCGATGCGGTTATTTTTGTAGAAGGAGTAACAGAAGAAACACTGTTACATTATTATTTAGAACAAAATGATAAACTGAAAAATCACTACATCACTTTATTTAGAATTGAAGGTAATTATAGTAAAGTTTATTTACCACTGATTAAAAGATTAAATATCCCTTGCTTAATCATTACTGATCTAGATATCAAACGGTATAAATGTGAAAAAAATAAAAAGCACAAAAAAAAAGATAAAGACATAAACAACCAAGAAGATAATGACACAAACAACCAAGAAAACAAATCGTCATGCCCAATTTGTGAAAATAATGATAATTATCCAATCGGATATGCTCAAATAATAGATTTAGACGATAGAGAAACCACAAATCCAACATTAATACATTTCATAGCCAGCAGCCTCAGCAACCTTACAGATTATATAAAAGAAGACTATCTATGTATCGTTTATCAAAAAGATCCTATAGAGGGGCAATTTGCCACCAGCCTAGAGGAAGCATTTATTTTAACTAATTATCAGAATAAATTAGTTCAAAATTTAATCAAAAAGCTTAGAAAAAAAGTTTATAACGAAATTACCGATTATGGAAAAGATAAGGAAAAAATAAAAGATAATTCTTATAGATTGCAGTGCAGTCTTAGCAATAATGGTGGTAAATCTGAATTCGCAAGTGAATTACTTTACGAACTGATCACGTCTTCAGAACCCGACAAACCCAAATTGCCTCAGTATATACAGGATGGTTTAGCCTGGCTGGAAATTGAACTTAATAAAGGGGTGTAAGTGATGACTTTAGAGCAAAATCTGGCAAAAGAACGAGAAGTCCAAGAAAAAATTTTTGCTGCTATTAATGAGTATAGAAGTTTTCGATTTAATGCCGGCGCAGGCGCAGGCAAAACTTATGCCCTGATCGAATCGATCAAATATATTCTAAATTCAAAGCAAGTAGAATTGAGAAAAAATAATCAAAAAATCATTTGTATTACCTATACAAATGTCGCCGTTAATGAAATAAAAGAACGTCTTGGTAATACACAATTTGCTGTAGTTTCAACTATTCATGAAATGTTATGGGAACAAATCAAGTTATATCAAAAGAAGGAATTAATTGATTTACATAGAAATAAGCTAAGTAAAAAATTAAAGGAAATTCAAGAAAAAATAGAAGAAAATAAAGCCAATCCAAATTTTTCAGGCATTTTTAATGACAATTTAGAGTCTTTTTTATCGCTAATTAAAGAAACAGAAGAATTGTATTATAAAATCAAAGATTACCCAGCTCAGGCATTTAAAGATTGTTATAAAGAATTTCAAGAAGAACACCCTTATCTTTCCTCAGCCTTAAAAAATGTAGCTAAATTTAAGGGCTTGATAGAACTTTTGTATAAAGAAGAGCGTTATGTAAATGCGATTGCGAGAATTGATGACCCTCAACAACGAAAAAAAATTAAAATTCAATATGACAGCAAATCTAATTCAGACCGTTTAACTGCGATGAAGTTTAGTCATGATACATTATTGGAATATAGCCTTTCGATGATTGAGAAATATCCAATGCTGCAAAGAATTATCGTGGATAAATACCCTTATTTTTTTATCGACGAGTATCAAGATACTCACGAAAATGTGATAAAGCTAGTTCAAATTTTGCACTCTTATGTACTTGCAAACGATGCGCATCAGAACCAACATCGATGGCTAGTAGGTTACTTTGGAGATACAAAACAAAATATCTATGATGATGGTGTCGGCAGTAACATTCAGAAAATTCATCCAGAGTTAGAAAATATTGATAAAGTATTCAATCGACGAGCTCATCTACAGCTTATAAATGTGATTAATAAAATTAGAGATGACAAAATCTTACAAGAACCCATAGATCCTAATAGCAAACATGGGAACGTACAGTTTTCCTATTTAATGAATACCAATGAAGAAAATAAAACAATTAAAATACTAGAATTCATTGAGCACTTTAAAAATACAATCTCACCAGGCGAAAAAATTGATTGTTTGGTACCTCTAAATCGTTCATTAGCCAGCCTAGGAGGCTTTGAAAATATCTATAAAACAATTGGTGACATTATTTATTGGAAAGATCTTAATTCTCAACTGCTCTCACATCAATTAGAAAAACTTCATCCGACTGTGCTCATTTTTTATCATCTAGTGATGTTTTATAAAAAGTTAAATAATAAGAAAACAACTTATCATGATCTATTAGGAAAAACCAAGAATGATATTACCTTTGAACATGCAAAAAAGGTCATTGATTCATTTTCTGCTATGAATGTGACCACTTTGCATGACCTAGTCAAGAATATATCGCAAATTATTCAAGATAATGACCCTAATTATACAAATTTGGCCATTAAATATTGTCTTAATAACTTTCTGGCTATAAATTATTCAGAAATCAAAAAATATGATTCATTTTATGAATATATTCAAGATATGATCTATCAAATTACGCTTGAAAAACAAAATTGGGATGATGCACAAAAAGAAGAAAATGAAAAAATAATTGCAGCAATTTTGAATGTCAATATGACAGAATGGTTAAATTGGGTTTCATTTATTAATGAAGAACGAAATGAGAATACACAGGTAATTTATCACACCTATCATGGAACTAAAGGAGCAGAATATGATAATGTAGCTATTATTATGGAACATCATTTTGGCTCCAAAAGTGGAAAAAATAAATTTAAAAATTATTTTTCTCATATTCAATCGACTCGAAAAGAACAAGATATCAAATTACTGGATATCAACTACAAAAAACAATTTGAAAATACTCAGAATCTGATTTACGTGGCTTGCTCTCGGGCGAAGAAAAATCTACATATTTTATACTTAGATGATATATCTGAAATCAAGAAAGGTATCGAATTATTGTTTGATAAAGACAATATAAATGTATTTAACTAGGCTAAACAGTTATATTTCAACAAGTTTTAATTATCTTGATGATTAGAATAATTTAACTGGTTAGAGAATGATATGATGACTGGTAAAACCTAAAAAGCATTGGTTATATTACAACTAAGCGTAGTTGATTATTGCATTAGTGCTGATTCACTGATTATAGAAATGTCTAAATCAGCAACCTATTCTGGTTGCTGATATTTATATCTGCGAAAAACCATCATGCTTATTTTTAAATCTTACTTTAGAATATTGTTATCGATTTAAATAAAGTGGATATCATGGATATGCATTTATCGTGATGATAGAAACTTTAAAGTGATTATTATGCATTAACCAAAACAATCATTATTGTTATAATAATTTAACATTGAATCTATTACCCATTTGTGAATCAAATGAAGATTTTAGAATTTCTTAAATTTTTGCCCTCTATCATTTCCCCCAGCCTCTTCAGGGAGCCTTTTCTGCATCGATTTATTCCTTCGGATTCAGATATTGAAAAAATTACTGATTACTTATTAAACATCAGAAAAGAATTGCGTGCAAAAGAAGCGACTATTTTGGAACAGAAGCTAGCCCTACTGCAGATCCCCTATTTAAAGCACTTGGAATTAAGTCAGATTGAATTTTGGGAAAAAAATTATCCTGATGACTTAGATTTATTATTTGATCTATATGTCTCTCAAGGGATAATGCATCAAGGTTTAAGAAGAATTAGATGGGATGAACCGACGAGTAGTTATCAATATATAAACTCATTTGCCCATAAAAACACAGAATATGCAGACAAATTAACTTTAAAATTAAAAACAAATAAATTGACTTCATCAATGATAATTTTTGCGCTGTTATTATTAGGTGTTTTTTTTCTTAATCATAGTCATAGCATCTTAGTTGTTTTGCAAACTTTTCTTTTAATGATAATGATTATTTTAGCAACACTCATTGTTTTAATTAAATATCGTGATCACATTGTGGTTGAGGCTACTGAACGTATCATTAATAAGTACCCTGACTTAATCCAAAAGTATGATGAAGATATAGATCATCAAGCGATGAAACATAGCCGTTGATCAATGTAGAACATTACAACAATCATATTTATTAAACAAATAGTAAAAAACACCGCCCAACAGAGCGGTGTTTTGTTTTACAATCTTAATCCTGAAATTTTTTCTTAATAGAATCAACCGCATCTTCTACAGCATTTGACACGTCATGAAAAGCTTCTTTCACGCCACCAACAGCTTTATCAACAATGCCTTCTGATTGGGTTTTGGCATCACCTACTGCTTTACCGACATTTTCTTTTACTTCGCCTTTAGCTTTATCTAAGAATCCATTATCACTCATATCCATCTCCATAAATTTAGTGTACAGGTTATGACGCGATGAACCATAACCGGTTTTTGTTTAGACTACCTTGAGTATCTTAGAAAGAGTATGGATCGCCTGCAATGGTAAATGGCAAGATTTGCAGCTAATTACACTTTTCAATATTAAATAATTAAATCATACAGTTAATTAACCAAATTTATTGAAAATAGATTATGTTAAATAATCCATCATAGCAATTTTTAAGAAAAAAAATGGTAGAACAAGAGTGTATTGAACTATTCACATGTTTATAATTTGAATATTCTCTTGTTGTAAAATAAATCATTTATTAATGAGATTTGGATCCACAATAAAAATTTCTGCACAATCACTTCAAAGAAAATTAGATCATAAATCGGTTAATTCTATACGCTAATATATGTTCATGAGAGTTGGTTATTTGGGGTTTTACTTTAAGTCACAATACGATTAACCATTGTATAATCAAATCTGATCAGAACAATATCAGGTGCACTACCTAGCTAAATTGTTAGCAGTTTGTTTTACTCTGAATGTAAGAATGGCGAGTATGCTGGAAAATAAATGTTTAAGCGGGATAGATAGTCAATCCAAGACGACTGTAAATCAGTCTACTTATCTATCACCAAATAAAAGAGCTGTGTCGGTGGCCCCAATGCTGGACTGGACATACTAAGTAATTTTAATTATAAAAATTATATATTTATCTTATAAATATAAAAGTCATGGTGCCAATACGGTGCCAATTTAGAATAGATTATAAACAAAAAAATTCACCTGCATTAAAATATATTTTAACCGTTGTGAAGATTACAACGGTTAATTCTTTACTTACAAGCTTTACTGAATAGCTTTTACCAGTGCGCTATGCCTTCGTGCGCAGTCGTTATAGCGTCCTACCACCGCCGTAGCCCAAGGCAAAATGTCCTGGCCACTCGAACCGTTCAGAGTTTCAAGAGCTGGACAAGGTGCAGTAAGATTAGCAGGAATACTAACGCTCGTTGATGGCTTGGTTAATGAGCTGCACGCCTGAAGCGTCAAGACACACATTGTTATATACAGGTACTTTAACAATTTTAGTAATTTGCCTTTTCTGTTCATCTCGTTTTACCTCATTTTCAGCTTTTTGTTTTTCATAATCTTGACTTAGCTTATTGGCAACTGCTTGCTGTTTGGCTTGAGCTTTTTGCTGTATTTGCTGTTCAGTCTGCCTCCCTGCGTTGTATCCCCTTCGGTATTGATAATGACCATATGCAATCAGATTAAATAACAGAATCAAAACCAATAAAGCGCATGCGCCAAACGCCATATAATTAAATTTTTTCAAACCAACCTCCTTACGCCTCATTCGTACTTAGCTTACCGGTTGAAGAAAGTACCGGCAGCGTGTAGCGAGTGGCCGACGGAACCGATTTAACCAATTTCCCCACCCATTTACTGGGCCAATAAAAGCCAGTAGCCCTACTCATGGCAAAAGCAGCAATACTGACTGCATCACCTTGATTACCACCCAGCACCATTAAATTCCCTCTGGTATCTTTGCCCACAACAAAGCCAACGTGCCCTCCTCCTTGTCGGGTAAACGTCACAATACATCCATAGGCAGGTTGATCAAGTCTCATCATCACTAGAGAATCAGCCCATGCACTTGCACGAAACCAATTTTTAACCACATACCGATTAGTTACGCCCAAACAATGCCCAACAAACAGACCACACCATGGTGTCTCATCATCGCGCCACCATGCTTTACTTTCATGACTATATTGACCCATATCCCCAAGCCATCGAAGTAATGTCTGATTGTGCTTCGATCCTTTAATCTCACGTAAGCCCAAATACTTACGTCCCTCCGCAATCCAAGCTAATTCACTCATCGAAAAGAACCTTCTATGCAAATCCTAAATAAAATCTCTATTCAGAAATAAAAAAAAGCAGCTTATTCAGCTGCCCTCCCAAAATTAAACGCTCCAAATTAATCCGATTATTTAAAATACTTAGCGATTTAACACGCTAAGTACATAAACTACTTTTTCTCTGAATCGCTAATCATCTTTTCTGCTCGATTACATAAAGCATTAATTAGTCGCTGAATCGCTTTAGGTGCCATGCCTTTTAAGGCATCTAATAGTGCCGGTGAAACAATGCCACAAAAAACACCTACTCCACCATAAAGCCAAGGATGGACAGGAGAAAAGAAATAATCTGCCACACTGACAGATAAAACAATTCCCGCCAGAACCATTAATCCTGATAAAGTTCGTCCATAACGTTTCACATCCGTGGCAATAAGCGAGCCCAACAAACTACCTCCAATTGCAAAGACAATTGCAACGTTAAAAGCACCTTCGAATAAATCCATGTCATAGCCCTTTGCCTTGCTTTTTATCTTCTAAATGTTTTGCATGACGGTTTAAATATAAGCCAGCAAAACTACATACAATTGTTAATACAGCATACGTTGTCATACCAGTTGAGACGGGTGGATAACCAGCAATAAACATTCCAGTAATTACCGCCCAGATCAGCGATGAAAACATTAATAAGAAACTGCTCACTAACTTTAAATGGTAAGATTTAACCACAGCAAATCCTAGCTGCAATATCGAAACAACGACCAAAATACCAATCAAACTGGGCTTGTGCAGATGTTGAAATTTTTCGTACAAATCAGCTTTGTACAATTCATCCCCAGCAAGCAGAAAAGTAAATGCAAAGCCGAGCATCGCCAATCCCGAAAACACTTCTATCGCCCTTGTCCCTGTTTCAAACAGCCAATTTTGAATTTTGTCTGGTAAAAATCGTAAATCCAGCAGCCAATGCAGCCAGTTAAATGCTTTAATCATATTTATATGCTCCTATATCGGTCACGATAAGCGATAGTTCTTTTTGGCTTCTTCCCAAAATTCAAACAGCTGCTCAATTTCGATGCCCAAGGTCTCAGTAAAAAATAGCCAGATATCGTCATTTGCCAAAGTGAATTCAATAGCCTCATTAATGACATTGCGCACCTTGATCAAATGCTCCCCTTTAAGTTCGCGCTCCGCAATCTCTAAAAGTTTTTCTTTGTTCTCGCCACGCCGGATTTCGATCTCGGTCAGAATCTGGTTTCTGGTTAACGTTCCGGCAGCTTTACGCCGATCCAACAAGCGCAGCTCATCTGCGTTGTCTAACTCCACCCACGTGTTTTTTGATTCTGACCACTTGGAGTAAGGTATTGGCGGGATCGTAGTAACAGCCTCTGGTAACATTCCTAGCTCATGATGGGTTATTTGCTCGCCTGTTTTTTTATCAAAAACCGCGATTCCTCTAAAATCATCAATAATTTCAACATTTCGCGAAACAGCAAAATAGCCATCGGCATTGCGCAAACCTGTGACAATTAAAGTTTGATTGGGTTTCAATGCCGGCAAACCTTTGTCCGCGATCACAGAATTTAGAGGAATACTAGGTGTACAAGCATCAATGTAATCAGCATCTCTGAACGTATTAATTAAAATTTCTTTAGTCGCCTCATCAAAAGTATAGATTTTCATATTTCACCTTATTTTTTAAATTCTAGTCGCAATGAGCATTGCCACATTGCGCGGGCGGTTCTCAGATCCGGAATCAATACCGCTGAAGACGCCTCGCGTCCCTAACATGCGCTCTGCTGGGCCTATTAGCTCGCCTTCCTTGTCCGAATACACCACACCACCATCGCCCTGTGTCACAGCAATCCCGCCCAAATTATGCATAAAGGGGCCGCTTTTGCTAATTAAAGAATCCCCCTTGCCGGTCCATCCCTCCAGACTATGCGTGTGATCGACGATCTGGTACCTCTGGGAACTGTTAACCGCGCGCCCCACGTCTACACCTCTACCATCATCAAGCCCTCTTATAAATTCAGCTCTTAAATCGGCAATATTAATGACATTCTTATTAATTAACTCGGGGTACAACTCAGCCAAACGCCAAAATTTATTTTTGTGCAATTGGCCGTCATTACGGTATTTGATTAAGCCTTCTCGAATTGAAGCAGTTGGCAGATAAATAGGACTGCCCACCTCAGGAAAAGACAGCCATTTACCGATCTTCAGCCAATGATAAGGCTGACTTGGGTCGGTATTTTGCCAGCCGGCCGGTCGATTTAACGGGTCTCGGGGGTCTTTGCCCTTGCACCCATCGGGGTGATAGCATTCGTACCAAACCCCATCGATTTTGATCAAATCGCCAGCTTCATATTTTTCATCTTTATTGAAGCCATTTGAAACCGGCAAATGAACATCACCGGTACCATCAAACACCACGCCACCGATTTGGCGTGGTGTTTGTAATTTTGTAGCAGTATCGGAATTCGCCCCATCCCCTGCTAAAATTTCCCATCCAGTAGGGTTTTGATTAGGATCAGTTTTATTTTTATCAGTAGTTGAAATAAATAATCGACGATTATCATCAGCGATTAAAATCGCCCCGGCAGGATAGCCACCTATTGCATTGGCGTGATTTGGGTCAAAGTGGAAAAATCCGCCCTTTTGTAGATGAACAATCGACGCTGATAAAGCATGAAAGATGCCATTAAAATCCATGCCTTTAGGTGGCAATCCACCTGACTCCATCGGTTGCATAGTGACATTTGGAAAGCCTTCGCTCCATGTCGCATCTTCAGGATCTTGACCTGTCTGGCGAGTATTTTGAATTGTGTTTTTACTGCCATTACTCGCAAATGCTTGCGGGATTAAAATCGGGTTCTCACTCATGCAAAACTTCCTTGATTAAATGGCTGAAAGCCTGTTCCGGAAAAACCAAAAATCCCCTGTGGCGGGGATTCTCGGTAATCAATCTGTACCCCACTGGGGCGAGGCAAAAGGCCAAGGTTATAAATTAGGTGTCGTTCAAATTTATTCGGGATAAATTCAAAAAAATACCGGCCTTTCATATGACCGGTGATTAAAAAATAAACCCTTTTATTGGGGAATATCATCCGCAGGTACTTATTAATATTAGGCGCAGTAGCATTAAGAATATTAGCCGCAGCCTTAATCATAATCAACGTTCGAAAACGTTCATCGGATAATCTATAAGCATGAAAACGCGCACCTGCAGAACTAAACGGCTGATTATTAAATGGCGCAAAAGATTGCGGATCAGCCTTAAAGCCGAACATATTAAGATCATCCGGTGGAATACTGATATTGCGATTAACGCCTACAATCCTACCCCAAATATCTAAACCAAAACCTTTTGCTGTCCGCACATTAAAAGCGAGCTGAAAAAAATCATCTATCGATTTAGTTGGATCAACACAATCATTGATACTTTCAATCAACTTAACAATAATCGGACTATTTGCATATTGCGACATCAACGTATCTTGAATATTTTTCATAGGATTTTTATCTGATAAACCGTGGTTGTAGGAAATTCATCAACACCTATTTGGAGCATATCCTGCCAATTCTGCCCATCTTTACTGATTCGCAGTGCAACAATCGATAGATGGGGAATAACTGTAGCAACTGAACAGATAAACTTCGAAGCAATCACCGCTTGTCCAATTGCTGCTCTGGTTGTTCCAGTAGCAAGCGCATCAATAATCGCCGCTTTGATCGCTTCACTGTCTTGATGAGACAATTGATCTTTATCATCAACAACCACCTGAAAAAAAACCGGCACCATGGCCGGTCTTAAAAACTTCACCGTATAAGTAGGTGGTCGAACCGGAAAGTTTTCCGTATCAGCAATAACACAACTCGTATTGCCATTAAAAGAACAGCCTGATCCCGCTTTTGTCAAAATCGTACGGGCAATTTGCTCATCATCTCCACCCATCACCGCAACCAGAATACTGTTACGGATAACTGGATAGTGAGTTGCCCCTACGCTAATCGTTTCATCAGTTGGATTGTCAACAACATACACATCCTTAACATCTGGCAAATCTGCTATAGCTCCATAAGTGGATGCATTGGTATTCTTGCTGTTAATAGCAACCGAAGCATGACGCCGCTTTTCAAAGTCTAAGCGGCTTTCCTCCTTAACTCCCGCCATCGCGGCACTAGGATTAGTGACCCGATCTAAACCGGAAATGGCTTTCGGAATAGTGGTAATGGTGTCTGCTGCTGCATTGATATTACCTGCTACCGTACAAAGCGCATGGGCGGTCACCTGTCCATTGCTGGCTATCACAGTCGCTTGAGTTAGCTGCCATGCCTGACCATTATCATCAACAAATTGAGTACCTGCTTTAATCGTCGTACCGGCCAAACCGGTTAACAACAAATCCACATTGGAATGCGTAGCCTGTTTGCGCGTCATAAAATAAATATACCCAAGACCATCCTGCCAGATACCCTGCGCATAGCGAGGATCAAATTGATTGAGCAAATTGATCATTTGATTGCGCTCATCAGTGATGATTGCAGCTAGCGAAGTAACCAGCTGCCCTTGTGGCGTATTCATCGCCGTGTTTAAATCATGCCCGAAAGCCTCTTTAAACATCTCCCATAAACCCTTGATGACATCATCAGTCGCAGGTGCCACAATACCTTGATCCGTTACCTGCAAAGCTGGAATACTCATAACCCGATCACCCCCGTTATATTCTTATCATTAGTGAATTTAATTTGTCCGCTCACAATACGTTCATGAGTAAGTTGTAATTCAACCTCGGCTGATACCACGTCAGGTACAGTTAAAGCTGCATCCTGTAAATACTTACGATATAAAGCCAGTGGGTATTTACCCTTACCTAAAATATCGGTTAAATAAGGAATGCCATCCTGTTGGTTAAAGTACATATCCTGCTTAATTGTCCGGCAAGCACTGGCTATATCTTGTGCCTGCTGATAAGTTGAGCTAGCTATGGCAATATTTCCACTGGCATCCAACGCCAAGTCCCAACTATTTGGCATTAAAAATAAAGTCTTCATGAATTAGGCTTTCCTGTATGACCATTACCCGAGGCAACTCCTCCATGAGTATGATTTTTCAGACTTACGGAGCCAGCTTTAACATCACCATCTGAGCTAATTCCCCCTCCACCGGTAAATTGAGCTGTTTGGCTAGCATTAACGGCAAAGCTGCCGGTTTGGGTGGTTACTGATGACGCTTGCAACTTGATGTTTGGCGCTTCTAAAGTAATGCTCTTGGGTGAATGTATCACGATGCCATTGCTGGCCAATTGCACATACTGCTGCGGTGTTCCGTTTAAAAAACCACCGATATATAAACCATCATTCCAGTCATGTTGCCTGCGGCTGGCTGGTGCAGATTCTGCTTTATTGCGTTTCACTGCGGATATATCTCTGGAAGCAAACGCACATAAACCAATATCACCCACCACCGGATCACAGATAATCGCATTTACCCCGCCCTGCAATCGAAAATAAGGCACACTGAATATTTTGCCCACCGCATAAACATTCCCTGCGCCATCAACCATCTGTACCAAGGGCTGAACATCCACCGTGCCCACCGGCGCAACACCAGCTCCGTTTACCGCCACCACCTGCACCAAAGTAACCGTCTGCAATTTGGACAATAAATTATGAATAACAGCATTAAACTCTGCTGCGCCGCCTAAGGAATGATTGATATTAAAAGGACTTAAATTTTCATAATTGGCTGATGCTTCCATTCAATTATTCCTCCATGTTGCGGCTACGTCACAATACCAATTACCATTCGGTTGATTAGCATCCAGATTTTTGGAC
The DNA here is from genome assembly GCA_945267035.1 of uncultured Neisseriaceae bacterium. Lineage (GTDB taxonomy): Bacteria > Pseudomonadota > Gammaproteobacteria > Burkholderiales > Neisseriaceae > Snodgrassella. Next base: position 6,674 of record CALYOS010000033.1, on the reverse strand, counting down.
AAACCATAAATCCGCCATTCACCATTACAGACATCAATCAGACTATCTTGCATACGGCACATACCACCAAAACGTAACATCGGATCATAAAAACATTGAAAAGTTATCCCCTTAACATCAGGTGTCGGATAGCCTATCAAACCAGATTTAGGGCTAATAATTGGTATCATGAGATTTCTAGGCTCACCTTGATTAGTAATAGCAATAATCTTGTTTTCAATATACATATCAATAGGATACCTATCGGCCAAAGCGGCTAACTTTTCCAAATTCGACCCATTTAAAGTCATATTTTCAGTTTTAATCGACACCCCATTATTCTCAAACTGAAATCCCATATCACCACAGATAACCTCAAAAATATCAGCCAAATCAACAATACCTTTTCGTTGATAAGATAAAACCGGCTTTTTACTATCATAAGCTGCAGCTTGGGTTTCTAACAGCAGACAGACATCCGGAATAGCCGACAAATCTGGTGAAGCAAAAGTAATATTGCCCTCAAATTCCGTATGCATTTCACCATCAATCCCTACCTCCACCTTAACCACATTGTTAAGAGCTTCTAGCGTATTCCACCTAATGCGCAGCAACTTAGTCATCTTATCCAGTGCCAGCCCATAAATTCGAATCTGTGCCGTAGGCATAACAGCCCCAAAACCAAATTGCATATTGCATTGCACCCTCAATCCGGTTGCACTTAATTGATTAGCATCATCAACAAATACAAACTTTTCGCCCTCATCATCCCTACCTAATAAAGTAATCGTTAACCTAATTTGCTTACGCTTCATCGTTATATACCAAAAAAAACCGGCTATTTAAGCCGGAATAAACTGGATCATCATGCCCATTTAGATCAATAAAAACCAATTGTTTTATAATTGGCGTATTATTAAGACAAACACGATTTTGGATAATTACCCCGTCACGATTATTTTCCACACTGGCATATAATTTGCCCAAACGAGTTCTCAACGTTAAAACCCAGCGCAGATTATCAACAACAAAAGAAATCCGTTGATTTGCAGCTTTCTCCAATGGAATAGTCATCAAAGTCATTTAAACCATCCTTTGACAGAAGACACCACCTCTTCCATCTTTTTCATAACCATTTCAGACGCACCTATTGGCTGCTTTTCGCCTCCATCCTTTGATTGAGTATCATCTGGATTTTTCATTTCATCAGACTTATACATAACCATAACTTCCCTGACCTCTTCCAAATGCAAGTTAACCTTTATCAACTGCGCTCCGTCTTGCGCTTCACGCACAAGATCATACCCACTAATACAGGCATTGGTATAAACGTATTCAGGTGTAATAATATGGAATTTAAACGTACTGGCTGCCAGCATATCAATTTGTTTCAGAAAGACACCGCGCATTAAAGTCCCCCCGCTTGCCTTAGATAACTGAACTGTCGCTTTATACGGTTCGGCTACCTTGTTATAACTGGCGAAAGATCCTCGTTCAAGCGGAGCCTGAGAAATTGAATAAGAATTTGAAAAATTGAGAGAGATGACACTATCTGCCAATAAAATCGGCACCCCATACTCATTAAATATGCCCCAGTAATTGCCAAACACCACTTTCAGCAATGCTAGCCCACCCAATGTCATAACTGTTTTCGTGTCCACATTATTCAGATCCTTAAAAACAGGAACATTGGGTATTCCTTCTATTAATGGCATAAATTACTCCAATAAAAAAGCCAGCTGATTGCTGGCTTGGATTTGCAATAATCAAACAATAATAACTCAGCCCTTTTTAATTTCGCTGCGGTAAAAATCATCAAGGCATTTTGTCACTTCTTTAGTGAAAGGTTTACCCCTTTCAAAGATTTCTGTAATTCTGCAATCACCATCTTTTTTGCATTTTACCTGATAAGCAACCGAACGTTTTTCTAACCCCTTTGTAGCTCCAATTGTTACCTTAACCCTGCCTGGCATTGGTTCAGTAAATGTTAGCTTGGCTTTTGGATTTAAATCCTGCCCCTGCCATAAAACACCATGGTCAATGCAGCCTGTAGTGCCTTGAGTTATTTCTCCATATTTATTATCTCTTGCGTATACTTTTTTAATATTACTATCAAAGTATTTTAAATAATAATACGGATTATTATTTGTTTCTCGACTCTCAAACTTTACGCTTTCTTTATACATTCCTTTTATATATTGCAATTGTAGGCTTTCTGCGAGAACATAAGAGCTGAAAAATAAGCTTAATAAAACTAAAAATACTTTTTTCATGTCATCGAAGCTCCAATTTGATTCATCAAATAGTTATTTACACCCTTAACAGCAGCACCAACATTACCGCTAACCGTTTTTGCGGAAGTACTGACATTAACAGCGTTTATATTAACATTAACCAGCCTACTATTATCATAATTATTAATGGAAGACGTTTTCATTGATTGTGGATGTGTAACCATTCCTTGAGCCTTTTTACCCTGTTGTTGCAAATAATTTTTGGAGAGGGGGCCTTTCCCATGCAAGTATATTTCATATAAGTTCATAGACTTAGTCATGCCGATATCCCCGCCATTAGTTTTTTTTCTAGCTGCGGCTATATTTCCTTCACGAGCTCTCTTCAATGCTCCACTCCTCACAAAATGCCAGGCAGCAGAATCAGCACGCAAATAAGGGTCCGTACCTATCAAATCGGGATCAGACATAATATCTTGTCGACCTGAATAGTTTGCATAAGCTTGATAATTTGCCCGTCCTGTAAGTTGAATTCCTCCTCGCCCCCTAAACATCCATCCATCATCAGGATTTATATTACCATTCATACCCTTATACATAATATTACATTTTTCTTTAGGGGTTAATCCTGCAAATACTGCTTCTTGATTGTCTTTGTGCAAATTTAACCAATTCCTAATATTTTTTTGACTCCTGGCAAGTTCTCTCCAACGTTTTAAAGAATAATTCCCATTTTCAAAAAATGAAGTCCCTCCCCCTGTTTCAGTATGCACATTCGATAAGAATGCTGCCTCTACTTCTGGCCCATTGATGTTATGTTTTTTCATTGCTTTATGCAATTCTTCAACAAATCTTTTTTTTTCCGATTCTGCTTTATTGGAAAAATTTGTCCCCTTTATTGTTACGGGGTTATTGGCATCACTTCGTACAGTTTTGTTCTGCTTATTTAAATTATTATTATCTGAAAAAAATAATAATTTTCCACTTGATGAAAAGGGTATACCTCCAATTTTGATATCTGGTTTTTTACACATAAGAGGGGTAATACCATTTCCTTCCATTTTCCACCATGCTACATTTTTAGAACTCGTTTTATTTTCTACTTTCTCAGTTAAATTCATTGCATTTTTATTTATTTTCCCTACCCCTCCCGCTGTTCTGCTGTGACTCTCCTTAGTTTTAGTTGATGGGTTTGGACCAGGAACAACTTGTTTATTTGAATTTACAGGTCCATTAAGCTTAAATGAATTGCCAGATTTAGATACTAATTCTTGCTTTATACTAAAAATATTTTTCTTATTTATGTGGATAAATTTTTCAGTACCTCTTATCGCGTCAGCTATATCTCCTGTACTTAAATTTTCAATTAGATTGTTATAAACTATTACAAATGGTAATAAATCGTTTTTAACATTTTTAGATAGATTGTAATATTTGTATCGCAGTGAACGATGAAATAACTTATTTTCACTCATGTCATCTTACTTTTAAACTTCTTTTTATGTGTAAAAAAAAACGGACATATTTTCCGTTTTGCCAGATTGCTGTCTCTTTCTATTTATTTCCATATTTCTGAATCAGTTGAGTGTTATACTCTGCCACCTGATGCACCTCCAGAATATTTAATGCATCCTCAAGACTTAAAACCGTATCCAATTCAATATAAGAAGCCAGCCCGGACAACATCACCTGACTGGCTAACATAGAAACGTTTACATTTTTGGCTAATACACCATCCTTAAATGGCAGTCCCGCCGCTAATTGTTCGTATCTGGGGAACTGCCTGCGGTTAAAAAATCCAGATGAATCAACAGAGCTTCCTTTAGCCTTTATATGCCTGCGAAAAAACGAGATTGGTTGTATACATAAAACCCAGCTATTTTTGCCATCAACACGAAGGCGATAACATTTTTCATCATGTTATTAATACTCCAAGTTGGTTAAATAGGTGATTTCTTATTCTTTGACAGCTCCAGTATTGCTATATATGATTTTTATCTTACATAATTAGATTCGGTATATTATTGATAATAGTACCTGATTTGCATGTATAACTTGTATAGGTTTTCCCATCAAATACAGTTACACCACCTTTTTTATTAGTTCCATTGATGGAATATCCATAGCCCTTGTTGGTCATTTCAATTGACCCCATTCTTTGCCCCGTGTAACCATCTGTAGTTGCACCCATATCAACATCTTCGGCTTTATTGAAAAAGACGAGTTCAGGCTTATCATCCCGACCAAACTGATAACGATACTCCTGATGTTTGCGCGTTACTGACAACTTTCTATTGTTGTCTATTTTACAAGAGAAAATAATACTTTCAGCAAAGCTGGGTAAGGAAATTGCTAGCAAGAATAATAAAAATGTTTTTTTCATGTCATCGAAGCTCCAATTTGATTCATCAAATAGTTATTTACATCCTTTGCGCTTGGGTACTTGCGCCGCTAACACGCCAGCTTTGATGTCGTGATTAATTTGCGTTTTTTACTTGATCGTGTATTTTTGAATCTGGTCTGGGTGATTCCCCCAGCCTACCCATACATCCTTAACAGTAATTTTATTTCCATTCAAAGACTGAAACTGCATTACAAAAACGCGCGGAGGAGCACTTTTATTTTGCTGAACTTTCTCTACCAGCATAGCTGTATTTACATTGAGCCACCTAACGCGCAACAGGAACGGCGTATTTAGCTCACAATTAGATACCTGTTCATCATACATATTCGCAATTGAGCCATCTTTCGAAAAAGACACTCCCGCACAAGTCGCACCTACAAAAGTAAGCTTCTTTCCTGATACAACCTGTTTAAAATCAGTTGCCAAAGCCAAGGAGGGTAGCAGTAGAGCAATTAATAATATTTTTTTCATGTCATTGAAGCTCCAATCTGGTTAATTAGATAGTTATTAACTCCCTTAACGGCAGCGACAACATTACCGCTAACCGTTTTTGCGGAAGTATTAACATTTACAGCGTTTATATTAACATTAACCAGCTTTCTAGTGTCACTATGGTTAACAGTATTAGCTCCAGATTGTTGAGTGCGAATAACATCCTTGGATAAGCGTTTTGCGTTATAAATTGTCTCCGAATCTGCGGTCTTTTTATAGAAGTCATCTCGGTTTTGATGCCCCTTACTATAGTTAGGATCATTTATCCTCCAACGGATATAATTTTCACCGAGCGCTCGATTACCGGTATGGTAATCGACATCAGGGTTATCTAAAAATTCCTTTTTGGTTCTAGCATAATCTTTTGTGGTTCTTATTTCGTCTAGCATAAATTCAACCATGGCATCAATTGAGGCTCTGGATTCGGGCATTTTGCCATTTTGCCATAATCCTTTCGATTTTAGAGAATCAACTAATTTCTTACCTCGGGCTCCTTGCCAGGAAATCATTCCAATGTTAATTTTTTTATTTTGTGGGTCAAAATGCGACGAAAATAGTTTCTCTTTAAAAAATGAGTTTTCCCGTCCTACCTCTGCCGTCATAATTCTGGCTTGCTTTACTGATAACCCGTGTTCTCGAAGTGACTCATAAACTTGTTGAATCCAATAGTTTTGGCCTTTTTTTGGTGTATTCCCAGCGGAATTTGTTGGACGAGCTGTTGATGGTTTTTGGAGGTTTGTTAAATTGACCCTTTGCCCGAGAGCTATTCCAAACTCGGTCATACACGCGTTACGGGGTAGAGTTTGAGACCAATTGACTGCCTTTGTAAAATCCGCTCTACGGCAATAACCACTATTTCGCTTAACAGGGTTTCCTCTAACAAATATTGCAGCCCCGGGTATTTTTTTATTGCTCGTGCTTGGATTTTTAGTCCTTCCTCCAGCCTCAGATTGTTTTGTTGAATTCGCAGCTACATTCATCTTAGACGAATTACTCGTTTCTAAATACCAATCAGGATTATTACTCAACACCCACTTCAAAGTTGAAACATGTTTATTTATTTCTTGTTGAATTTTACTAGCCTCATTTGCTTCATTTTTATGATTTATTTGACTGTTATTAGAAGTATTTTTTTGAACCTGTGATTTTATCTGAACGAGCTCATTACCATGAGTAGATTTTAATCTTTCTTTCGATTGACTTGATTGAAGATTTAACCACTCTAAATTGCCCTGAATAGCCCGTTGAATACTTTTCAACCTAGCTGCCAAATCTCCTCCAGTGCCCTGTGACATATTTGACATTGATTGAATTAATCTCGCTGTTTGTTCAACAGTAATGTGAACATTTTTAGTTAATTTTTTTTCAATACCATTATTTAATTTATCTACATATACTGAATTAATCAAAGATCTTTCCAGTTCCTTATACTTTTGCATAACTTTATAGCTTTGATCAAAAAAACCGGACAAATATTGTCCGGTCTTGCCAAGGTCTCGTCCTGCTTTATTGTTTGCCATATTTCTGTACCAGTTGTTTATTGTACTCTGCCACCTGATGCACCTCCA
>CALYOS010000032.1 GCA_945267035.1 uncultured Neisseriaceae bacterium | reverse complement strand
CTTTTTTATTATCGCAAATTTTGTCTAATTTTATAGCTATTTTTATTTTTTGACGCACAAAATAATCTTTCGGAATATCTAACCAATATCGATTAGACCGATTGTTGCAAACCGACGCCCAGCAGTTAACCTAGCACTTAATAACTTATTTTTTTATATAAAAACTTAAGAAACAGTTAATTAGCCAGTTAGCAAAAACAGTTCATATTTTGATTACTTAGGTGTGTATGATAAAGACAATTATCTATAATTAATTGTTTATTCTAATAAATTATTTGAATAGCATCGGGGTTTGATGAAAATCTATCATCGTATGCGAAATATTAACGACTAAGTGTTTTAGTGATCGTGTAGTTTATCAATATCAGCATGTAAATACGCCGAATAAATATGATATTGCAAATATACTATTCGTTCTCGTGATAATCGTGAAAGAAAGGTGAATCACATTCATCAATTAATATCGATAAATGTGATTACAGTTGTGGCGAATTATTGCGATGATTTTTTGATTTCGGTAAATAGTTTAAATCCTAATATAACTAAAAAAGCAGCACCGGCAATTAAACACAGTACTTTTTATTATTTTGAAGTAAGGACTAATCAAAAAATAATAGTAAAATGCCTAAAATAAAATTAGCTCAAATATTATCAATACCCAGCCGCTAAACCATCCCCTTCGTGTCGGTGGCGCCCATTAATAGATGATGATTGGTATCGATAAGAATGGCGCCGGCATTTTACAAGCTATCCGTATAATCATCAATAACTTGCACATCATGTCAACGTATTTTGAGAGAATGAATTACATCGTTAGGTATGCGTCCATCAACTTTAAGATTATTGGAAGATGCACCCCATGTGCGGCGATGTAACCCTCTTGGTGCATTAATGGCATCTTGTGGTGTCATGCCATAATCAACAATTCGTGTCACAATTGCCGCTTGCGTTTGTGGTTGACCTTCTCCACCCATGGAGCCATAAACTAGATAAGGTTTATCATCTTTTAAAAGGATGGCTGGATTTAACGCATGAAAGGTGCGTTTATCTGGCTCTAACAATTAATATGGTTAGGATCTAAGGAGAAAAAACTACCGCGATTTTGCAATAAATTTCCATTATCTTTAGCAATAATGCCGGACCAAAAGATGATTGTATTATTGCATGTAAATCTTCATCAATTGGATATAATAAAATTATAGCAATAAAAAGTGGCATTTTATTGGTGAAAAAAATGACATATATAACAATTTAAGCAATAAAGTGGAAAAATAGTCAGCAAAATGTAGAAGATTATATACTGTAAAAAAATGACATTTTAGGATATGAAACTCATTCTGCACTATACATCCTTATTAAAGGCAAAATACCTTAACTTATTTAAACCCAATGGCGATTATATGCAGACATATCAAGAGCAAGCTGAAGCTTTTTATGGCAATGGGAACATCCCTTTTTCAATAGCAGAGTTTGTAAAATATCATGCACAAGATAGTAATTATACTTCCTCAACGCGAAATCACTTTAACAAGAGAACACGCGCTTAATATTCAAAAAAAATGATTAATGGTGATTATGCAATTTTGTCTGTTTTAGACGAATATGGTTTACAAGAACTTTATTTGTTACCTGACTCTTTGGAAGAAGCTGTAAAAGAGATTGAAGATAAAAGGGCAATCTAATAAAAATAATTAATTTATTATTTTAAGTACCCGTTTTTAGCCAATATGGCTTATGTATTGGGAAGATGTGAGCATCTTGTTTGCTTATCCCAATAACATTCACACAGCAATTTGTACCACTAATGCAATAGAGTCTTTAAATAGTGTGATTCGTCATGCTATCAAGAACCGCAAGTTTTCCCTGACAGATGATTCGGCTAGAAGGTCATTCATTCAGCGATAAAACCAGTATCCGCAACATGGTCAATGTCCATTTGAAACTGAAAAAGGGCGAGGAATCGATTTATTATAGGATTTGATGACAGAATCAGTTGTCACTTTTAACTGGCAGATACACAAAATTTAGGAAAGGGTCAAAATTGGTCATTGCTTGGCTATTTTTATAGTCGAGAGGTTATAGCCCAATTTAAACTTAGACCTCTTGCTGCAAACACCATCATTGATGGTACCTGATCAATATCTTCCCCAACCAAGAAAGCACAATATTTCTGCTGTTCGTCAAAAACATTCTCAATCACTAAGAAAATATTTTGCTAAACTAAGTTCGCCAAACGATAAAACGAATATTATTCATCAACATTCTATCGTTTCCGCATGCCATACCCCATTTTTCTTCACGCCCACAACCAGACCTTCTGTTTCTATCCCAGCTTGTCCAATCAATGCGCCAGTACCATTCCATATTCCACTCTGGCCAATTGCAGACCACCCACCCGTTTCACCATAATAATTTGCCATCGCCACCAGCATATTGTATTGGCGCGCATATTCACTCAGTAACTGGGTATCTTCAGCATAACCATTAGCGGTAATCAGCATCGAGCACAAATATATTGTTGCCCCTTTACCGGCTATATTTGCTGCATGTTCAGAATTAGCTGTATCCGCACAGATTGCCAATCCTATTGATTCGCCGCCACAATCAAAAACTAACTCTTCTTCACCCTGTGCAAATATTTCAGCTTCTCCAGCATGTAAATGCATCTTACAATAAGTCGATGTGGCGCAATTAGGGCGGAATATTAGCAAACCAATCCCAACTTTACCGCTCTGTTGCCATACCGGTGCACCGACAATGATGGTGATGCCAAATTGGTCAGCTAATTCACGAAAAATGTCCAGTCTGACATCATCAGCTGAAAACGCCAGTTTTTCGGCCAGTTCAAGTTCATACCCTGTTAACGACAATTCTGGAAAAATAATCATTTTTGCATTCGCCTCAATTGCCCGTTTAATTAAACGCACATGCCTGCGCGTATTCCAACCAACATCTCCCGCTACTGGACGAAACTGGGCTACTGCCAATGTAAAACCGTCCATCATAGATCTCTTTTTATGCGTAATTTAAATCATTTATACTCTACTCTACCTTAACCTAATAAATATAATTTTATTATTCTATCTATCACTTCACAGCAGATAAATCGAGAAAATTCATGCTATTCTCCAAACAATTACAGGGGCATTTAATTGCACTGATTACTATTGTGATCTGGGCTACAACTTTTATCTCCACCAAACTATTATTAATAGATTTTCAACCAATCGAAATTCTGTTTTTACGCTTTTTATTGGGCTATATTACTCTATGGCTGATCTGCCCACGCCGTTTTCCGTGGCAAGGCATAAAACGCGAATCCATTTTTATCGGTGCAGGATTTAGTGGCATTACCTGTTATTTTTTGTGTGAAAATACCGCACTAACTTATACGACTGCATCCAATGTTGGCGTGATCGCCAGCCTTTGTCCGGTTCTAACCGGTGTATTAGCCATCTATTTTTTAAATGCCGAAAAACCGAGCAAACCATTTTATTTTGGCTGCCTGTTTGCCATTATCGGCATTGCTCTGATAAGTTTCAACGGAAAATTTGTCCTTGCTTTGAATCCCTTGGGAGATATTCTTGCCCTCTGTGCCTGTTTATTCTGGTCGTGCTATTCCATTTTGACCAAAAAGAGCAGTAATTATGGCTACCCAACTATATTATTGACCAGACGTTTTTTCTTCTACGGGCTAGTCTTTATGCTACCTATGCTTTATTTGCTTAATTTTGAGTGGCAGCTATCTCGATTCAGTAAAGCCGATAATCTTTTCAATCTAATTTTTCTAGGTGTTGGTGCATCTGCTCTTTGTTTTGCTTCGTGGAACTATGCTGTAAAACTACTGGGGGCAGTTAAAATCAGTATTTACATCTACTTAATTCCCATATTTACTATCATTGCAGCTGTCATCATTCTCAATGAATCTCTTACTTGGATTGCTGTTGTTGGCACTTTATTCACCCTTACAGGTGTAGTACTGTCAGAAAATAAAATAAAGATCAGAAAAAAATCACAGCCAGAATGATCAGCAAGCCTTTAATAGCAATTGAACAACTAAGCAGCATGTTCATACAGTTAAAAGATCATTCAGAGATGATGATTTTTACTTTGAACATAGTCTGCAAAACTCACATCCGCAGCCAGCATACCTTGCTGGCGTTGCTGATACCAGTCAATTTTATCATTCAATACACGTACATGTTGTTCCAATTCAGCCTGTTGCTGCAAAAATGCCGCGCGGGTTTGCAACAGCAAATCCAGCCGAGCAGCTATGGTCTCGTCTCCCTGACTTCGTAATAGTACATACTGCTGTAGCTGCGCCATACTCATACCCGTATTTTTTAAATGCAACACAAAACGCATCCAGTCGACATCGTGTTGCGTATAATAACGACGCTGATTTGCCTGCCGTTGAGGCTTAATTAAACCCATACTTTCATAATAGCGAACTGTTGCCGTGGTTAACTTAAACAGTTCAGCAAAATCCCGAATGCTATAGACGTTAGAATTAGTGGACGAGTTATTCATACAATATGCACACCAAATATGAGTTTTGATAATATCTATTTCTACTTTTAAACTTCAAATATATTTACATTACATGATTTCTCAACACCTTATATCAAATCTTTATATCCAACGTAAAACTGATCTTTCACTTAGATAATCCATTTTCCAATTCTTAGAGAACTTTTTATCCAATCAAACAAAGCTAAATTACCTATTTGGTTATTCATCAATTTAAAAGTCACTCTACCCAAGTTCAAAGCTAAATCATTTTGTACCAATGATTCTTAAGCTTTTTTTCCATTACTTTCTCTACATTGTTTATCATTAATCAATACCCACTTGGCTTGAATTCATTCATTGATCTAACTATTTCCATTTTTTATCTTTAGATATCACAACGACCTCATTTGATATGTTCAATTTAATGCTTGAGTTAAAGTGAACTTTAAGTTTTATACTTAAAGCAAACCACAATAGGAGCAAAACCATGTCTATCGATTTTGAACAAATTTTTCCACAAGGCAAGATAAACATTAACTATGCACAATATTTTGTTGGTCAAAGTTATTTAGCCAATCTTGCTGCAATTGATGACAATATTGATGTGGACGTGAGTAATGTAACATTCGAGCCAGGTTGTCATAACCACTGGCACAAACATTTAAATGGCTATCAAATACTGCTTGTTACCGCCGGTCAAGGCTGGTATCAGCAAGCGGGTCAGCCGGCTCAATTACTTAATCCGGGCGATGTAGTCGTTATTCGTGCAGGTATAAAACACTGGCATGGAGCGACTAAAGACAGCTGGTTTAGCCATGTTGCCATCACCAAAGGGCAAAGTGAATGGTTAGAGCCAGTTGACCAAAATGTTTATAACCATTTATAAACATTGTATTTATAGGAGAAATATTATGAAAAAACAAACAGCGGGTCATGATTTATTGGGTGATTTCGCCCCACAATTTGCCCATCTAAATGATGATATTTTGTTTGGTGAAGTTTGGTCCCGACAACAGCAATTGCCAGCCAAACAACGCAGTATGATCACTATTGCCGCATTAATCAGTGGTGGTAATTTTGAGCAGTTAAAAGCACATCTGAGTATTGGCAAGCAAAATGGCATTACTAAGGCGGAAATGGTCGAAATCATCACTCATTTAGCTTTTTATACAGGTTGGCCTAAAGCATGGTCAGCGTTTAATTTGGCTAAAGAAATTTACCACGACAACGAAATATAAACTGAGCTAAACTACAGCAGTTTTGACTGCCATTTAAGTGAGCAAGTTGAAAAACCATCAAACTAGCGAGCAGAAGAATTCTACGATAATGATTAAATTTTAGTCAGAAATCCAGCGAGTTGGTTAGATGATCAAACTATCAATGATAAGAAGGGATAAAATATGGGTGTTCAGAATAAAGTAGTGATTATTACTGGAGCTTCATCAGGTATTGGCGCTGCCACAGCTCGGTTGCTGGCTAAAAACGGGGCAAAAGTTGTGTTGGCTGCACGTCGTGAAAACCAATTACAACAACTGCAGCAGGAGATAACTCACAATGGCGGGCAAGCTATTTATCAGGTAACTGATGTACGCCAACCAGCGCACCTTCAATCATTGGTTGAATTGGCACAACAGCATTTTGACGGTGTCGATGTTATTTTTAATAATGCTGGCATTATGCCAACCTCTCCCATTAGTGCCCTGAAAACCAAAGACTGGGATGACATGATTGATATCAATCTGAAAGGCGTACTCAATGGTATTGCAGCAGTGATGCCTATTTTTACCCGCCAGAAATCGGGTCACATCATCACCACTTGCTCTATCGCCGGCATTAGAAATTATATTAACTGCGGTGTATATGGTGCAACCAAATTTGCCGTTCATAATCTGATGGAAGTGATTCGACAGGAAAGTGTTAAAGAACAAACCAACATCCGTACAACCACCTTGAACCCAGCTGCCATTAATACTGAACTTCTGCACAGTATCACTGATGAAGCAGTATTACAAAGTATGACTAAACTTTATCAAAAAGTGGGCATTAGTCCCGAAGCTATTGCCAGGGTCGTTAATTTTGCGATAGAGCAGCCTGAAGATACCAATATCAGTGAATTGACGATTTATCCTACTAAACAGGCTTAATCAATTTGGCGTAAACTGTACGATATCAGTTTGCTAAACTTTTTCTGTTTATTAATAGACTGATGATCATCTGTAATCAATCAACGTCAGGTGGAATTAAGCTGAATACCAACCGAATGGGCATCAAAAAATGAAGCAAATATGGTGAATTAGGCGACTACTATTCTTTTTAGTTGCAATTCTCCTGCAGATGAAATCATATTGATTAAAAATCAAACAAAAACCCGAGTTTATGGCTCGGGTTTTCATCTAATAATATAGTTTTAAATCCTGAAATGCTTATCAGAACGACTTATTTTCGATTACGCAAATAATCCAATGTTTTCAGCTGAGCAATCGCCGCCGCTAAAGCTACATGAGCTTTGGCTAACGATGCATCATCCTGAGCTTCATGAATACTTGATTCGGCCGCTTTTTTAGCTTCTTCAGCACGTTGCTGATCCATTTCAGCACTGCGAACAGCCACATCGGCCAAAAGTGTAATCTTATCCGGTTGCACTTCCAATACACCACCGGAAACAGCCACCAGAATTTCATCTTTCTGATCAGGTACCCTTAAACGAAGGGCACCAGGACGCACCAGACTCATAATGGGTTCATGGTGAGGATAAATACCAAGTTCACCTTCTAACGTGGGCACCACTACAAAACTTGCCTCGCCGGAATAGATATTTTCCTCATTGCTCACTACTTCCACTTGCATGGTACTCATCAAGCGCTCCTTAGTTTAGGGTTTTCGCTTTTTCAGCAGCTTCTTCGATATTACCGATCATATAGAAAGCCTGTTCCGGCAGGTGATCATATTCACCATTAAGAATAGCTTTAAAGCCAGCAATCGTATCACGCAAAGAAACATATTTACCTGGAGAACCAGTAAACACTTCGGCCACGTGGAACGGCTGAGACAAGAAACGCTGAATTTTACGAGCACGATTAACTGTTAATTTATCTTCATCAGACAGCTCGTCCATACCCAAAATGGCAATAATGTCGTTCAACTCTTTATATTTCTGCAAAGTGGTCTGTACGCCACGTGCCACATCGTAATGATCCTGACCAATAACAGCCGGATCAAGCTGGCGTGAAGTTGAATCTAGCGGATCCACAGCAGGATAAATACCTAAGGAGGCAATATCACGGCTCAGTACCACGGTTGCATCCAAGTGAGCAAATGTTGTTGCTGGAGACGGGTCGGTCAAGTCATCCGCGGGCACATATACTGCCTGAATTGAGGTAATAGAACCGGTTTTGGTAGAAGCAATACGTTCTTGCAAACGACCCATTTCCTCAGCCAAAGTAGGTTGATAACCTACAGCTGAAGGCATACGACCCAACAGTGCAGATACCTCTGTACCGGCCAGCGTATATCGATAAATATTGTCAATAAATAACAATACATCACGACCTTTACCATTTTCGTCTTTTTCGTCACGGAAATATTCGGCCATGGTCAGCCCAGTCAATGCCACACGCAGACGATTACCTGGTGGTTCATTCATCTGACCGTATACCATCGCTACTTTATCCAGCACGTTGGAATCTTTCATCTCATGATAAAAGTCGTTACCTTCACGTGTACGCTCACCCACACCGGCAAATACAGATAAACCACTGTGTGCTTTGGCGATATTATTAATCAATTCCATCATATTGACGGTTTTACCTACACCTGCACCGCCAAACAAACCTACTTTACCCCCTTTAGCGAATGGGCACAGTAAGTCAATGACTTTAATACCGGTTTCCAGTAGCTCGGTTGAGCTTGAAAGCTCATCAAATTTAGGCGCCAGCTGATGAATAGAGCGACTATTCTCGGCTTTGATCTCTCCGGCTTCATCAACCGGATGACCTAAAACGTCCATGATACGACCCAAAGTGGCAGTACCAACTGGTACAGTAATCGGGGCGCCGGTATTGACCACAGCCATACCGCGTTTCAATCCATCAGAAGTACCCATCGGTATAGTACGTACAATACCATCACCCAATAACTGTTCGACTTCGAGGGTTAAGTCGATATCAACAAGTTTTAGAGCGTCATACACATTTGGAATAGCATCATGTGGAAATTCTACGTCCACCACTGCACCAATAATTTGTACGATTTTGCCTTGGCTCATTATCGCATCCTAAGTTTATTTGACCTGTACCGCTTAAACAGCAGCAGCACCGGCCACAATTTCTGATAACTCTGTGGTAATCGCCGCCTGACGCGATTTGTTATATACCAGACGTAATTCTTTGATGGCATTGCTGGCATTGTCGGTAGCAGCTTTCATTGCTACCATGCGCGCAGCCTGTTCGGCAGCCATGTTTTCAGATAACGCCTGATATACCACAGACTCTAAATAACGGCGGATTAAAAATTCCAGCACTTGCTGCGGGGAAGGTTCATAAACATATTCCCAGCCATACTCTTTGCTTTCGGAAACCTCGTCTAATACGCTCTGACCGATTGGTAAGAGTGTTTCCAACCGCGCTTCCTGACGCATAGTATTGATAAAGCCGGCATACACCAGATATATCGCATCCAGTTGACCTTTAGCATATCGCTGAAAAATTTCTGTTAACGGACCCAGTAATGCGGCCAGTTTGGGGGTATCACCCATCCCAACAACACTGGCAATCACATTGATACCCACTCGATTACAGGCTGCTAACCCTTTGCTGCCCAGACATACTACTTCGGTATCCAGACCCTGATTGGTACATTCCTGCACTTTATGAAAGAATGCTTTCAGGATATTAGCATTCAGACCACCACATAAACCTTTGTCACTGGTAATAACAATAAACCCAACGCGTTTACTGTCATTATTACTTCGTAGCATAGGTATATTATGGTCTGAATGGGTTTGAGCCAAATGGTTCATCACCAAACGAATTTTATCGGCATACGGTCGCGCCTGACGCATCCGTTCCTGAGTCTTCCGCATTTTAGAGGTAGACACCATCTGCATCGCTTTGGTGATCTTTTGAGTATTTTGAACACTGCGAATTCTGGTGAGAATCTCTCTTCCTACTGCCATTTCAGACTCCTTTCAATACCCTGCTTACGCTTGGAAGTTGTAAGACGATTTGAAGGTCTTCATGGCATCATCCAGTTTCTGAGCATTTTCATCGCTCAGCGTGCCGGTTGCATCAATGTCTTGCAATACTTGCGGACACTGAGTACGCACGTGACCGAGAAAATCTGCTTCAAAAGCCAACGCTTTGGCTACCGGAACATCATCATATGAACCATTATTGATTGCCCATAAGGTCAGTGCCATTGCACCGGTACTCAGCGTGCTGAACTGTTTCTGTTTCATCAATTCAGTCACCACTTCACCGTGACGTAATTGTTTACGTGTTGCTTCATCCAGATCAGAAGCGAACTGGGAGAAAGCAGCCAATTCACGGTATTGTGCCAATGCCAGACGAATACCACCACCGAGTTTCTTAATCACTTTGGTCTGTGCTGCACCACCTACACGGGATACAGAGATACCGGCGTTGATGGCAGGACGGATACCAGAATTGAATAAGTCTGTCTCTAAGAAAATTTGACCATCAGTAATGGAAATCACATTGGTCGGTACGAAAGCAGATACGTCACCGGCCTGAGTTTCAATAATAGGTAACGCAGTAAGAGAACCAGTTTTGCCTTTTACTGCACCTTTAGTCAGTTCTTCTACTTCATGTGCATTGATACGGGCTGCGCGCTCCAGCAAACGAGAATGTAGATAGAACACATCCCCAGGATAGGCTTCACGACCAGGTGGGCGACGCAAAAGTAAGGAAATTTGACGATAAGC
This sequence comes from uncultured Neisseriaceae bacterium, assembly GCA_945267035.1. Lineage (GTDB taxonomy): Bacteria > Pseudomonadota > Gammaproteobacteria > Burkholderiales > Neisseriaceae > Snodgrassella. The sequence continues at coordinate 17,215 of CALYOS010000032.1, read as the reverse complement.
CACAGCTTGTTTGGATAAATCGTCATAGACGATCAAAGCATCTTCACCGTTATCACGGAAATATTCACCCATGCTACAACCAGCATAAGGGGCTATATATTGCAAAGCTGCCGCTTCAGAAGCTGTAGCAGCAACGATAATGGTGTGATCCATGGCTCCTTGCTCTTCCAGTTTGCGCACAACGCTGGCAATAGAAGAAGCTTTTTGACCAATAGCAACATAAATACAGATTACACCGGTATCTTTTTGATTGACAATGGCGTCCAATGCTACTGCTGTTTTACCGGTTTGGCGGTCACCAATGATCAACTCACGCTGTCCACGACCAATTGGTACCATTGAATCAATCGCTTTCAGGCCAGTTTGCATTGGCTGATCCACAGACTGACGTGCAATCACTCCAGGGGCAATTTTTTCAACTGAAGCTGTATGAGAGGCATTAATTGGTCCCTTACCATCGATCGGACGACCCAGCGCATCGACCACACGACCTATCAACTCCCGACCTACTGGGACTTCTAAGATACGTCCGGTACAGGTTACTTCGTCGCCTTCTTTAATATGCTCGGATTCGCCCAGAATCACGGCACCGACGGAATCACGTTCCAGATTCATGGCCAAACCAAATGTATTACCGGGAAACTCTAGCATTTCCCCTTGCATGACATCTGATAAACCATGAACACGCACAATCCCGTCGGTCACTGACATTACGGTACCGCGGGTACGTAATTCGGTGTCAACATTCAAGTTTGCGATTTTGGCTTTAATCAAATCGCTAATTTCAGCAGGATTAAGCTGCATGAAAACTCTCCTAATTCATCAATGCCGCATGCAGGCTATTCAATCTGCCTTGCACGGACAAATCCAGTACTTGGTCACCAACTTCAACTTTTATGCCACCAATCAATTCCGGCGCCACTATCTGATGCACTTTCAATTTGCTTTTGAAATGTGCTTCCAGATCAGTCACTATGTGCGCAAACTGCGCATCATCAATTGAATATGCCGTGTATACGGTAGCTTCTTTGATGTGGTTAAGCGACAAAGTATAATCTTGGAATAACGTATAAATTTCTGGCAATATTGATAAACGTTTGTTTTGTGCCAACAGAACCATGAGATTTTTGATACTCTCAGCAGGCTGATTATCCAGTAAAGAGATGATTGCTTCAGCCTTTTTTCTGTCTTCACATTCTGGTTCATCTATCAATAACTGTACTTTTGTTTGCAGTACAATTTCAGCCAGCGTTTTCAGTTCGTCCAACCAAGACTCAATCTGATTTTGTTCTTGTGCCAGACTAAATAATGCTTTGGCATAGGGTCTGGCTATGGTTGCGAACTCAGCCATGGGTTTACAGCTCCTGTTTCAGGTTCGCCAGCAATTGGGCATGACGCGAAGCATCCACTTCACTGCGCAAAATAGATTCAGCCCCTTTTAGTGCCAAATCTGCAACTTGTTGGCGCAATGCTTCACGAGCCCGGTTGGTTTCCTGCTCAACATCAGCTTTCGCCTGAGCCAGAATGCGCGCTGCTTCTACAGATGCTTGATTTTTGGCATCTGCAACAATTTGTGCCGCACGTTTCTCCGCATTGGTCACCATTTCGGCAACCTGATTGCGCCCCTCAGCTAAGACATCAGCAACTCGTTTTTCCGTCTGTGCATAATCATTTTTACCACGTTCAGCCGCAGCCAAACCTTCGGCAATTTTATCAGCACGTTCATCAAGCACTTTAACAATGGGTGGCCATACGAATTTCATCGTAAATAGCACAAACATGATGAAGACAAGTACCTGTGCAATTAAGGTTGCATTAATATTCACTATTAAACCTTTAGAATTTGCGCTTATTAATTAAGCTGTTAACAACCAACAAATCTAAAACTTATTACATTTTCAGGTAGTACAGGAATGATACGCCCACAGAGATGAAGAACAGAGCGTCAACCAAACCTGCCATGATGAAAAATTTAATTAGCAGTGATCCCGATAATTCTGGCTGGCGAGCAGATGATTCCATATATTTAGCACCCAACAAGCCCACACCAATTGCACTTCCCAGTGCAGAAATGCCAATCATCAGACCACAAGCGATTGCGATTAAACCACCCATTTACTTCACTCCTTAAGATAATCAAGAATATTACAACTAAACAATTTACCCTTAATGGGAATCATGTGCCTGACCCAGATAAACAAAGGTCAGTACCATAAATAAATATGCCTGTAAAACAATTACCAAAATGTGGAATATTGCCCAAGCTAATCCAGCAATAATTTGCGCTGAAAATAATCCAATATTCTGCTCAACACTGGCACCAGCCATACCCCATGTACCACCTAATAAGGCAATAACAAAAAATACAATTTCACCAGCATACATATTTCCAAATAACCGCATGCCATGAGACAGTGTTTTGGATATAAACTCGATGATATTCATTACAAAATTTGGAATGAATAACCAAACACTATTACCAAACGGGGCACAAAACATTTCATGCATCCAACCAGAAAAACCTTTGATTTTAAGATTATATACAATACAAAGGAATAAAACTGAAATAGCCATTGCCATGGGTGTGTTTAAATCAGCGGTAGGAACAACACGCAGATAAGCATGAGGATCGCCAGATAAACTTTGCCATAATCTAGGTAACAGATCCACTGGCAGCAAGTCCATGGTGTTCATCACCATGATCCATACAAAAATGGTTAATCCAAGCGGCGCGATGACTCTGCGAGATTTTTCGTTGCTGATTAACTCTTTGCAACTACTGTCCACAAATTCCACTAGTAATTCAACCGCAGCCTGTAAACGTCCAGGCACACCTGCTTTCATTTTTCGCGCAGTAATGAACAAAATGAAAAAGACCAAAATACCCGTGGTGATAGAAAAAAAGAGTGAGTCTAGATTAATGTATGAGAAATCAAATATTCCAGTTTGTACATCGGGTGATTTCTGAGTTAAATTAATTAGGTGATGGCTAATATATTCGCCAGGAGTCATCTCTGTGCCGCTCATAATAACAATCTTTTTCTAAGTGTGAATAATCCTGCCTGACTAACTAATATCAGTCCGATCAGGAAAGCAAACCAATTAACAGCAGAATAACATATATATACCAGCAACATCATTAAAAAAACCATTAAAACTTTACTGACTTCAACGGTTATGAGGGTTGCAAGTGATCGTGCCGGAAAGTGTTTTACGGCTTTAAGAGTTAATAGTACCAATAAAGTGGGTATTAAGTAACACAATCCACCTAATACGGTTGACCAGATAGCAGAAGTGTCCCACACCAATGTGGATACACAAATTGCGACAAACAACATGACTGTTTGCCAAGTCATGATCCACTTCATCCTATCACTCTGGGAATACTACAAGTTAACTGGATTAATATAATCAACATACCCAACAACGTCAAGTAGTGTGATCTGCAGTTGTGTATGCGGTGTCATGATATTTTCTTATTTATGCCATTCTCTTGCTTTAAATCAGTTTCCGTTGATCCTGAGTTTGACATCATGCTGTTATTCTGTACGAACTGAATCCAATCCCAACTGCTTGAGAAGGTTTTCTAGCGTTTCTGGATTATCGAAATGAAAAACAATTCGACCGTTATGCTGATTTTTACTTTGCACCTGAACGGGAACGGCAAAACGTTGCTCTAAAGCTGCCTCAATATGACGAGCTTCAGTACTTTTTTCCTGAACTGGGCGTGGTGGCGTTTCTGGTTTGGATAGTGCTTGCTGACTACGCCGCTCTACCTCCCGCACAGACCAACCATTCTGTGCGGCTTTTTGCGCCAAATCGATTTGCTGTATTACCGGCAAAGTCAGTAAAGCGCGCGCATGCCCCATTTCCAGTTGCCGGCTATAGATCAGATCTTGTACAGGTTCAGGCAAGTTAAGTAAACGCAAACTATTTGAAATGCTGCTTCGACTGCGACCTACGGCTTTGGCCACGGTTTCATGGGTAAGTCCAAATTCATCTACTAAGCGCTTTAACCCTTGCGCTTCTTCGATCGGGTTTAAATTTTGACGCTGAATATTTTCGATCAGCCCCATCGCCAAAGCTGCTTCATCAGAGATGCTTTTGACCACCACTGGAAGTTCGTTAAGACCAGCTAGTTGCGCAGCGCGCCAACGACGCTCACCCGCAATGAGCTCGAATTGTTGTAAACCCATTTCACGGACGATTATTGGCTGAATCACACCCTGTGCACGGATGGATTCTGCTAATTCCTGCAATGCTTCATCATCTATCTGCGTACGTGGCTGATATCTGCCAGGTATAACATCGGTAATGGCTACTTTGGTCAAGCGATCACCGCCAGTTATGTCACTACCCGAACCCAGCAAGGCATCAAGCCCCGCTCCTAATCCTTTTGCTTTTGCCATGTAACGCTCTTTATATATTCAATGATTTACATCACTGTTCTGTTGATGTGGTTAATAAATGTCAGGAGACATTATGCCTGTTTCTGTGCAGCGCGCAATAATACTTCATCTGCCAGAGCAAGATAGGCCTTAGTTCCAGTAGCTTTTGGGTCATATTGTAAGGCTGGCATACCATGACTTGGCGCTTCAGCCAAACGGATGTTGCGTGGTATAGGGGTGGCAAAGAGTTTGTCTGGAAAATGCGCACTCAACTGATCATCAACCTGTTTGGCTAACAAACTGCGCGGATCATACAGTGTGCGAACGATACCCAGAATATCGAGTTCTGGATTGATTGCCTGGCGGATTTTACGCACAGTAGCAATTAAATCTGAAATTCCTTCTAAGGCATAGTATTCACATACCATTGGCACAATGATGTATTGAGCCGCCACCAGACCATTAATTGTTAATAAGGTGAGTGTTGGCGGGCAGTCGATAATGATATAGTCATATTGGTCTGCTATTTGACTTAAGGCATTTTTCAACCGCATTTCCCGCGCCAGTTCTTGAACCAATTCAACTTCGGCACCGGCCAAAGCCCTATTTGCCGGCAGTACATCGAATCCGCCATGCTGTGAGGGTGTAATGGCAGACTGGATGTCAACATTGCCCAATAACACTGCATAGATACCATTGCTCACATTACCTTTATTAATACCGCTGCCGGTGGTGGCATTACCCTGCGGATCTAAATCAACAATCAGAACTTTACATTGACGTTCAACGAGTGATGCGGCTAAATTGACTACGGTTGTGGTCTTACCCACACCACCCTTTTGATTGGCTACGGCGATAATATGCGCACTCATGTATTTTCTTTCTTACGTACCAGCACCATATGCCGCTCAGCATTTAAATGAGGAACTGTCAGTTTATCTACCTGAACCAGTTCGACATTGTCAGGCAAACGCTCGATTTCCTCATAGGGGTAAACTCCCTTCATCGCTGCCCAAAAACCTCCTTTAGCCATAAGCTGTTTGGTGATGGTAATAAAATCGTTTAATTCGGCAAAGGCGCGACTGGTAATGACATCAAATTGTTCTCCTACCATCGCTTCCACGCGAGCAGTGATAACTTGTACATTAGTCAGACCCAGTTCGATCACAGCCTGCTGGAGAAATGAAGTTTTTTTACTGTTGGCATCTAAAAGTGCTACTGGCAGATCCGGTCGAGCGATGGCTACCGGTATTCCGGGCATACCCCCACCACTACCTACATCAATTAAGCCACGAGCGTGTTCGACATAAGGTAATAAGGTCAGGCTATCGAGAATATGATGGCTGATGACATCTTGATCATTGCGCAAAGCAGTCAAGTTATAGGTGCTGTTCCATTTTTTCAACAAGTCTATAAAAGCCAGTAACTGTAATTGTTGTGGCACTGTCAGATCAATGTTCATTTGCTGCAAACCTTGTTGCAACATAGATTTCATATCAGTCATGCTGTTTCGCTCCCTCGAATCCCCGTTTCAGATGAACCATCAATAAGGCAACCGCCGCCGGCGTGACACCTGAAATTCGAGATGCCTGTCCTACTGTTTCTGGTCGGAACTGATTCAGTTTTTGTTGTACTTCGGCAGATAGGCCTTTAACTTGTGCATAATCTATATTAAATGGCAATTTGAGCTTTTCCAGATTTTGACGATGACTCATTTCTTCATTCTGACGCTCAATATAGCCTTGATATTTAGCCTGTATTTCTACTTGTTCAGCCGCATCTGCATCCAGAATCTCTTGTTGCGCATTGGGCAAGGTCATTAAATCAACATAGCTGACATTAGGTCGACGCAACATATCTAATAAACTGGATTCTTTACTTAATGGCTGACCAAGCACTCGTTGCTGCTCATTAAGTGGCAAATTCAATGGCGTATACCAGATTTGACTAAGCCGTTGTAATTCACGCTGTACTGATTCCTGTTTTTGGCTAAACATTTGCCACTGCTCATCCCCCACCAAGCCAATACGCCGCCCTAATTCGGTCAAACGCATATCAGCATTGTCTTCACGCAGTTGTAAACGGTATTCAGCTCTGCTGGTAAACATGCGATATGGCTCGGTCACGCCTTTAGTAATCAGGTCATCAACCAGTACTCCTAAGTATGCCTGATCACGCTGCAACACCAGCGGTTCGTCTTCACGAATGTATAACACGGCATTGGCTCCTGCCAGTAAACCCTGTGCCGCGGCTTCTTCATAACCGGTGGTACCATTAATCTGACCAGCAAAAAACAAACCAGCAATGGTTTTGGTTTCCAAACTGGATTTGAGATTACGCGGATCGAAGTAGTCATACTCAATCGCATAACCCGGTCGCAATATGTGGGCATTTTGCAATCCAGGCATGGAATGTACCAATTGCAACTGGATGTCAAATGGCAAACTGGTGGAAATACCGTTAGGATAAAACTCGTGGGTAGTGAGTCCTTCGGGTTCCAGAAATATTTGATGACTGTCTTTATCGGCAAAGCGATTGATTTTATCTTCGATCGAGGGACAATAACGTGGACCAACGCCTTCAATTTTACCGGTAAACATTGGGCTACGATCAAAACCGCTACGAATGATGTCGTGCGTCTGTCCGTTGGTGTGAGTAATCCAGCAAGAAATCTGACGTGGATGCATAGCACGGCTGCCGCGCACAGAAAATACGGGAGCCGGATTATCACCCGGTTGTTCTTTAAGTTGACTGAAATCGATACTTCGTCCGTCAATGCGTGGCGGCGTACCGGTTTTTAATCTTCCTTGTGGCAGATTAAGTTCTTTCAAGCAACCAGATAACTGTTGCGCTGCCGGGTCCCCCGCACGACCACCTGCATAATTTTCCAGACCAATATGTATTTTACCAGCCAGAAAAGTACCGGCCGTCAAAACGATGGCACGACCTCGAAAAGTGACGCCCATCGAGGTCTGCACGCCGACTGCTCGACCATGCTCAACCACGATATCTTCAACCTGCTGTTGGAACAATTGCAGATTAGGCTGGTTCTCCAGCATTTCACGAATGGCCGCTTTATAAAGAATGCGGTCAGCCTGAGCTCTGGTCGCTCGCACTGCCGGTCCTTTCGAAGCATTCAGGCGTCTAAATTGAATACCCGCATAATCGGCGGCCAAAGCCATCGCTCCGCCCAGCGCATCTACTTCGCGCACCAGATGTCCTTTGCCAATACCGCCAATAGACGGATTACAAGACATTTGACCCAATGTTTCGATATTGTGAGTAATCAGAAGGGTATGGGCTCCCATGCGAGCTGCGGCTAACGCAGCCTCTGTACCGGCATGACCACCACCAACCACAATAACGTCGTATTCAATCGGATAATTCATTTTCGCAACAGTTAGCTCCATAAGCTTGTGCTAACAGGCAGATTTTGCCTGAGCAAAATTCTATTATTTTACGCGAGCTACTGCTTTTTGTCAGGTTGCACAGCGTTTAACTCGGTGAAAAAACTTGTATTAATTCTGTTTAACAATCATTATTGGTTATGGTGCACTGCCTGCCATGCGGCATCCAGCCTCGCCCCTGCCGCCTGCAAGCTCGAATCTGCTTGCTGGCGCTGCTGTTCAGCCTGATTAAAGTCATTCTGTAATCTGGTGACATTGTCTTGTGCATTACGTAACTGCAACTGTGCGCTTTCAAGCTGGATTTGCAGTTGCGAAAACTTAGTACGACTATTATTCTGACTGGATAAGGCTGCCTGATAGGCCTTTTGCGCACTGAGTAATTCAATTTCCGCGGGGGTTTCTGCCTGCACCACGGAAGCTGCTATCAATAGTAACCATAAACTGTTTTTTAATTTCATGGCTTTATCCCCTTTAATAAAATTTAATGACCACAGACATGTTTATATTGCTGCTCTACTGCCGAACCATGTGTCACATTCATTGGGCGCAAATCGGAGTCATTAAAATGATCTTGACGTATGATTTCGCCTTTAGCATCAAGTAATTCTACATCGAGTATGCGGAATAGTTTGCGACCGCAATCAATCTGAGTAGTACTGATGGCAGTTTTATAGGCCGGCGTGTTACTGTAATACTGTTGTTTTAAATCGATAACGGTTATACGGTCTCGAAAGGTAACCAAATTATTTTGGCGTTTAATGCTGCCGCTATCCAGCGCATACTGAAGATTGCCACTGGCGGAGACACCTAGATTAATCCAATGACCATTAGCACTGAGCGGAGAATTGGTATTCTGACAGGCGGCTAATACAATACTCATAGCCAACGTGGTAACAAGATAACGCAGTTGAATGATTTTCATGTTTATTCCTTATAACTGACTTAAAGTACAGTCGGAAAAGAAAGTTAGTTGCAGTACAATACCTGTTTCAGAACAAAAGCAACAGGTGTTTAGTGACCCATGCCAAGCAAATTTTACACGATGTTTTCGGATATCCGGAATTTCGTGGCCAACAGGCGGAAATTATCGACACAGTGGCTCGTGGCAACAACGCCCTGGTGTTAATGCCGACTGGGGCTGGCAAGTCCTTATGTTATCAAATTCCAGCTCTAATGCGCGCTGGTGTCGCCATAGTTGTTTCACCTCTTGTTGCTCTGATGCAAGATCAGGTTACCGCTTTAACCGTCAATGGCATATCCGCAGCCTGTGTATTCAGTGGAACGAGTGGCGACGAAATTAGGCGTATTGCTGATGAAATTATGGCAGAACGGTTGCAGCTTTTGTATGTCGCACCAGAACGTCTGGTTATGCCAAAATTTTTACAATTTTTACATAATACTCATATTAGTCTTTTTGCCATAGACGAAGCCCATTGTGTCAGCCAGTGGGGACATGACTTCCGTCCAGAATACCAGCAATTATCTATTTTAGCAGAACAGTTTGCCGATATACCACGTATAGCCCTCACCGCGACGGCGGATACCGCCACTCGTCGTGACATCCAACATTATTTGCATTTGTCAGATGCGCCATTGTTTATTTCAAGTTTTAACCGTCCAAATATTGATTATCAGGTGGTGGAAAAAAATAATGGAAAAAGACAGTTATTGCAATTTATTCGCTCACAAATGAATGGTCAAAATGGTATTGTTTATTGCTTATCACGCAAAAGAGTGGAAGATATCGCCGCCTTTTTAAGCGAAAACGGGCTCACGGCTGTACCGTATCATGCAGGACTGGACTGGGAAACTCGCAGTCAGAATCAACGTCGTTTTACTCAGGAAGATGGCATCATCGTCGTGGCCACCGTGGCGTTTGGCATGGGCATAGACAAACCGGATGTACGTTTTGTTGCTCATCTGGATATGCCTTCCAGTATTGAACACTTTTATCAGGAATCCGGACGAGCGGGACGGGATGGTTTGCCCGCCATTAGCTGGCTATGTTACGGGCTGAATGATTGGGTACTGTTACGTGAGCGCATTCAGCTGGCTGAGCGGGACGACGCGCAAAAACGAATTGATTTACAAAAACTCGATTGCATGCTGGCTTTTGGTGAAACCGCTGATTGCCGCCGCCAGTTGTTGCTGCGCTATTTCGGTGAAGAAAGTCAGCCATGTGGTCATTGTGACAATTGCATTGATCCACCGCAAAAATTTGACGGCACCATTTTGGTACAGAAATTACTGTCATGCGTCTATCGGGTCGGACAACGTTTTGCTACCGGTCATGTGATCGATGTTCTACGGGGGCGCGATTCAGACTGGGTGCACCGCTTCGGTCATCAACATCTATCCACTTTCGGCATCGGGCGAGAGCAGACGGTAAAAGAATGGCGAACAATAGTACGTCAATGTGTCGCAGCCGGTTATTTAAATGTTGATATAGCCAATCAGGCTTTACAATTAACTGAACAAGCGCGTGCCGTATTAAAAAATCAGCAGCAAGTATGGCTGCGTCCATTACAACATGATCAATCTCGCAGCAGCCACAGTACTGATATCTGGTTGCGCACTGAACGCGAAGAACGGTTATGGCAAAAATTGCGCGAATGGCGTAAAAACCGTGCGCGTCAAAATAATGTACCGGCTTATACCATCTTTGCTGACCGTACCTTACAAGATTTAGTACAGCATCCTCCAACTACCCTGGCAGATTTAAATCAAATTTATGGATTGGGTGAAAGCAAAATCAAAAATTTTGGACAAGATATTATTGCGATTTGTCGGCAATGGGCAAATTAAAACCTCTTTTATACAAAAGTATCAACGACAGCATATTACGTTTGATTTAAAATAGGTGATGAAACTGTTAAAATCTTCCAGCCCTTTCAACGTTGAGCAATACATCATCATGATTAAAATGTCTAACAACATCAACATCATTAATCTATAGTTGAGCAGTTATCCATGCCTTTCACGTTCGCCCATCCTGCTATTGTTCTGCCGTTATATCGTTTGCGCCGCTACTTTTCTTTGACTGGTCTCATCATAGGCAGCATGTCTCCAGATTTTGAGTATTTCTTGCGCATGCATATTATGAATCACTACGGACATGAATTATCTGGACTCTTTGCCTATAACATCTTTACCAGCATCATCGTTGCATTTGTATTTCACCATATTATTCGTAATCCACTGCTGGATAATCTACCGCAATTTTTATATCAACGTCTGGCTAGATATCAGACGTTCAATTGGTCAGCTTATTTCAGACAACATTATTTTATCGTGATTTTCTCCATATTCATCGGTAATCTGTCACATCTCTTTTGGGATGCCTTTACTCATCCGCATGGATTTTTTGTCACACACCTGATCTGGCTACAGACTCAACTTCAAATTGGCTCTTTAACCTTACCGTTATACAAAATATTGCAACATAGCAGCTCAATAATTGGCATGACTTGCATCTTCGGCTTCATTCTGTTGCTACCGAAAACAACATTATCCACGCATCACATTGATCCTAAATACTGGTTAACACTGATCATACTCAGCCTCTTAATTGTTACTACTCGAGTTCTCATCAATAGCAATGGACTATTAATAGGCAATTTGATTGCCTCCTCCATCATGGCACTGTTCATTAGCTGTATCATTACTGCCATACTACCCAATTACGTGCACAAGCAGCAAAACTAACCATCATTAACCATTCAGTATTCGCACATATATCCAAAAAAAAATATTAAGAATCAGATATAAAAAATGCATATAAGCTGAAGTGATCCAGCAAATGTGTCACAGAAAAACGCACTAGCAATAAAGAATATGTAAATTGGATTACATTTATTTACCAAATTACACTCACATTTAATTGATTGAATTAAATAGACTTCCAAACCTCATTTCCGCCACACAATGAGTTAAATCAAATAAAAGTCAAAAAGGGCACTTTCACCACATACCCAATCCCATATATAGTAAAAAAAAAAGCAGGAATGAGCAGATAACTACTAGATATAGATTTTTTCTAATATACTTGTCTGCTCCACTCCATTTTGTTGAATAGCCAGTGTGGTAATGGCCGCCTACTGCGGCATGAGAAGGAATAATTGACATGAAACCCGTTGTAATCAAAAGAGATGGCTGCAAAGTACAGTTTGACGCAGCCCGCATTAAACATGCCATTCAACGTGCGGCAGAAGCTTGTCAGATTGCTGATGAAGATTACTGTGCTCAGGTTGCCGCAGCCGTTACTGCAGCAGTGGCCGATCGGGATTATGTTGATATTCATGATATTCAGCAAGCAGTAGAAGACCAGCTCATGGCCGGTCACTATAAAGAACTGGCCAGAGCGTACATAGAGTATCGCCATTCCCGTGATGTAGCACGTGAATCACGTGGGCGTCTGAATCGTGAAATCCAGGGTCTGGTAGAGCAAACCAATTTTAGTTTGTTGAATGAAAATGCCAATAAGGATAGCAAAGTCATCCCTACCCAGCGAGATTTACTCGCTGGGATTGTAGCCAGACACTATGCACAACAACATCTGTTACCGCGTGATGTGGTTTTGGCGCACGAACGGGGCGAAATCCATTACCACGACCTTGACTATGCACCCTTTTTCCCGATGTTCAACTGCATGCTGATCGATCTAAAAGGCATGCTAACTAATGGGTTTAAAATGGGTAACGCAGAAATTGAGCCGCCTAAATCCATTGCTACGGCTACTGCAGTTACGGCGCAGATCATTGCGCAAGTAGCTAGTCATATCTACGGTGGCAGTACCATAAATCGGATTGATGAAGTTTTGGCCCCATTTGTGCGCGCCAGCTACGACAAACACCTCGCCGTCGCCAATGAATGGAATATTGCCAATGCAGCCGACTATGCTCAAGCTCGTACAGAAAAAGAATGTTACGACGCTTTTCAGTCACTGGAATATGAAGTGAACACCTTGCATACTGCCAATGGACAAACTCCCTTTGTTACTTTTGGTTTTGGCTTGGGCACCAGCTGGGAAAGCCGCTTAATTCAAATGGCCATCCTACGTAACCGTCTGGCTGGCTTGGGCAAAAATGGCAAAACAGCCGTTTTCCCCAAACTGGTATTCAGTATCAAAGACGGCATCAATCACAAAGCACAAGACATTAACTACGATATCAAACAACTAGCATTAGAATGTGCTTCCAAACGCATGTATCCTGATATTCTCAACTACGATCGCGTCGTTGAGGTCACAGGATCCTTCAAAACACCGATGGGCTGTCGCAGCTTTCTTGGCATCTATGAAGAAAACGGCGAGCAGATTCATGAAGGACGCAACAATCTGGGCGTGATCAGCCTGAACCTTCCACGCATTGCCATCGAAGCTCAGCATGATGAAGCACGTTTCTGGTCATTGCTAGAAGATCGTCTGCAATTATGTCGCAAAGCATTGATGACACGCATTGCCCGCTTCGAAAATGTCAAAGCACGTGTGGCTCCAATCTTATATATGGAAGGAGCTTGTGGCGTACGCCTAAATGCGGATGATTCCGTCGCCGAAATATTTAAAAATGGTCGTGCTTCAATTTCTCTGGGTTATATCGGTTTGCACGAAACCATTAATGCCCTGTATGGTACTGATACACACGTCTTTGACAGCGAGACTCTGCGTCAAAAAGCCATTGCTATTGTAGAAAAACTTCGTCACACCGTCGATCAGTGGAAAGCAGAAACCGGTTATGGTTTCAGCCTGTATAGTACGCCAAGTGAAAACCTCTGCGATCGATTCTGCCGTCTGGATACCGCCCACTTCGGCGTTATTGATGGCGTTACCGATAAAGGTTACTACACCAACAGCTTTCATTTAGATGTTGAGAAAAAAGTGAATCCATACGATAAAATCGACTTTGAAGCACCTTATCCAAAAATGGCCAATGGTGGTTTTATCTGTTACGGTGAGTATCCTAATTTGCAACATAACTTACAGGCATTAGAAGACGTATGGGATTATAGCTATCGTCATGTTCCGTATTATGGTACCAACACCCCTATCGACGAATGTTATGATTGCGGATTCAGCGGTGAATTTTCCTGCACCAGCAAAGGTTTCGTCTGTCCTAAATGTGGCAACCACAACCCGGCACGAGTTTCGGTTACTCGACGCGTATGCGGTTATCTAGGCAGTCCAGATGCCCGTCCATTCAATTCCGGTAAACAAGAAGAAGTGAAACGTCGGGTTAAGCACCTTAGTCAGCAGTGCGGTGCGCTCTAGACATGAATTACCACCAGTATTATCCGGTTGATGTTGTCAATGGCCCCGGCACCCGCTGCACCTTGTTTGTGGCTGGTTGCGAGCACAAATGCCGGGGTTGCTACAACGCCACAACCTGGCGGGTAGATTCCGGCAAACCTTTTGATCAGCAGATGGAAAATCGCATCATCCAAGATCTTAATGACAGCAGAATCGTCCGTCAGGGCTTGTCCCTGACCGGTGGCGATCCTTTGCACCCGCATAATTTACCCGCTATCCTACATTTGGTGCAACGTGTTAAGCAGGAAACAACAAACAAAGATATTTGGATGTGGACCGGCTATACCCTAGGCGAACTGTCAAGCGCGCAATTAGAAATTGTGGATAAAATTAACACCTTAATTGATGGCAAATTTATACAGGAACTTAAAGATCCAGCATTGGTCTGGCGTGGAAGCAGTAATCAAATTGTTCACTTTTTACGCTAACCCAGTCAGATTAGCCACACATTAAAATTTCTCCTGCCCTGAAACAACTCTGGCGCGACTGAAGCCAGCATTCATTGCCAAGACGGTAATCCATTTTATGCAAATTAATTCTATTTAAAACTAACTAATTCCATGACGCCTTATCAAACAGACTTCAAATTTGTTTGATATGAGCATAAAATCCGCCTTTACCCCGAAGAATGCAAAATTCAGCTTTTAAACCATTTGCATCACAATTGACCTAACCAGCGCAAAAGCGTTCTGATTGGATTCACAAATAGGCCAAACAACCTTATTATTTGCAATTTTTAACTGTACACTTCAGCCAAACCTCAGTAGGCTAGTTATAGCTTGATAACCCTATTTCATCTAATACCTTGATCATTCCTAAATGAGTACAATAGATTTAAGTCACAAACGTGCTGAAACTCAGGCAATGCTAGATGCAGCCGACCTATTATTTGATCGTTCTAGCTGCGAAGCTCAATTAGAACGCATGGCCAAAGAAATCACCATTACCCTTGGTGACAAATATCCGCTGGTTTTGCCCGTCATGGGCGGAGCAGTGGTATTTACCGGAAAACTTTTACCACTGCTGCGCTTTCCGCTGGATTTTGACTACATACACATTTCTCGCTATGGCGACAAACTTCAAGGCGGCAATTATCAATGGCTGCGTGCGCCGCAAAATGCTGTAGTTGGTCGACATGTGTTGGTACTAGATGACATACTGGATGAAGGACATACACTGGCTGCGGTAAAAAAACAGATCATGCAGATCGGAGCGGCAAGCTGTTCTACTGCTGTTTTTGCTAATAAATTAATTGGGAAACCCAAACCAATTACCGCAGATTTTGTCGGCCTGGATGTCCCGAACCGATATGTATTTGGCTACGGCATGGATGCTGAAGGGAAATGGCGTAATCTGGACGAAATCTACGCAATGGCAGAGAAATAGCAAATTAGTTTGCATTTTCAACATGATTAAACTGAAGTAGAAATCCAGCATCACCCTTTTCTGCTTCAGTTCGCTTAATGGTTTAACCACATTTGCATGAGGGCGGCAAACAGACTGATCACTCAACTTGGTGTGAATATCGCTAGATAAAGATCATTCTATTTCGCTTACAAAATAAGGCAGCTCCCAAGTACCATCAACAAAACCACGACAAGATCCAGTTGTAATATCTGAAGAAAGCAAAAATTGCTGTCCATTCCATGTCCAATATGTGCGACTCCAGCAATCTCCGACTCCTCGTGATTTATGTATTTCTGTTATTTCACCATCACTATAGTCGGTACCACTACGCGTAACAAATTTAATCTCATACTTATTGGCGGACGTACCTTTTGGAATAACCCAATACGCTTCACCAGAATTGTAAGCTCCAAACCAGCAAGAGGCAGCAAGTAAATCATTATCTTTGTCTAATGCAAATAGCTGAAAAGAAGGTATGTCGCTATCTTCAGCCGATTGAGATAAATCAAAATCACAATCCGCTTCTTTTTTATAATGTGTTTTAAAATCGGGGAAACGCCTTATCACTTCATCGAGCGTCAGTTTTTGACTGTGTTCAGGGCTGATAACCGCAGCTCTTTTTATTATGGGAGCAGGAATAGAGGGATAAACGTGGGACTCGTCTTTTTTGCCCGTTTTTATAATGGCACCTATCGTACCAATGCGACCTTGCACTTCATCCATCTTTAACATAACGGCGTTAAATCCCGCATTCGATATTCGCCATGTGTTATTATTTTGCTGAAAACTTACCGTTTTATCATTGCTTTTTAAGGCTGAAATCATTGATGAAATTTGCTTTGGCCGTAATTCATAGGGCTCATCATCCGTTTTTACGGTACCTAATGCTTGATTATTGACGACAACAGTTATAGGGCTATCACTTAGCTGCTCGATTTCGTCATCTTTTATTCTGACATAGCCACTCAATGATTGATTAGCACCCGCTTTACGTACTAATAAGATTGAAATACTTGAATCATTTTCACTGGCTGGGTTTTGATTATTAAAGCCAACAGCACGACAAGTCAATGTGTTATCGCACACTATATGCCAATCTTTATGTTCAAAAAAGTTAACCTGATTTGTCTGAGCATTAACCAAATTGATGAATAAAAACAATGATAAACAACTATAAAAACGCAGCACACCAGTTTCCAATAAAATTCATCTTTCAGCTATCATAACAGATAAAATTAAGGTCTTTAATTATATTTGGTATAAATTGAAGCTAAATCAAATTTTATCATTAACATAAACTTATAAGCTTGTATTTGATAAATATCATTGCTAGTGAATCACCCCATCTATTGAGTGATCTTAGAAATAGAGGTTACTACCATCATCCTGATCATAGAGTTAGATTTGACAGAAAATAGCCAATTTTCATGCTACACAACATCACAAATTGAAACATACAACCGAGTACCATACACAATGCAATCTATTTTTCATGAAATAGTAAAGCCCCATAAAACCCATTTCTCTCTTCAGCTAAATTTTTAGTCTTCTCAAATCACTGAACCACAGCAACAAACTTAAACCCAAATATGGTAAATCTGATAATGACTCGTTTTGCTGATAACGAACTAATGCAGAAAACTATTTAGCTAATTAAACTAATTAACAATAACCTGTAGCTTGTTTTTTCTATTGATATTTTGTACTTT
>CALYOS010000031.1 GCA_945267035.1 uncultured Neisseriaceae bacterium | reverse complement strand
AAACGCATGAAAAATATTATTTATCGCCGCTTCTCTGCGCCACAAGCCAATTTGTTATCAATCAAGAATAAAATAAACTCGAGCAATAAAAATAAAATTATCAATGCAGTAATAACCCACAATGCTTTAGACAGTCCTAATTGATCAGCATTGAGAAAATGATAAGGATATATATGAGTCAAAAAACCTCTTATAAAAATATAGAACACATAGATAAGAGGAGGGATTACAGCGATACTCATCACTTGCTGATCAATAAACTGTCGCGGGCCATATATCAGCCAACTAAATATGGTTAAAATCGGAATGATTAGATGCAAAAATTCGTTGGTCAAAATAACCATACCATCAACATCATGCAGTTGTCGCATCATCCCATTATAGACAATACACGTTATCGTAATGCAGACGATACTGTCCAAACGTAACACTTTAAACCATTTAGCCGAATAATCAGCATTGACCAGCAATATCAAACTACTCAGTCCTACGGCCAGATTTGATAGAACGGTAAAATAGCTATAATAAAAAATAAAGCGGGATAAGTAAGAGGTCTCGTTTAAAATAAGTGGATGCATGCCTTTAATGACAAATAAATAAGTTTCAGTACAAATGCTGAATACCACCAAAACCACAATCAACAAATTAAGCAATTTCTTCATACTCTAAAAAAAGCACCCCTTTAACTTAATTGTAAAAACAACAATTGAATATTTAATAGACAATTTATTTCAACTGTAGAGACTACCTGTATCGCCACACAACCATTGCATAGAACAAATTGAATGGCTTAATCTCGCATAACTTCAACCGCCATCGCTACTCTATGTGTGTTACCATCAAGATGGTATAAATACCAAAAAACATTCAGAATACAAAAACAGTTCTGTTCGCTGCATGAGCTGACAAAATTAAGCAAAGATTATGCCACTATGATCAGCGTTATCCTGAAAAAATTTCTCCTCACTGCAAGCTTATTTTGCCTGAGTACCACGCTAAGCTTAGCCCAAATTAACGTGAAAAATCTGCGCTTGCCCGCCAATTCAAACCAGATTAGCCATTATTATCATCAAACTCCTTATGGTATAAAACTATTAAACCAATACAGTACACCAACCCAAAAAGTGACTGAGCAAGAAACCGAGATTGAAATATTAGGATCCATATTCGGAAACAACCATTTAAACCTAACGGATCAATATTTTGAAATAGGTGGTTTTCAGCATCAAGATTATCTTTATAAATTAATTATATACAACACTTACGGCGAGTCAGATACGCCACTTCTGAATATCCTCCTTACCAGCTATGACCATCAAGGTAAACTGCGAGCAGCTTTGTTGCTGGATAGTCAGTACAGTTATGAAGACGTGTCCAGTTTCAACAAATTCAAAATTAACCGTGACTTCACCATCGATATTACCCAATATGTGACCTATTACTATAATGATAAATATGAGTATGGAGATGAACGAGGGGTAATCAAAAATCCTGTTGCCAAAGTCTATTTAAAACAAAAATATCAGATAAAAAATGGATATTTTCAACTTATTCAATCCAAAAGCTACGATTAAGAGCAAAAAAAACAAAGCTTGCTTGGCAATTAATCCATTAGCCGCAGGCAGAAAAATATACTTTCCTTCAGTCTACACATCCTAAATCAATACATTAATTGGAACTTCCCTGATAATCATCAGATTGCATCATCCCATTGGGAAGTCTGCCTTTTAACTGAATGAATACCGAGCCCAACTCACTGTTGGTTTTAAAATCATTATCGGCTGAAGCGAAGTTGATTTTTCCTTATGCGGGAATGATCACTTGTAAAAACTCTGCGCAAATTAGTATTAGCCATAATTATAATTAGCAAAAATCTGAACTAGTTCATTACTCATTATTTTTAGCAATAATGTCTATACTTATCATACTAGCGTAGTATAGGGATACCATTTGTGATTTCTTCTCATCGCTAGGTAAAGAAATAGCTCAAATGGCAACTATAGTTAGAGAGTGAACAATTTCTACTCCTATTATAGCTTCTCCTCCAAGTGATATGGCTTAGGTTGATCCTATTTTCGCTGCATTTCCAGCTATTGCATGAACCGATAATGGGAATAAAAGAATAGACCCAAATTTGCTTTCACAGCTTGAAGATTTATTCAAGACAATAGCTCATACAGAAACGCTTAGCCGGGGACCATGGAATGTAGACGATTTACATGTAACAAATTATTATAAACCATTGATTATTTCTACAGCTGACCGAATAGATAAAAATGGTTTATCTAAGTCTAAAGTCAATCTTCCTTTAGGTAACAGATATAAATACGGAAGAGCAAAGAAAGCATTGGTAAAAACAAGATATGAGGAATCTCTGAAACATAGCACCAATAAAAAAGAGCAATATAGTTTGAGATGGATAAAATCTGAAAAATAGCTGCAACAAAATGGTATTTATATAGATATAACCTTGCTGAGGCTAGACGTTGGAAGTGGCTCTTATATAAGGGTATCAAGCCATACATGGTTTTTGTTTTATAGCTAATTCCAGAAATGCATAGATATGGATAAAAAAGAACTGAAAACAAAAATAGCAGAAGCCCGACATTATCGGCAATTTGCACAATATGCAGAAGCTCTTGCCCTTTTGCATCAAATAACAGCAGAATACCCTGAAGCTCAATATTATTACTTATTAGCAGCTACGTATTACGAAAGTGGAAAAGCAGAAGCAGCTTGGCAATATTTAGACGAGGCTTTAAAGATCAATCCTGCGTATAAAGAAGTTTACTGCTTAAAAGCAAAAATATATGAAAACCAAAAACAATACAAACAGGCGGAGCAGATGTATTTAAAAGCCTTAGAAATAGATATGGATTACTTTGAAGCAAGAATAGGTCTTATTGATTTGTATTGGAACAAAGAGAAGGATGATGAAAAAACCATTCAGCAGTGTGAATTTGTAATTAGCCGATATAATAGTTTTGCATTTAACAAAGAAGAGATGAAGGAGAAATTCAAATGGTTAGGAGCTGTGTACATTGAATTAAAGGAATCTTATATCCATTGCAAAAGATATAAAGATGCCATCCGGTTAATTAACAGATATAAAGAAGTCATGAATTTTATTGATGATGGAGATGAATACACTTTAGTATCTGAAGATAGACATTTATATAAGTTATATTACATCATAGGTAATAAAGAGATGTTAGAACAACAACAAAAATTACTTCAAAAACATTATAAATTTAGTACCACCAAAATAATAGGTTTGCAAAAAGATGCAGTACAGGGATATATCTTAGAAACAAATTGGGATAATTATCATAAAGATGATTTTTAAAAGATTACTAACAAAGTCGTAAAGGCAAAAAAGACTGTAAATAGATAAAATTTTGATCCATCAAAGTTCTGACGGAACAAGCAGAAAAGGGATTAAAAGAAGCTAATAATCAGCGGTTGTTGAGATACAGCAAAACCTGAGCTGTCATATATTAGATAAATTCAGAATTCCCCAAAGAAAAAAAGTATTTAGAATTAATATCAAGTACCTAAGAATACGATGATGAAGCATTAGAACTCAATTCCCATTATCCACCAATTTCTGAGCTATCAGGTTCATAGCCTATGCACAAAGTCATCAAGAAGCAGCTGAAGTTGAATATCAGCAAGCCTTAAAAATAGATCCACAAATTGCATTAGCCAGAGTAAGGTTAATACAACGGTATTTTAAAAAAAGGATTTAACAAAGTATCAGAAAATTGTAGGTTTATTTTAAATAAGATTATTCCGGACAGATTTAATTATGCTAATGAACAATGATGACAGTATGTTTTATAACATTAGCCAACGTTCTTTATGCAAATTCAATCAGTTGAATTGCCCTGATTAAGGTTGAGTGTGCTGTACAGCTCTTTCCAAATTCGGATGTCAGCTATATCCGCATTTAGTCGAGCCATCTCAACAAAAGATTGATCTGATTCATGTCTACCTCAATCTATCCGAGTATGAATTTGCTTTATTTAAAACAATGATCAAATTCATCCACATCTGCCGTGTCGATAAGCTAAAATAGTTAACTAAATAAACTTACGTTAAGTCATCTTCACCTTTTTCTTTTACCTTTCATAACCAAAAGGAATAATCCAAATGTTTTCTAAAGATTTAACCATCGAAAAATTTGACCCTGAACTGGCAAAAGCCATTGCTGCAGAAAATCAGCGCCAACAAGACCATGTTGAACTTATCGCTTCAGAGAATTATGTTAGCTGTGCCGTAATGGAAGCACAAGGTAGCCAACTAACCAATAAATATGCAGAAGGTTATCCGGGCAAACGTTATTACGGTGGTTGTGAATATGTAGATATCGTAGAAGAATTGGCGATTAACCGCTTAAAGCAATTGTTTGGTGCTACTTATGTTAATGTGCAGCCACATTCAGGCTCTCAAGCCAATCAGGCGGTATATGCCAGCGTTTTGCAACCTGGTGATACCATTTTGGGTATGTCTTTAGCTCATGGCGGTCACCTCACCCATGGTGCCGGCGTCAATATTTCCGGTCGCTTATACCACGCCATTACTTATGGTCTGGATAAAAATGAAGTTTTGGATTATGACGAAGTTGAAAAACTAGCACTTGAACATAAGCCAAAAATGATCGTTGCAGGTGCATCTGCTTATTCTCTAGAAATTGACTGGGCACGATTCCGTGCCATTGCGGATAAAGTGGGTGCCTACTTATTTGTCGACATGGCCCACTATGCTGGACTGGTGGCAGCAGGTGAATACCCTAATCCAGTACCCTTTGCCGATTTTGTCACCACCACAACCCACAAAACCTTACGTGGACCTCGTGGCGGCGTGATTTTAAGCCGTAGCGATGAACATGCTAAAGCACTGAATTCCGCAATTTTCCCTTGCTTACAAGGTGGTCCGTTAATGCACGTCATCGCAGCCAAAGCCGTTGCTTTCAAAGAAGCGTTACAACCGGAATTCAAACAATATGCCAAACAAGTTAAACTCAATGCCAAAGTATTAGCCGAAACTTTAATTCAACGTGGCTTACGCATTGTTTCTGGTAAGACAGAAAGCCATATGTTTTTGGTGGATCTACAACCCAAACACATTACTGGTAAAACAGCCGAAGCTGTATTAGGTCAAGCCAATATTACGGTGAATAAAAACGCCATCCCCAATGATCCTGAAAAACCATTCGTCACTTCCGGTATCCGTTTGGGTACGGCCGCCATCACCACCCGTGGTTTTACCGAAGAAGATACGCGTGAATTGGCTCATCTAATTGCAGATGTATTAGACAATGCTGATAACGAACAGATCATTGCTGAAATTTCAAATAAAGTTAAAAATATTTGCAATCGTTTACCTGTTTATAATAGATAAACAAATATATTAATTAGTTAATGAAATTTAATTGCGACTGCTTTTAATAATCGTTATACTGAAAAACAGATAAGAGTGCTATCAATTTTGTAGCATTTAAATCTGTTTTTTTTATTGAGTTAGGTTTAATTTGGTTTTCTAGGATCAAACTGAAAAGGTTTCCTAGCTAGCAATTCAGATTTTATCTATTAGGCTTTACTAAATATTCGATAAAGTATTAATATATCGTTAGGGTCAAACATAAATTCAGCACAAGCACGAATTTATATTTTATCCTTATAACGCACATACGAAAGGAAACAAAAATGAGGAAAATAGCTTCTATCTTATTATTAGCTGCTTCTTTTAGCATGACTGCAGGTGTAGCACTGGCCAACCAAGAGAATGATGATACTGATATCAATAACTTCACTCAATCTACTGCGCAAAACGGTCAAAATGATTCTACCCACCGTGTTTATGGTAATCCATCAAGTGGTCGGGCATATCATGATTTGAATGAATACACTGGTGATAACTAAACTTCATCCAATCATCTAAGCACAGCTTTAAGCTGTGCTTTTTTTACTACCCACTGAGCTTAGTATGCCTTCAGCCACTATCATCTAAAGACAGGTTTAGCTAGAGACGAAAACTAGCATAAAAAAACTATTTCCCATGAAAAACAACCATCAACAACGTTAAGAATAGCAAATTTATTGTTATTTGCAACATTACAAAACCCGTTACAAAATATACCCAAATAACTAATTATTTTACATAAGCGATTTACTTTCAATCACTTAGTAGTATTAAGATAAAACTTCTTATAACGAGGAGTAAATTATGGGCTTAATTTGGACGATTATCGTCGGCTTTATTATTGGCGTAATTGCAAAAGTCATTTATCCAGGTAAAGAAAATCTGGGATTAGTGATGACGACAATACTTGGCATAGGTGGATCAGTGGTTGCAGGTTATGTCGGACAAATGTTCGGCTGGTATCATGCCGGAGAAAAAGCTGGTTTGATTGCATCCGTGATTTTTGCCTGCTTGATCCTATATCTTTATGGCAAATTTAAAAGCAGACAGTCATAAAAATAAGGTGATGGATAATCAATCCATCACCTTTCAATCCTTATTCAAAACATGGCTATGCAAAACTATTTAATAGTCTGAACCTTGCCAAATCCACGTTCTTTTAGCTGGGCAATCGTGCCATCAATTCCTTTTTGTTGAATCGACTGATCAAATTGTGAGCGATACACCGTGACCAGACTGGTACCATTAACGCGGAAATTATAAATTTTATACACACCACCGGAATAATACATCTGATAACCAACCGTGTAGCGCTTATTATTAGCGCTAACAATCTCAGTAAACGTTTCCAGCTTGTTTTTACCTTGATTCACCACCTTCGGTAAAACCTTAACTTCCGCATTTGCCGCACCCAATAAAGCAGAATGCGCATAAATTCGCACAATCATACTCTTGAAAGCGGCACTAAAATCTTGTTTTTGTTGCGGTGTAAACTGACGCCACGGCAAACCCACAGCTAATGCAGAAATACGCTCATAATCCAGAAACTGATCAGCATAGCGTTCAATCTGACTGATTCGTTGCTGCTCGTTCAAACTTTTATCTTTAGCTACCGATAACACCATCTGAACATTTTGTTGTAATTGTTGTTGTGCAATCTGTTCCGGCGTGGCCGCAAATGCCCACACTGAACACAGCATTAACCAAACTGCCCAATAACCTTTTAAGTACTTCTGCATCATTCCTCTCCTGTAGGGATTAGTCACAGTGGTTTATGCTGCCATAACACAAACCACCGCTCATACATCTGCAAAAACTTATATTGCCTTGGCTTTTAGCCAATCAGCCACACTGGTCAACGCCGTTTCGAGCTGATCCACATCCTGCCCACCGGCCTGCGCCAAATCCGGACGTCCACCACCTTTGCCACCAACCTGAGTGGCAACAAAATTAACCAATTCGCCGGCTTTAACCGTTTTAGTTAATTCCTTAGAAACACCAGCAGTAATCGCTATTTTACCTGCATTAACCGCTGCCAGCAGCACAACAATATTATCGCCTTTTGCTGTTAGCGAAGTGGTGATTTCACGTAACGCATTACTGTCAGCTTCAACCTGACTAACCACCAGTCGGGCTGTTCCAATCGACTGCGCCTGTGCCAACAAAGACATACCCGCCTGCTTGGCTAGCTCACCTTTTGCCTGCAACAAAGATTTCTCTAACTGTTTACTGTGCGTTTGCATAGCTGCGATCTTCGTCAACAGATCATCTGTAGTCTGGGCTTTTACCTCTGCTACCGCAGCTTTTAATAACTCTTCCTGCTGTTGAACATATTGCAGCGATACCATACCGGTAACAGCTTCAATACGGCGCACACCAGCAGCGATACCACTTTCAGACACAATTTTAAATAAACCGATATCACCCGTGCGGGAAACATGCGTACCACCACATAACTCAGTTGAATATTCGCCCATACTCAACATCCGCACTTGATCGCCGTATTTTTCTCCAAATAGAGCCATGGCACCGGCGGCAATCGCTTCATCAAAAGTCATATGCTGGGCGCAAACGGGTACATTGGCCAATATGGCTTCATTCACCCGACGTTCAACTTCTGCGATCTGAGCAGCTGTCACGGGTTGCGAATGCGAAAAATCAAAACGAGTACGCTCTGGCGTCACCAATGAGCCCTTCTGCTCAACATGTGTGCCCAATACATCACGTAAAGCCCGATGCATCAGATGCGTAGCACTGTGATTACGCATGCTGGCTTCTCGAATATCATTATCCACCTGAGCAGTCACTGCATCGCCAACTGTTAAACTGCCAGCCAACATCTCGCCAAACTGCCCGAATACACTGGCTTTAATTTTTTGCGTATCCAATACCTGAAAGCGGTTTTCGCCGGTAAATATATAACCTACATCACCAACCTGACCACCTGATTCCGCATAAAACGGCGTAAAATCAATAACTACCGCTCCTGCTTCACCGGCATGAAGTTGCTCAACAGCTTCTCCATCTTTATACAAAGCCAAAATTTTACTTTCACTTTGTCGTTCACTATAACCACGAAACTCCGTGTCCGTGCCTTCATAGTTCAGCTGCGTATTGGCTTTGAAATTCTGTGCGGCACGAGCACGAGCACGTTGCGCCGCCATTTCTCTTTCAAAACCTTCTTCATCCAAACTGATATTTCGTTCACGGGCAATATCAGCCGTTAAATCATAAGGAAAACCATAGGTATCATACAATTTAAAAATAACTTCGCCAGATAAACTCTGTGAATCTTTTTCTAACGCCGTTTCCAGCAAAGCCATGCCTGTTTCCAGCGTTTGCGCAAAACGGGTTTCTTCCTGTTGCAGAATTTCACTGATCTGAGTCTGTTTTTCAATTAATTGCGGATAAGCCTCTCCCATTTCCTTGGCAAGGTCACCAACTAACAAATGGAAAAACGCCTGTTTACATCCCAGCTTATAGCCGTGGCGCACTGCACGCCGGATAATTCGGCGTAATACATAACCACGTCCCTCATTGCTCGGTAACACACCATCTGCGATAAGAAATGCGCAAGAACGAATATGATCAGCAATGACCTTCAGACTTGGCATGTCCTGTGAGTAACTTACTCCCACTACTCTGGCCACAGCATGTAACAAATTAACAAACAAATCAATCTCATAATTGCTGTGTACATGTTGCAACACTGCCGACACCCGCTCCAGACCCATACCGGTATCCACCGATGGGCGTGGCAGCTTATTCATATTGCCGTTTTCATCCCGGTTATACTGCATAAAGACGCAGTTCCAGATCTCGATAAAACGATCACCATCTTCTTCAGCACTGCCTGGCGGTCCACCCCAGATATGCTCACCATGATCATAAAAAATTTCAGAACAAGGGCCACATGGACCAGTATCGCCCATTTGCCAGAAATTATCAGAAGCAAATCGGGCACCCTTATTATCACCAATACGAATAATTCGATTTGCTGGCATGCCGATTTCATTGAGCCAAATATCATAAGCTTCATCATCTTCAGCATACACAGTAGCCAATAAGCGTTCTTTGGGCAAATTAAGCCATTGCGGACTGGTTAGAAATTCCCACGCAAAAAGCAGAGCATCACGCTTAAAATAATCACCAAAACTGAAATTACCCAACATTTCAAAAAAAGTATGGTGGCGTGCAGTATAGCCTACATTTTCAAGATCATTGTGTTTGCCCCCGGCTCGCACGCATTTCTGCGCTGTTGTGGCGCGATGATATGGACGCTTGTCAAACCCCAGAAAGACATCTTTAAACTGATTCATACCGGCATTAGTAAACAATAAAGTTTTATCATCCTGTGGCGGTACCAGTGAAGAAGAAGGTACAATCTGATGGTTTTTACTTTCAAAAAATTGTAGAAATTTACTTCGGAGTTCAGCTGTTTTCATGTTTGTGTCAGTTTATAGAGGCAAATAATTGTAGACAGGCAGTCTGCATTTTCACAGACTGCCTGAAAACAGTAACCAGAAACAGAGCTTTAGTGATTGCCCTTCCAGCTTCTTGCCCTTGTTAAAATCATGCGCTTATCTTACCGTAGTTTTGAAGTTACGCCTACCTGCAACTCAATTTTTCATAATGAAAATGACAATTCCAACAACACAATTACATTATTTCAGCCGAGTTATCCCATATCAACCCGAAATAATGTTACAAAGATAGTAAAATTACAAAATCCGCATCAGCAACAAGATTACTGATGCATATTTAATTAAAGGACAGACATGAAAAAAACAGCCAGTCTGAGCTTAGTTGGTTTGATTTTATGTACATTGGTTGCCTGTAATGGTTCCCAAGACAATACTACGGCACAGCCGGCCTCTGCAGTAAAAGCAATACAATCAGGGGAATTAAACAATACTAAAGCACTTAAAATATACAATTGGTCAGATTACGTTGACCCCAAAACCGTCAGCGAATTCGAAAAAAAATACAATATTCAAATTACATATAACTATTACGACAGTGATGAAACACTGGAAAGTAAAATCCTGACTGGTCAATCCGGTTATGACATAGTTGGTCCGTCTAACTCTTTCCTTGGTCGTCAGATTAAAGCTGGTGCTTATCAGCCATTGAATAAAGAACTACTCCCAAACTGGAAATTTATCAATCCGAAATTACTAGAATTATTGCAGGATGCCGATCCAGGCAACCAATATGCCATTCCCAACTATTGGGGCATGAATACCATCGCAATAGATCGGGTTAAAGTGCAGACTGCATTAGGCGATACCCCCATGCCTGAAAATGAGTGGGATCTGGCCTTCAATCCGGACTATACCGATAAACTCAAAAGCTGTGGTATCAGCTATATGGATAGTCCAGTAGAAATGATTCCGCTGGCATTGCACTATATTGGTAAAGATCCAAACAGCCAGAGTAAAAATGACATTGATCTCGCCGCCAATGTCATTAAAATCAATCACAACAACGTTTTGCGTTATTCTTCCTCAGGCTACATTGATGACCTGGCCAGAGGCGATGTCTGTCTGGCCATCGGTTTTGGCGGCGATCTCAATATTGCTAAACGTCGTCGTCAAGAGGCCACAGGCAAAGACGATATAGACGTCTTGGTACCGGCTAGTGGTGTTTCACTATGGATTGATACCCTTACCATTCCCAAAGATGCCACCAATATCCAAAACGCCTATCGTTATTTGAATTGGGTGCTTGACCCGAATATTGCTGCGCGTAATGCTAACTTCGTTACCTTCGCGCCTGCCAGCTTACCAGCAAAAGATCTGATGAAAAAAGAATATCAGCAAAACAGCAGCATTTTCCCGTCTGATGAGGTCCTTAAAAATAGCTATTTGGTTCTTCCAGCCAAAAGCGACACCCTCAAGTACGAACTACGCTTATGGCAAAATCTTAAAGCGGGAAAATAAACCTGACCCTTAGCAATAAGCATAAAAACCCTTCACTCAGTGAAGGGTTTTCTTGTATCAAAAATGGTGGATTATTTGACAATACTATTGGCACAGCTTAGGAAACTGCTGCCAGGCTTTCGAAATAACCATACCATTATCATACAGATTAACAATACTGTGATTGGGTCCGGCTTTAACCACATCTATTTGCAATCCTTCCAGCTTAGTAAAAGGATTAACCAGTGCCAGAGTCTGACTGCCATTAGCATAAACAGTTACTTTATAAAATTCTGCCGGTAATTTAAAACGAGACTGCATATTCGTATGCAAACAATTGCCCACTTCATCCACCGGCTTATCCACCGACACCGACACCAAAGGAGCTGAAAGGCGCTCCGGCATAATCAGCGGTGCCTCAGGTTTCTTCTTAGCTGGCAAACATTTACCACTCACAACCTGACTACCAGCTTCTACACCCTCATTACAATTCTCTTGTGGGCCAGACAATTCCTGACAACCAGACAACATACCCAAGCACACACTTGACCATAATAATATTTTTTTCCATTGCATAACTATCAATCCAATATTAATCAAAACTTATAAAACCCAGCCATATCGACGGCTGAATCAGAATGGTCGAGATAGAGCGCGCAGGCTGTAGAATTATTCTTCTCAAAACATCGCTAACCGACCACACCACAAATTTAAAATTCAAACAACGAGACCGACAACCCAACTGCTATCTAAAACAGCTATAATGAGCTTCCACCCTATTTAAATGACCGCATCATCATGATTAATCCTGTTGCAAGCAGAATTGAAACCGTTACCTTGGCATTAACCGGTGCATCCGGAATGCCCTACGCCAAACGTTTACTATCCTGTCTGCTGCAGGCCAAAATTAAAGTATGGCTACTGTATTCGCAAGCAGCGCAAATCGTTGCCCAACAAGAGCTGAACTGGCATCTGCCAGCTAATCCCAAACAGTGTACAGATCTATTATGTGCAGAATTCGGCGTTGAAAAATCAATGCTGACTGTTTTCGGGCGAGATGAATGGTTTGCCCCCCCTGCTTCTGGTTCCAACCCTGCCGATGCCATGATAATTTGCCCGGCCAGCATGGGTTGCATAGCAGCCATCGCCAATGGTACATCTGACCATCTGCTAGAGCGAGCTGCCGATGTCTGTTTGAAAGAAAATAGACAGCTTATAGTCGTACCACGAGAAAGTCCATTTTCAGCAATACATCTGGAAAACATGCTTAAATTAGCCAGATTAGGCGTGTGTATCCTGCCTCCGTCTCCGGGCTTTTATCACCATCCTACCACCATTGCCGATATGGTCGATTTTATTGTGGCCAGAATTCTTGATCAACTACATATCCCCCATCAACTAATCCATCGTTGGGGTGATCACCACCCTTATTAATATAGGCAAAACACAAAATTGCAATAGTCTCGTCGCAGATCAACAGCAAAAAAATACTTGACAAACAAACTTCGCAACGGTATTTTAAAAGAATGAATAATACAAAACCTTTCTTTTCTTACTCTTATTGGTACCACACTTTAGTGCGGTGCCTTTTCGCGTATGATTAAATCCAATTAGCGAAGTCAGAAAAAAAGGTAAACCGCCCGAATCAATCGAGGCGGTTTTTTAGTGCCAAAAACGCCTCAAGTTTTACAAATAGAAAGGCATTAAAATGAATACAAACTTAAGTGAGAGAAAAATGCATGCCCTAGTTCAACAACAGTCACAGGATTTACCGCCAGCACAGCAATTACAGCGTTGGTATATGATTGTTGATGGCAACCAACACCACCAGCTATCACAACTGCGTGACACAGAAATCAACCAAGAATTTATGTTAAGCGAAGCCTTAATCCCTCAGCTACGTCTCATAGCCATGCTCATCGCAGCACAGAGGTTTAATTTTCAGCAACCTACCCCAGCTATAATCAGTGATGAAGCGGATTGGTTTGCTGCTCGCATATTGGTTATGGGCGTTCGCGTCTTTCATTTAGATATCACCTTAATTCCCATGCTGAAAACCGCCAATGCGCGGGCACGGGCTTTTGCCAACCAACATAACCTACCATTTACGCCGGCACAAATGCGCATGAGTTTGCATGCTGGTCGTCCGGAAAGATTGCTCATTATCGAAACCGCAACCCAAATTGAGCAAAATCAAAACCTAGTTAACAACAGCTTAAACTTTGCCAAACAAGCTTGTTTAGCTGAAGAAGCGCTTATCCAGACTTGCCAGCAAAAAAACTAGATTGGTGCAAATATTAATCTTGCTTACATCTTAAATAACGCAAAAGGCACCGCCGCGATACAATTGCCGTTTTTCCGGCAATATTTTGGCTTGACTAAAATAAATTAACTCAGATCAATCAAGCCTGTATTTATTCCACTATATAAACTTCTTCAAATTAAACAGTGCCGAAGTTAAAACCCACTTAATTACTCAAAGCAGAATACAATCAGATAAAATATCCAAATTAAATCTTGGATAACATATCCTAAAATGATCAAAATGTTTTTTCGTAATTGAAGCCACTATTTTAATGAGCGACATAAATAAAGCTGCAATCTACACGATAGCATTTACCCTACATACTGAATTAAGCAGATTAAACCCACGGCATGCCAGCTAAACAGCAAAAATGCCCTCTATCCATCTTTCTAACTCATCATTGTTTTCAAATATGGACTTTTGTAGGGACACATCTTCAATCACCGAATTAGTCATTGATCTTCAATTAAGCACATTTCATATCCCAACTGAAAATATTTAAATCGCTTCGGCTAACTTGTCCTATAATCTTTTGTGCTTAACCAGAATTAACCCAAAAATTCAAATAGGACAAAACCCATGCAACAGGCCTTAATCATTATCGACGTGCAAAATGATTATTTCCCCCAAGGAAATATGGAATTGAATCAGGCTGAACAAACCTTGCAACAGGTACTCACCTTACGTGATCACTTCCGTCAACAACAATTGCCCATTTTTTATATTCTGCATACCAATCTCGATCCCGCTGCCACTTTCTTTCGCCCTAATACGCAAGGCGAGGCACTGCACCCACAACTATTACCCTTGCAGAGTGAACAAGAAAAAATCGTACCCAAGAATTATCCTAACAGCTTCTTCAAAACAGACTTACAACAACAACTCGCCCACCACAACATCAAACAACTCATTATTTGTGGCATGATGAGCCATATGTGTGTCGACTCTACCACACGTTGTGCAGCCGAACTGGGCTATCAACCTATACTCATTGATGACGCTTGTACCACGCGTGATTTAACCTTCAAAAATAATATTATTCCTGCCAATCAAGTACATAATAGCTTTATGGCTGCATTAGCAAGATTTGCTCAAATACAAAGCACGCAAGAATTCATCAGTACTCATCAACAATAAGCTAAACAGATTGAGACTAAACACCTGCCGTCTGCGTCATTCACCAACAGACGGCAAATATCACCAAATTAAAATATATTAAAATAATATGTTATAAATTAACAAATACAAACCATATTCACAATCAACGACCATTTAACCAATCATCATCACCCTGAAAAACCAACAGCAAAACAACCATTTCATTATTTCACCACCTCATTTCCGAATTTAAACATCATCAATCATTACAAACATAATATTTGCCAGAATAGATAAAATTAATTGTATAATTGGTACGTTTTTTCTAGCTATTCACCCTTCTTCATATTAGTTACACCTCCTTCAAACTCTATTCTTAGACTTTATGAACAACTTAAACCAAGCATTGGCAGATTTAGGTATAGTCGGCGTACAGGAAATCCTACGCAATCCAACCCACGATCAGCTTTTTCAGGCCGAATTAGACCCGGCTAATGAAGGGTATGAAAAAGGCATACTGACCAAATCTGGTGCAGTGGCCGTCAAAACCGGAGTATTTACCGGTCGATCTCCCAAAGACAGATATATTGTCGAAGACGATATCACCCGGGACACCATCTGGTGGGATGGCAAAGTCAACCGAGCCACCACTCCAGAAATATTTGCAGACCTGAAAAAAAAGGTAGTTAATCACCTTTCCAATAAAAAACTTTATGTTGTAGATACCTTTTGTGGTACCAATAAAGACACACGACTTAAAGTCCGTTTCATCATGGAAGTAGCGTGGCAGGCACACTTTGTCACCAACATGTTTATTCGTCCAACAGGATATGAATTAGAACATTTCGGTGAGCCCGATTTTACCGTTATCAATGCTTCCAAATTTACTAATCCAGACTGGCAGCAACAAAACCTGAACTCTGAAAACTTCGTCGTATTCAATTTAACCGATAAAATTCAGCTAATCGGTGGAACCTGGTACGGTGGAGAAATGAAAAAAGGTTTGTTCTCCATGATGAATTACTATCTGCCATTGAAAAACATGCCTTCCATGCACTGTTCAGCCAACGTTGGTGAAGATGGAGACGTAGCAATTTACTTTGGCTTATCAGGAACGGGTAAAACCACCCTATCAGCCGATCCTAAGCGTTATTTAATTGGTGATGATGAACATGGTTGGGATGATAATGGTATATTCAACTTTGAAGGAGGATGCTACGCCAAAGTCATCGACCTTTCAGCCGAAAAAGAACCGGATATCTGGAAAGCCATCCGACGTGATGCTCTTCTCGAAAACGTCGTGGTTGATGAACATGGCGAAATAGATTTTGAAGATAAATCCATCACCGAAAACACTCGAGTTTCTTATCCGATTTATCACATTAATAAAATAGTGCTTCCATCCAAAGCAGGGCACGCTAAAAAAATCATCTATTTATCGGCTGATGCTTTTGGTGTCTTACCGCCAGTATCCCTGCTTGACGATAATCAGGCACAGTATCATTTCTTATGCGGTTACACATCCAAAATGGCTGGTACCGAACGGGGTATCAACGACCCACAACCTTCTTTCTCGCCTGCTTTTGGAGAAGCCTTTTTAACCTTGCACCCGACCATCTATTCCAGAAATCTGGTCAACAAGATGAAAAAGCATCACACCAAAGCTTATTTAGTTAATACTGGCTGGAACGGTACCGGTAAACGGATTTCTCTTAAGGATACCCGTGCTATCATCGATGCCATCATCGACGGTTCGATAGAAAGCGCTCCAACCGAGAAAATCCCTTACCTCAATCTGACCTTTCCGAAACACCTACCCCATGTATCGGATATCCTTGATCCACGCACAACTTATACCGATCAGCAAGAATGGGAAAGAAAAGCTAAAGATCTGGCTTCGAAATATATCAAATATTTTGAGCAATTCACCGATACCGAAGAAGGTAAAAATCTGGTTGCTTCAGGGCCTCAGTTATAAAAAAACTCAAAAACTTCTAACCTAAGTTAGAAGTTTTTTTTCAACCTTTGTATCCAAAGCCTGCGCAGACAACTTGCCCTAAGGCTAAGATCAATGTCAGCAAAGCATCGTTTCAAGTCTTCTGTAGCCACAATTAAAATGACTGATATCCTAAACAAGATATCAGTCATCTACTATTGCTAATTAGAAACAAAAAGCGAAGATATACTTTTCATCACCTTATTTAAATTACCAGCCTTACAGGCGTAAAAACTTAGCCGGATCCTGAGGGTGTCCATTTTCACGTAATTCAAAGTGTAATTGCGGACGTTTAGCATCAGTATTGCCCATCGTCGCAATCTGTTGTCCACGCTTAACCTGCTGCCCTTCCTTAACCATAATGGTTTGATTATTACCATAAGCGGTTAAATACTTCTGATTATGCTGAACAATAATCAGATTACCATAACCACGTAATCCATTGCCGGCATAAACCACCTTACCTGATGCTGCAGCTACCACTGGCTGACCTATAGTGCCGCCAAAATCGATACCTTTGCTATTACCACCAAAACTTTGCAAAATACTGCCCGCTGTTGGTCGTAGCCAATCTATACCGGAAGTATTACTAACAGTGGTTGTTGAAGCGGGTTTAGTTGTCGTGGTCGTCGTCGTAGTTGTCGTGGTTGAGGTTGTAGACTTAGACGGAGAAACGGTCGCCGTTACTGTACTCGTATTGGAACCCGATGAAGCAACATACCCAGCAGGCTTAACTCTTAATATCTGCCCAAGCCGAATGCTGTCTCCATCCAGATTATTCCAACTACGCAAATTTTCTTGCGTAATCTGATAACGTTTAGAAATATTATAAATAGTATCGCCTTGTTGAACCGTATGATTGGTTGCATTAATATCAACCGGCGAGTAATTAGGAACATAACCAGAAGAAGAAGGCGTTGAGCCTGAGGTACCATAATCGGTATTAGAAGCTGGAGGAGGTGTGTAAGGAGCTGAACCATAAGGATTGTCAGCATTGGTACTGGTATTTGTACTACCTGCCGCTTCAGTTGGCGCTGCCGGTTGTTTCAAGCCAGAACAAGCAGCCAAAGCTAATGCCAGCAAACACCAGCCAGAACGAATAGCGGTTTTTTTCAACATAATGGTTCACCTTAAATTATCTCAATATTTAGAAGGGTGCCAACGCTGAAGCGGCGGCAACAGCCAATTAAGACCGTATCATAAACAAAGCTAATCTGTATGTACAATACAATAAAACATAATAATCGTAGATACCAGCACAAAATTGCACATATTTTATTGTTTTTTATGTGCTATTACCCAATCATACAAAGCCTTCTTACTTTCACCACAAATTTCTGCCGTTAAAGCAGCTGCCTGCTTAGTGGGCAATTCCTGCGCTAGAATCTGCATAATCCTCTTAGACTCAGCGGCCAAAGCCGCGTTTTTTTCTTTAGCCGCCGGATGTAAAACCAATACCATTTCGCCTCGATTTTGATTCGCATCTTGCAGCAAAATCGATTGGATCTCCGCAACCGTCCCACACAAATAAGTTTCATGTGTTTTACTGATTTCACGAGCCAGCATAAGCCGTCGCTGTGGATAAAGAATCGCCATCTGCGCCAGCGTAGCCGCTATCCGATGAGGTGTTTCAAACATCACCACCGGATATTCAACCTCTGCCCATTGTTGCAGACGCATTTCACGCTCGCCCTTTTTAGCCGGTAAGAACCCAGCAAAATAAAAATCAGACTGCGTCACTCCAGCAACACTTAGCGCAGCCATCACCGCACTAGGACCGGCTACAGGCACAACCTTAAAGCCTGCCTCACGCACCCGCACCGCTAAACGAGCTCCTGGATCGCATACAGCAGGCGTACCAGCATCAGACACCTGCGCTACAACTTCCCCCGCTGTCAGAGCAGCAATGACCCGATCAGCCATACTTTGCTCATTCTGTTCGCGTACACTGATTAAACGACCAGTCAACCCATAAGCACGCAATAACTGCTGAGTGACACGGGTATCTTCAGCACAAATCAAATCTGCCTTTGCAAGCACAGCTAGCGCATGTAGGCTTAAATCTGACAAGTTTCCAATCGGGGTAGCCACCACATAAAGGGTTTGCGGTACAATGCTAGCAGTAGCTTTTTGGTAATGTACTTGCATTAAGGTATTTCCGTACTCTGATTTGACCGTTATCATGC
Organism: uncultured Neisseriaceae bacterium; assembly: GCA_945267035.1. Lineage (GTDB taxonomy): Bacteria > Pseudomonadota > Gammaproteobacteria > Burkholderiales > Neisseriaceae > Snodgrassella. Next base: position 8,785 of record CALYOS010000031.1, on the reverse strand, counting down.
AGAACAATTCTTCATCAACACGGTCTTTTTGCTCAAGAGGCATACTATACCACGATGTTCGCACCAGCTTGAGCAATAAACTTGGATAAACCAGAGTAATGAAATTCAATTTCATTACCCACCACCTAACAGGGATACCTTTTCCTGAGCAGGAAATCCAACCGTGCTTAAGACCTAAGCACGTTTAGCCATCATTATTTATGCATTAAACCGCTGCTCGCACCAGCAATATATCGAGCATCAACTGAATAAATGCAACATTGAACTATATTGATTAAAATATGACAGAATCTTTTGCTATCCGGCAACATTTTTCCGACAGCGCCCAGCTATTACACGAATGCGCTGATTTACTGGCAGAACCTCTGGCCAATGCGGCTCAGGGCATACTCATGGCACTGATGAGTGATGGTAAACTCATGATTGCCGGTAATGGCATCTATGCTTCCATGGCCAACGTCATGGCAGCCTATTTAGTGACCAGATTACAACAAGACAGAATGGCATTAGCTGCATTATCATTATGCAATAATCCCGCCGTAATCAGTTCCTTAAATAACAGCAGTTCTGATGACTTATTTGCCCGACAAATTCATGCCTTAGGCAAACAGCATGATATGCTATGCGTTATTTCAACTGATGGACAGTGTCGCAATCTCTGCCAGGCAATTAAAACCGCGCATGAACGAGATATGCCCGTTTTGGCCATCACTGGTGGCAGTGGTGGTGATATCGCTGCTTTATTGCGTGATGAAGATTTCTGGCTCAACATTCCTGGGGATGATGCATTGCGAGTTATGGAGGCACAACAAGTCACCATTCACGCATTGTGTGCACAGATTGACCAACTATTACTTGGTGGTTTATAACCATCGGCAAATATTAAAGACAGGTAAAAAAACATGAAAAAATATATAACTACCCTCTTAATCGCTTTAGGTCTCACAAGCTCATTGACAGGTTGTCCTGCCATCATCATAGGAGGTGCTACCGTAGGAACCCTTGCTGTTGCTGATCGACGCAGTACCGGTGCACAAACTGACGACAAAGTCATGGAAGTCCGCATCCTTGATGGTGCAATGAACTACCTGAATAACCAAACTTCCGATAAAAAATTTAAACCTACCTTATCTGTCATCAGCTACAACCGACAGGTGTTACTATTAGGCATCGTTGCCAGTGAAAGTGACAAAAATCAAGTTGAACGTGTCGCGCGTGCCCAGCCATCCGCACAAAAAGTATATAACTATATAGATGTAGTTAATCAGAATCGGACAATCAGCCACGTTACCGATGATACGTGGATTACTTCCAAAATTCGAACCAATCTTTTTAATACAAAAGGCGTTTGGCCAAACCACGTCAAAGTGGTTACCTACAATGGCATCACCTATGTAATGGGTATCCTGACTCCAGAAGAACAACAAGCAGCAACCAACATGATCAGCACCACAGCGGGTGTACAAAAAGTCATTACCCTGTATCAAACCTTCAATCCTGTTCCGAAAAAGACCGATTAACCCAATATTTAACCTGTAAATATCCAAGCTTGCGATCTGAATAAACTCATTCAGATCGCCACAGCAATATTGAATCAATTAACCAAACATATTCAAATTTGCTTATAATGCAAAGCAATTAACGTTTACCTTATAGAGGAAAGCCTTCCATGAGCAAAAAACCCGATGAACCGAGCAAAAATAATAAAAAGAACTCGAAAAAAAAGGGGCTGAGTACCTTTACCAAAGTAATGCTATCCATATTACTTCTGCTGACTATTTGTGTTGCCGGATTTATATTCCATGCATGGCAAGTTTTAAACAAACCGATTGAGAACAATACCACCGTCCAAGCTGCCAGCATCGAAGTCTTAACCCCAGCAGGCGCCTCTACAAACCCAAATGCACCCACAACATTTGTACCTAATACCGTTACCATGGCAGCCTCTGACCAAGCTTTATCAGCATCCGCAACAGACACCCTAAATATTGCAACAACAACCAAACCAGTTGATACCAAACCACAAAATGCCGATGTTGATAACAACGTACAACCTATCTTACCCACCAATCTTCCGGCTACAACCACTAACACCGATAGCCCACGTCCATCCAAACCCAAGACAACGAATAGCACCACAGACAAACAACTAGACAACCTATTCTAACTACCTACTTAAAAAGCCCGTCACCAAGACGGGCTTTTTAATAAACAAATTAAACATACCTGCAAACCTGAAGCTAACTCATAGAAACACTCACCATAAAAGTTCAATCATAAGCAAATCATACCATTCATCTACAATAAACAAACAACATTATAAAATCATAAATCATTGAATCAACATAACAATAATATTTTCTGCAATGCATTAAGCTTAATGCTAATTCACAGGAGCTCAAAAACCCTTTTAACACATCTGATATTTCTAAGTCACTCAATCTTTAAACAACAACTTTTCATTATGAATCGCTGAAAAAGAAAAAAACAAAGCCCCATCGTCTTGATCATCCTCGCCAAAATATTCAAACAACATTCATGACTTAAAGTTGATAAACATTTTGTAAACAAAGTCGCTGTTCCAATCTGCAGCAAACCGCTTGACCCATATACAGGAAAAAGCCTCATCATCGTCAAATAGTTCTTTAATTAGCTATCCTTAATTATGCCTATGCCGTATCATTAACTGCTTCATCTATTCCTAAAAAATAATATTTTTCCAAATTAATTACATCTCTTAAGAATGACAGGATTCATCCCATCTGAATCTGAGTTAAATGCACTCTCAAAAAAGTCTAAATCATTTCCTTTTTATTTTCGAAACCTATAAAAAAACTGAATTGTTCCATTATCAAACAAATCAATCTTTGCAATCGCTCTATCCCTAGAAAAATTTTTCCATTGCATACCCATATCATCAGGTCTAAAAACAAAGGTTAGACAAAAATTAATCCAAACCTATTTGCTATTATTTCTGTTAATTTTGTCTTAATATAAATTTGATTAAGTGCCACGCTAAATAGACTTGATTTTTAGCGTAAATATTAAGCATTGCAGAACTATTTCAGCAATATAACCAATATTTATTGATATATGTATTTCTAATCAAATCTTTTTTCTCTACCGCGACCAATTCCCCTTTTTCAGATCTTTCTAATATTGAAATATTTTATAGAACTAACAGGGTTAATATTAGCGTTACACGTCACAGTAATGAACATATAAAACACGATTAATAAAAAATTCTTCAATGATTCATTTTTTAGATATTATTTGAGAATCTTCAATAAATATTGGTTTCTCTTATAATTAAAAAATTGAAACCTATAACTACAATTTATGCATTAGAACCGAAACTTGCGCCAGATAACCTATTGCATCATCATAAATAGCGCATAAATTCCCCCATTGTCACCACTTCTTGCAGTTATAACCATAAATCATTACAAAAAGACAATAAAGATTATAGTTCTGAATAAGGCTTAATTCCCCCTGCCAATATACCGATACCCTGTCTCATGTGCCTTCTCATGGTCACAACGAAACATGCCGCCTCCTCTACAACAACAGCATTCACCAATAACAGAGTTGATCAAACTGACCATTCAATAACTATTTCCATTCAGCCTCACTGAGATAAAACAGCTATTCATTGCTTCATCACTATCCATTCTCATGCATTTTCCAACAGAAACCCTTAAGAACATCTATGTCAGTTCTTAATCCAACTTCATACATTGAAAAATAACCATTTCAACAGCACAGTGCTACTTATTTTTATATGGATTTTTCAGTCCGTTCATCAACTCCAGCAAATATCCACGCAACTGACTTTCCTGACATCCCATCAGAAGACCATCTTCAAATGCCTCCTGTGCCAGCTCAAAGATTTCCTGCATATTTTGCTGCATTACCTTAATTTTTTCCGTGCAGGAAACAACATTTCCCGCATCATCCTTCCACACAGGCATTTTCGGCATAGAATTCATCAATGTTTCACTCTTCGTGCTGTCACAAAAGCTCGGGCCCAATAACCTTGTTCAATATTGGTTATTTCAATATTTTTTCCTGTTCGTGGAGCATGAATCATACGTCCATTACCAATATACATCCCGACATGAGAAATACCGCCACCTTTGGGGCTAAAAAAGACCAGATCTCCTGGCTGCATATTGGTTCGAGCCACAGATTCACCAACCGTGGCCATCTGGCGTGCAGTTCGCGGAAGCGTAACCCCCATACTACGTCGGAATATATATTGCATAAAACCACTGCAATCAAGCCCCTTAGTCGGCGAATTACCCCCAAAATGATAAGCCAATCCCAACAGACCCATCGCATTCATAATCAAATCACTGGCATCGTCACCCGTCCGTACCGCAGGTTTAACAGCAGTTCTTTCTCGAATCAGGCGATCAAGCGCATCAGAATCCAAGCCCTCAGGAGCAGCCATGACCGGCGCAATAACAATGAAATTGGCACATACACACAACGCCGCCAACTTCATTACTTTTTTCATCCATTTCATTCAATAGAATTCCATAAAACAATTTGCTCAATTACATAACAGCAACATTAACTGAGCAAAATATTATTCTTACCTTGCATCCTTTTTACCATCACAAACTAGGATGCATAAGCATAAAATCTTTAATAATCAAAACCGACTAAACAACCTACATAGCGGTTATTCTTAAAACTATCAAGCCCAAAAGCCCTGATCATTTAAACTAAAGTACAATCAGCTAATCTAAATTAGCGGCAATATTCAGCAATAAGACTCAAACAAGGTCAAATCACTCAGATATCAAATATGCGGCCTAATACCAACCAGAAAAACAAAATACCTGAAAAGTCTCAACCAATCCAACTATTTTAAACCACAATCACAATCTGATCGAATCCGATCTACCCAATATTGACCAAATAACCATCTTAATAAAACCATGCTTGTCAGATCAGAGCACCCAAAAACAGCATTCATACACTGACAATAATCAAAAAAGTACTACTTTACAATAAATAACTCCCTATATAAGCTTAATAAAACTAAATCTAACCAGTAATAGCCAAAAATTCCAATTTTAAAATCTTCACCATAATTTACCTAAAACAGCAATAAACAAAAACGAAATTTATTCTTCAACCTGATGCTTAAGTTACTAGTCACAGTAACCTAATCATCCCTCAACAAAATTCGCCTATCCTTTATAAAGCTAAACAAAAAAGGATTCATCATCCGAAATTTCCACCCATAACCGTATAAATTGCTAAATATCGCAATACCTGAATAGACAGTGCCCACTTCTACTATATAATATTCTTTTTGCGCTTTTGCTGAATGAACACAATCGTAAATTGGAATGAACAAGGTCAACCCATGCACGCCATTTGGGCTGGAGATGACCGTCATCCCATCCCCAACCAAATAGAATGCATCCACCAAATCAGCGCCGATGATGCGCTGAGACTTATCCATCAGAACAACGCCTTACTTTGGCGTGGTGACTACCATCAAGGTAAACAACTACTCACCGCGATCAAAAAACGTATTCATCATAAAGCAAAAAAACATCAGGATTTTCATAAACATCGTTTGCAACAAGCACAACAGAGCCGTTTATTTCAACGCATATTGATTGAAATCCAAGCAGAAGGACACATCAAAAATAAACGTGCGCCAAATGTTGCCCCTGCTTTAATTGACGTATTTGGACAAATCAATAAAACCAACATATTGATACCCTTACACCTGTTACTTGGCTATATTGGTGCCTATGAATGGCATAAAACCGGCGTCATCATTCCTGCCTTAAACAATCAAAGAATTCACGTACCATATGGCGTATTCTCACCAGTACGTGGTGAATATTTACAGCTGGTCAATCAAGCATCCTTACCCGCATCCTGTCACACAGCTTTCGACATTGGTACAGGTAGTGGTGTACTGGCAGCTATTCTGGCACAACGGGGTATCCCACATATCATCGCCACCGACAACAACCCTCGTGCCGTCGCTTGCGCTCAAGCCAACATTCAGCGCCTAAACTTAACTAAACAAATCAACATTCAACAAACAGACCTTTTCCCTGATGGTCGTGCCGATCTCATCATTTGTAATCCACCATGGCTACCGGCTAAACCAAGCAGTAGCATCGAAACTGCTTTATACGATCCGGATCACCAAATGTTAAAAACATTTCTCCAAAAGGTTACCAAACATGTAAATCCGCAAGGTCAGGTATGGCTAATCATGTCCGATATTGCCGAGCATCTGGGTTTACGTTCACCTCAGGCACTTGAGCAGTGGTTTGCAGCTGCCGGATTATCAGTAATTAAAAAAAGCAACATTCAACCACAACATCCGAAAGCAAAACACCAGCACAACGCCCTTGCCTATGCCCGCAATCACGAAACCACCTCATTGTGGCAACTGACTATTGCTTAATATTTCATTCGAAAGTAATGTTTCGCGCGAAATCCAGCAGGATGAAAAAATACACAATCATCAGTAAACAGAAAAAACAAACTGAACACATCAGAATGAAAATACAAACCATTAATGCAATAGTAGAAAATGTGGCTAAATAAACCAGCCACCTATCAACTGCAACCAATTGATGCAATAGCAGATGACGCAAAATCAACTGGAAGCAGTTACATATTGCTTTGATCCCGCTGATAATCACCGTAGTCACAACCTATTACCTTCAGCGCTTGAGGTCACCTTTGCCCCAAAATGTGACGATCAATCGGCCAAGCTATAATAGTATGACCGCATAAAATAAATAGCTTAAATTGGTTTCTAGTTCAATACTAAAAAAAGGAAGTCAAACAACAATAAATTTTTATCCAAACTAATTTAATCAAACTAAGCAAACAGCTAATTTATTAATTTTAAAAAAAATTAGATATAAAACAGTACGTCTTTAAAGTATTAAACAAAACACAGAATTGCAACCTCAAAAAAAATGATAAATTTCCTTACTACAATGTGGGGATTTGATATTTAACCATGATTGATATATAACGCATCGGCTTTTGCTGGTACAACATTTTCCCAATTCATGATGCGCAATATATCATTGGCCATTTTTCTTATTTTTTGCCACTCTACGCTTCTACAAAGTGCGTCATTATTCCAATATTGAATATTAACAGCTCCACTTATAGATAACATATAATCATCTAAATTTTTTACTGCTAGTTTTTGCTCTGATGAAAACAGAGATGCTACTTGAGAATCATTTAGTTCATTTAAAGCCATCTCCCACTCAACTGCTAATTCATCAGCTATATTTGCAAAATCAGGAAATAAACTCTTTTGTATTTCACAAGGCTGTGCTATTGCCTGAGTTACCCATTTAATCTTATTCATATTCTATCTCTTTGGTTTATCAACAATTGTTGATTTTTCCCACACTTGGATTATAAGTCTTTGCATCAACAACTTTTATCTAACCTTGTATGGTGGTTGATACTTAATAATAACTACCGTCGTGACGTCCTCCGCCTTCGTGTATCGGTATCTGGCTAATTTTAGGATGACCTTTAACTTCGATAATGACCTCTTGTCATAAACCTCTTATTGATTGCCTTACTTTAACTTGATATCCTGCTGCCTGAAAATCTTTAGTAATATCATCACCAAATCTACTCCAAATAGATTGAGGCAATTCTGTAAAATCATTTGAAAAATTAATTTTATAGTGTTGCAGTGGTCTTTCCCTTTCCGGCTTGAGCCGTACACTTTATTTTCCTATTTTGTACACTTCAATATTACTTTCTGGCCATTGCCGAAGGCAATTATTCCAGCAACACCTCATAGTCGATTTGTTTCTTTTCCTGTTAATGAACTTCCTGTGAATATTATTTTGTCGGAATCTACTTCCCCTATCGCTGGTATATTTGTAACGATCTCTACAACTGTTTTATTAGTTTCTTCATTGATTCAATCTCTTTCTGCTATATAGGCTTTATTACAGGCCGATTGGCTCATATTATTTGTTACATAGTTTTGCTTTTATCTCTACTTCTTGTTTTTTTAATTTTTTTGCTTCTTTCAAAGATAGCTTCTGAAGTGTATTGGACAAGTTCATTATTCTTTACCGCATTCATCCCAGCCACTCCAGCTATCTGCGTGTTACTTATATTCACTCCGGTTATTCCATCGTTACTAAGGCGACCGCTAATCTGCTAATCACAACCCTTAAACGAGCAAATTTTCTATGAATTAAAACATATTTAAAGCATAAAACAACCACAGACAAAGCACCAGCACCACAACCTATCCCAATGATTATAAGCATTTTTAACTGGCCCTTTTTTCTTGTTTCTGTCCAAATTTTATCTTCTTGACGCTTACCTAAATAAGCATTAATTTCTTGTTCTTTTTTTACATGGTCACTAAACTTGCTACTTTATTTCCTTTCCAATTGGTATCCTGATAATTTAGTATTTTATCATTAGTCTATTTATAATTTCTTCCGCCTTGTTTAACATTCCCTTTTCCGTGATTTGCTTCTATCGCTTCTTTGTCTAATGGCTTGTTGGAGCCCGTCCCTTTACCAGCTAAAATTAACCACAGGCAAAGCATCGGCATCACATCCCATTGATCGATTTATACTGTCGGTTACTTGCCTCAAGGTAAAAAAACCTACCCCAGACCACAACTGACCATTGAACAGAGGTGGTTGGAGCAACTCGGCTTTGATGTAAGCTGCCTTGTTGTTATAAAGATTGAACAGGGCAAGTTAATTATTGAGCATGCAATACACTTCTACGA
>CALYOS010000030.1 GCA_945267035.1 uncultured Neisseriaceae bacterium | reverse complement strand
TTAATTTTGCCGTATTACCTATAGTTAGATCTATATGCTTAATATCTGCTATTTTGCTCAAATTTTTTAATCTACTATCTATTTTTATAATAAGTCGTATCTTTTCTATAGAGTCTTGTTGTTCAGATAAAATATGATAAATGATATCAGTATCCTGAAAATGAGATTGTTTTAAAGTAATCGGATTAACCGGACTATTATTTTCTTGAGATTTTAAACCACATGAAAAGACAAATAGAGGTAATAAGAATAAAAATATTATTTTTAATTTTTTCATTGTTCGTCTTTTATTAGTTTTGATATATGAATCTATTTTCCAATTTCTAAAGGATCTTAGTCATTAGTCCATTTATAAAATTTTTCATTTTCTCTATTTCCCTATTTAGGTCCATATTTCATTTGTGTACGATTTTTTTTTCCAACAGAAGCAACGCCATCATTTACCTTTCACTATACATTACTGCTAGTCATATTTGCTCATTTTTGTGCAATAGATTGTTTTAATCCAATTGCTGCATGACATGCCCGTAAGAAGAGCATGCATTTTTGTGGCAAATAATAATGATCCATTATTTATATATTTTCCAGCCCATTTATATCGTTTTTGTCGATGTTATTATCATCTGCAAAAATACATGTTGCAATAGCATGAGAAAATAATGCTAAAAAACAAATTTGTTCCTGAGCAGCATAATTATTTTTGTCTGGTTTTTGTATCCTTGTTTTAAACATTGCTGGTGCTAATGTATCAATACTCAATCCAGAACCATTTTTTATAACTTTAATCTTTTCTTTAATAAATGTTTTAACTATATCGCTTCTATAATTGGTTTCCTACATCATAGATATTGCATAGTATAATTTTTTCATTGTTTTCCTAATCGTATTTTTCTATATAAATTATTATTATTTGAATAAAATTTTATGTTAGCTAAATCCAATAGGTATTTGGACGAAATTTTATTAATATTCTTTCTCCATAGTTCATATTTGTGTAAGAAACTTTATATTTTAAGGTTTTACTATCAATAGTTTGTTTTTTTCATTTCCATCAGTGTAAATTCTTACCCCTTCAGTTTCTACCTTGATCGTTTCTTAGGTGTGCTGGGAAATAGTTAGCTTGGCGCAAACGATGCATCAAGCCATTTTATTCGCTAGTGTAATCATGATACTGAAGATGGCAGAAATAAATTCAAGCCTCGGCTAATGGGTTGATGTTTAGTGGTTCGCTTTTCGAAAAGGGTAGATATTGATCGTTAGCTGGTTGGTGGTTTTTTAATGCTCTGTGGCGGCTGAATTATCAGGCACAGTATAAAGGACAGACAGACCATGACGAGGGAGATGGCATAAATAGCCTGGTGCCCCAGTTTAGCGGAAACCACGCCTTGCAGCATGCCGGCTATAATGATGCTGCAAGATATGCAGTTATTGAACAGGGTTGAGGCAATACCGGTGCGCCCTGGAAGCAAATCCTGAAAATATAACATGCCGATACTGGCTACAATCCCAATAAATAATCCGTTTAACAGTTGTAGTAGGTACAGCATTTGGGTACTTTGACATGTCACCATGCCGATAAAGAATAAGACGCCACAAATAACGGCAAAGCAAATGAGATTTTTATTGCCAAAGCGTGGCACGAGCATGCTGGCTATCAACATGGCCGGTATTTCGATGGCAGCAGCTAAACCCATGAGCCGACCGGCTAGGTAGTCGGCAGCGGGGAGGATTTCTTTAAGGTATAAGGGCATGTCTATTAGATACATCATGTTGGCTGTGCCCATAAATATGGATGCTAGAAACAGCATTAATACGTTTTTATTGGTTATGATGGGTTCAGAAGGCTGTTCGGTTTCTATGGAAATGCGTTTATGGCGCATTGCTGGAAAAAAGACCAATACGATTAGCAACGCAACTAAGTACATTGCCGCAGCACTGCTGTACATGGATGTAAAGCCATATTTTACGGCCAATGTAAATGATAGGGGTGGTCCTATGACCCAAGCTAGTGAAAGTTGGGCGCGTAATATACCGTTGAAAACGACTACGTTGCCTCCGGTGCGATCAGTGTATTCTCTTGATGCGGCAAATATTTGTGGCATGGCGGCAGAGCTTAATGCTGAAAAAAAGATGCCGACGCTGAAGAGCATCCAGTATTGGCGTGAAAAAGCAAAGGTGATGCAGTTGCCAATCCCCATTAAGCAGCAAAATAGGATGATATTGCGTCTAATTCCTTTTTTATCTGAGTATTGTGCTAATAAAAAACTCACAGCTATGCCGGCGATGGCATTAACTGAATAGAATAATCCTATTAGATATTCGTTTACTTTAACTTCTTCGGATAGGTAAAGGCTTAAAGTAGGGGATTGTAACGCTCCGGCAATTCCAATAATAAAGGCGCCCAATAAAAATGAGCAGAGAATTAATATGGGTTGCTGTTGAAAGGATTGGCTGGTTTTCACACGTGTTTTTTCATATTGGCAATAATTCTTTATATCATAATCTTTTATGCCTGTTTAGTTAAAGCCTGGTGAAATAATCTTATTTTTTGTTGGTTTATTGATGATTTTTTTGGTTGGGATTAATTTATTTTAATAATTATATCAATAAGATAAGTTTGTGATGAGGTATGTGGTGGTTGTGATGCATAGGGTGGTTTTCAGCTAAATAATCGCTGCAAATCAAGTTGTATCGAAAGGTAGTTTAGTCGTCCATTTTTTAAGTTATTCTCCTAAAAATTTTTTATCTTTAGCTATAATTATTAATTACTTACTCCATTTAGCTATTAAGATTAATAAAGTTATAGTTGGTTTGCCATTAATTATGTAAATTTTAATTTGCTATTGGACTTTATAAGATGATAAAAAATAGAGTAGAGAAACCTGAAAATCGCAGCCCTTTAAGGCTTAAATTGGGGAAAGAGTATTTTATTTTAAAACGTAAATATTTTTGGTGGAGGGATCGTAAGTATTATAGTCAGGTTGACCTGAATAATCGCTATTGTGGTTATTCGCATAAGAAACATCAATCAGTTTTACTAAGACCATTAAAAAATGTAGATATGTATTTACAGTACAACAAAATCACTAATCTGCGTTTAGCTGTTGAAAAACTTAATGGTTCTATTATTAAACCCAATCAATTATTTTCAATTTGGCACAAGGTTGGGCGCCCGACTAAAAGTCGCGGGTTTTTAGAAGGTCTTTCGTTACATAATGGTCAAATCGGGAAGGATATTGGCGGGGGGCTTTGTCAATTAGGTAATTTGATTTATTGGTTGGTTTTACACACTGATTTAACTATTGCTGAACGTTGGCGCCATAGTTTTGATGTTTTCCCGGATGTCAATCGAACTATACCTTTTGCTTGTGGCGCAACGTTGTCTTATAACTATATTGATTTGGTATTGATTAATAAAACGTATATGACTTACCGGCTTAATTTGTGGTTAGATGATAAATATTTGCACGGTGAGATTCTTGCGGATGTGCCTTTATCTTATCACTATGAGGTGTTTGAAACGGATCACAAAATCGAACAGCAATGGTGGGGCGGTTATACCCGGCATAATAAAATATGGCAACGAAAGACCCATTTAATTGCTGGTTTTCAGGAAGAAAAACTCATCAGTGAAAATCATGCGATTATGATGTATAACCCTTTTATTCCAGATAATGAAAAGTCTAATATTTAGACATGATCGACACAATACGGTTATGTAGCAGGGAAGTGTGGAGGTGATTTAATTTAAATATCACGCTGTTTCGTGGTCTGAAAACATGATTTTCGATCAGTATTGTCGTCTTTTTCTGATTAGTTCAAACCGTCATTAAACTTTGAAATGTATTAATACATTATAAATATGATGAAAATCAGTGTTTTTTAGGTTTAGCGCTACAGGGATGGTTTGTTTTTACTGGAATACTATACTATATGCATAATTTGATTTTGCTTTGTTGTCATTAAAAATGAGGTTGCTCAGCATTTATTTAAAGTTAATTTTGTATTGTGTGGCTTGGTTAGGTTGCTGCTTATTTCAGATCAAATGATGCTGTTGCAAGATGGTGATGATTTTTTCTTTGTCCCAATGGTTGCTTGTAGCCAGGGTTAGTAAGGCCAGAGCGGTTTCTAAATTACATTTACCGCCATTGATGACGCCCGCTTGCCTGAGGGCATGACCTTGAGCATAGATGGCGGCGCATCTTCCTTGTGCCACTTGACTGATGTTCAATATGGGTATGTGTTTTTTTCCAATCTGTGAAATTGCTTGCAGCAAATGTGGGTCATCAGGGGTATTACCATTGCCAAAGCTTTGCACAATGACACCATCGGGTGGATTATGGCTCAGGCTTTGAGCAATCATGTCTGTGTTAGCGCCGGGGGTAAGAATAAAACTATGAATTCTGGCGGTTGGATCTATGCTACAGGGTAGATCATCGCTGGTGTTGGGGTGTGTAGTTTGGATGTTCAGTTCAGTCCAGCCGGTATGTGCAGACCACTGCCCCATAGCGCCAAAATGTGGATTAGCAAAGCCTGCTGCACTTTCGGTACTGACTTTACTGCTGCCAATGGCTGACCACAGATATCCGTTGAAGGCAATCACAGTTTGCTGTAATTGCGGAAGTTTGAATGCCGCCAGTGCGGTGCGTAAATTCAAACTGGCATCGCTGTTTTTAGCCGCAAATGGATGTTGTGCTCCGGTAAGGACGACAGGTTTTTGCAGAAGAGGACGAGCCAAGGCTAGAATATTGGCAGTGTAAGCCATGGTATCTGTGCCATGCAGTATCAGGATGCCATCATAATTCATCGCGTGGGTATCTAGCCATTGCAGCCATTTTTTCCAGTCTGACAATGTGATGGCAGAAGAGTCTATCAATGGCTGGCACACAAACCAGTCATAGCTGAAATGATCGGCAAATTCCTGCATGATGGGTGAAACCAGTTCGGACAGATCCTGAGCCGGTGCCAGTCCGGTAGCGGTGGGCTTCATGCCTATTGTGCCACCGGTGTAATAAATGGCCAGATGTTTACGTTTGCTCATATGATGATTGTTTCGTTGTTTACCGATTTGTAACAAGGATAACATAGATGGGTTTTGTTTAAACCCGCTTGCGCGTACAATATTGTTTTTTCGTTTATGTCTGAAAAGTGATCATGATACGTACTCGTTTTGCTCCCAGTCCTACTGGTTTTCTGCATATTGGTGGTGTGCGCACTGCTCTATTTTCTTGGGCGTTTGCCCGCAAACATCATGGTAAGTTTGTTTTGCGTATAGAAGATACTGATCTGGAACGTTCGACTGCTGAGTCTGTACAGGCGATTCTGGATGGTATGCATTGGGTGGGGCTGGATTATGATGAAGGTCCTTTTTATCAGACTAAGCGTTTTGATCGCTATGGCGAAGTTTTGCAGCAACTTTTAGCAGCAGGTCACGCTTATTATGACTATACCACTAAGGAAGAACTGGATGCGATGCGGCAGGAAGCTGAAGCCAAAGGTGAACATTTTTGGTATGACCGCCGCTGGCGTCCAGAAGAGGGCAAGACTTTGCCACCTGTACCGGAAGGTGTGCAGCCAGTGGTCCGGTTTAAAATGCCGCTAACCGGTGAAACCGCATGGCAAGATCTGGTTAAGGGGCATATAGCTATTGCCAATCATGATCTGGATGATTTGATCATTGCACGTGCGGATGGCTCGCCGACGTATAATTTCTGTGTGGTGGTAGATGATTTTGATATGGGAATTACGCATGTTATCCGTGGCGATGACCATGTGAACAATACCCCTAAACAGATTAATATTCTGCTCGCTATGGGGGCAGAGTTACCGCAATATGCTCATTTGCCCATGATCCTCAATGAAAAAGGCGCCAAAATGAGTAAGCGCCGTGATGCGGTGAGTGTGGTTGATTATGACCGACAGGGTATTTTGCCCGAGGCTTTGTTGAATTATCTGGCCCGTTTGGGTTGGGGGCATGGTGATGATGAGTTTTTCACCATGGCTCAGTTTATCGACTGGTTTGATTTGAAAGATGTCAGCCCTTCGGCGAGCCGTTTTGATCATGAAAAGTTATTGTGGCTGAATGCGCAGCATATTAAAGCCAGCGATGATGACCGTCTGGCGCAACTAATCCGTCCACGTTTGCTTGAGCAAGGAATAGATAATCCTGCTGAACCAGCTTTAACTGAGGTTATTGCTTTGGTTAAAGATCGCGCACAGGATTTAAATCAGTTAGCTGATGAATGTGCCTATTTTTACCGTAAGAAGACGCCTACTGAACAGGAACTGGCTAAACATTGGGATGCGGATACGCCAGCACGGATGCAACGCTTTGCTGCTTTGTTGGCAGAGTTGCCACAGTGGAACGCTGAAAGTATTCACGCTTTATTTGCTCCATTTTGTGAAGCAGAAAGTATTAAGATGGGTAAGCTGGGCATGCCTTTGCGACTAGCAGTGTGCGGAACTGGTAAAACGCCTTCTATTGATCAGGTATTGGCTCTGATGGGACGACAAGAGGTTCTTCAGCGGTTGCAGCACATTTAACCCACATCTGTTGAATACATTCACATTCAGCCATGACTACTCTGTAGTCGTGGCTGATCTTTTTGCATCGATTTAAATTTGCTGTTTTCTCCGATGAAATGGTGAATAGATGGCAGCTATCTCGTATGGCTAGTCATTACACTCTAAGTTTGTTAACTAGGT
Organism: uncultured Neisseriaceae bacterium; assembly: GCA_945267035.1. Lineage (GTDB taxonomy): Bacteria > Pseudomonadota > Gammaproteobacteria > Burkholderiales > Neisseriaceae > Snodgrassella. The sequence continues at coordinate 22,128 of CALYOS010000030.1, read as the reverse complement.
TTTTAGGCTGACGAAGCAAGCATAGGCTTGGTTTGTTATTTCGTTTATTGCCGCAATAGACACTGTGTTGGTTGAAGGGATTTGGTGGGATAGCGGGTGTGAAAAAACGCGTTGATGATTTATATCATAATGCATATGGCATTTTATTTGTTGCTGTCAGGATGTGTTGAAGACGGGTGAGTGGCTAGGGTGAGTGATGTTTGCTACATTTTTATCTGTAGAAAAAAAGATAAAGGTTGATTTTAAACAATTTAGGTCAATATTATCTATGGTTTTATGCAGATAAGTTTTCTATTTTTTGCTGAACTGAGATATAACATGCATCGTGACAATGATGGGTTTTCGGCTGTGATGCCATCATGATTTGATTTTTGCGCTTAATGTCTTTATATTGAGTATATTCATATGGGCTGATCTTGGAATGGTAATTTGCTAAACGCAAATTATGGTAAGCAGACAGCCAATTTTATTTCTCTTGATTAGAGTAAATATTCAATTTTAGGCTGAAATCTACAGGGTTTATTAGCGTATACGCCGTCTTTACTTATGCTAACGGTAACTATGCTATTGACCAGTATCACTCGGTTTTATTGTGGTTACTGATCGGGTATGGCACAATTTGCGCCGATTTGGATGAATGCAGATGAATACTAAAGCTAATTTATCACAACGAATTGTTGTCGGAATGTCGGGTGGAGTTGATTCCTCGGTTACCGCATGGCTGCTAAAACAAGGCGGTTATGATGTGCGTGGCATTTTTATGCAAAACTGGGAAGATGATAATGATGATGATTATTGTTCGATCAAACAGGATTCTTTAGATGCCGTTGCGGTGGCTGATCTGATTGATATGGACATTGATATTGTCAATTTCGCCAGTGAATACAAAGATAATGTCTTTGCGTATTTTTTGCAGGAATATCAGGCGGGTCGTACCCCTAACCCTGATGTGCTTTGCAATGCGGAAATTAAGTTTAAATGTTTTTTACAACACGCTTTGGCCGGTGGTGCTGATCTGATTGCGACAGGACATTATGCACGCAAGCAAGTGCGTGATGGGGTGCACTATTTGCTTAAAGGCAAAGACCAGAATAAGGATCAAAGTTACTTTCTTTATCGCTTACAGCCTTATCAGCTGGAACGAGCTTTGTTTCCGTTGGGCGATTTGGAAAAATCTGCTGTGCGAGAATTGGCGCAGCAAGCACAATTGCCTACAGCTTTGAAAAAGGACAGTACCGGTATTTGTTTTATTGGTGAACGCCCATTCAGACAATTTTTGCAACGTTATCTGCCGACTAATCCTGGCGCAATGGTGACGCCAGAAGGCAAGGTGGTCGGTGAGCATGAAGGTTTAATGTATTATACGTTGGGACAACGTAAGGGTTTGGGTATTGGCGGTGATGGCGAACCGTGGTTTGTGGCGGGTAAGAATCTGGCTTCCAATGAGTTGTTGGTGGTGCAAGGTCATGATCATCCTTTGCTATTTAGTCAAAGCTTGACGATGCATGATTTGAGTTTTACTACGCCACAACGCCCCCCTGAGGGTCAATATGGCGTGAAAACCCGTTACCGGATGCCGGATGCTCAGGCAACTTTGCGCTATGTTGATGACGATCGTGCCGAACTAATTTTTGATCAAGCACAATGGGCGGTGACGCCTGGACAATCAGCTGTGCTTTATCGGGATGACATTTGTCTTGGAGGCGGTATCATCAATGATACCGATACCCACAGTATTCACATTGATTAATTTTTTTCAATTGACTGGTTTTTGTCAGTCTTCCCATTAACAATAATTCAGCTCCTTTTGTCTGAGCGTTAATGAATGCGGATGAAGTTTAGGATGTTGGCATTATTGCAAAGGACTATATAACACATGGAAAAAATCTGGTTACAGAGTTATCAGGAAGGGGTGCAAGCTGAGGTTGATGTGCGCGCCTATTCATCAATTATTGATGTACTGCATACCAGCGTTAAAAAATTTGCAAATCAGCCCAGTTTCTCTAATTTTGGCGTAACGCTGACTTATTCTGAAACGGCTGCTTATGTAAATCAATTAACTTCCTATCTGCAAAAAATTCTCAAATTAGAAAAAGGTGAACGTGTCGCTATTATGATGCCGAATTTGTTGCAATATCCAATTGCGGTGTTCGGTATTTTACAGGCCGGTGGTGTGGTTGTTAATGTAAATCCATTGTATACACCGAGGGAGCTAGCACATCAGCTAAAAGATTCGGGTGCTACCGCAATAGTTGTTCTGGAAAATTTTGCCCATACACTCGAAAAAGCTTTGTCTCAAACGGACATTAAGCAGGTGATTGTGGCTTCTGTTGGTGATATGTTGGGTTGGTTTAAGGGTACGGCCATCAATTTTATGATGCGCAAGGTCAAAAAGCTGGTTAAACCTTTTCATATTCCAAATGCCATTTCTTTTCGTGACGCTTTATCTCAAGGTAAAAAACATCGGTTTACTCCGGTGCCTTTGACTCTGGAAGATCTGGCATTGCTGCAATATACAGGTGGTACAACCGGCGTTGCTAAAGGAGCAATGCTGACCCATGGCAATATCGTTGCCAATATGCAGCAGGCTGGAGAATGGATTAAAGCGAATCTGGTTGAAGGCAAGGAGGAGGTGGTGACACCTTTGCCGCTGTATCACATTTTCTCGCTGACGGTAAATATTATGATATTTGCTAAAGTGGGTTCAAAAAATATTTTAATCACCAATCCACGAGATATCGGCGGATTGATTAAGGTGTTGAAAAAAAATTGTGTCACGGTATTAACTGGGGTCAATACGCTATTTAATGCGCTGATTCATCATCCTGACTTCCGCAGTATTGATTTTTCTCACTTAAAGCTGGTACTCGGTGGCGGTATGGCAACGCAAAAATCGGTAGCACAAGAGTGGAAAAAATTGACTGGGGTGCCGATTATTGATGCTTATGGACTTACTGAGGCCAGTCCAGGGGTGTGTGCTAATCCGCTGAATAATACTGAATTTACTGGTACTGCAGGTTTGCCTGTTTCCAATACGGATATCGAAATTCGGGATGAGAACGGTAAGGAACTGGGGATTAATCAGGTGGGTGAGCTTTGGGTAAAAGGACCTCAGGTGATGAAGGGCTACTGGAATATGCCGGAAGAAACGGCTAAGGTTCTGGATGACCGCGGCTTTGTTGCTACGGGTGATATTGCCGAAATTGATGCCAAAGGGTATGTGCGTCTGGTTGACCGCAAGAAAGATATGATTTTGGTGTCTGGATTCAATGTTTACCCGAATGAGATTGAAGATGTTGTGGCCGGTATGCCAGGTGTTTTAGAGGTGGCATGTGTTGGCGTACCGAATGAAAAGAGTGGGGAGGCTATTAAGCTTTATGTGGTTAAACGTGATCCTGCTCTTACACGCGAAGACATCATTAGTTATTGCCGCCAATATTTGACAGGTTATAAGATTCCGAAAGATATTGAATTTCGTGATGAGTTACCTAAGTCAACGGTAGGTAAAATTTTGCGCAAGGATTTACGCAGCCAATAGCCGCTTGCAGTAAGTATCTAAGCAGCCCGATTCGGTTGAATCGGGCTGTTTTGCCATTCATGCCGAGCAAATATGCTGTTAATGGTTGTGATACTAGGGTGTCTAATGACATGACGTTTGCTGTTAGTTCGTGGTTATCCTGAGTTCAATAAATGATAAATAGATATTTATGGATTTTAAAGTAAAGTCGATTATCATAGTTTTGCTGTGAAATAAACTGCTGAGTATTTTAAAGAAATTATTTCAAAAATAATCTATTTTAATGATTCAAATTAAGTATACCGATGCTTATTTGCTGTATATTCAAACCATAGATTGCTGATTTATTACAAGGGTAATAGGGTGATGAGTCTGTTTAGATCATCAAATAGTTGGTCATGTTGTGCAAAAGTAAGATACTCGGTTAGTCATCAATAATAATACTTAGAGTTGGTGTTGATGAGTAGAATCCGTTAAAATTTATGCCGTTTGAATTGGTAATACTGGACATTTTTCAAGTATAGAAAGTTATGGGGGGAGAAAAAAATGAATGAATTTAATTATTATGTGATTGATCGGGCGAGTGATGAAGCTTATCCTTTAATTGCTCCTCAGGATGATTCCAGACATACCATGCTCTATTCTATGACAAAAACCAAAATTGATACTCCTGAACGAGTTCAATATAAGTTTTGTGATCCAATTCCTAGAAAACCGGTAATTGGAGATTATTTTTCAGAACCAGAAAGTGTGGTATCCAGAAAAATAGCCGATGTTTTAGAGCCCATGCACATTGATGGAATTCAGCTTATTCCAGCAGAAATTAAAACCAATACCGGCGAAATTCTAGCAAATTATTTTTATATTCATATTTACAACCATATTAAAGCAATTGATCGTAATAAATCTGAATATGAAGTTGATGATTATGATCCAGACTTCTTCATTTGGATTGACAGCTTTGAATTAGATCGCGAAGTATTAGCCAAAATACCTAGAGAAAAAAGATTGATTTTTAAATTACGAGAATCTTCCACGACTCATCTTTATCATGAATCGATTGTACAAGCCATAAAAGCGGTGAACCCAAAAGGTGTCTCCTTCACCAAGGTTGAAGATTGGTATTTATAAATTTTAGATAAACCAATGACAAAAATATCCGCGCATTTTCGGCAGAGATAGCTTTGTGTATTGAATCGAATGGTTTAAAGCTTGCTACTCATCATGACATTAAAAAAATGATTTTGGGAAGCTTTAAATTAATTGAAGGTGTATATGGATTTCAGAAGATCGCTATAGAAATTAAGGCACTTTCTCTTCAAGAATGGGGTTGGATGGCGCTAAATATTTTAATGCAGTAAATCTTCATTTCATCATTCGCAATTGTCTCTGATAAAAGGGGTTGCAACTAATGCCATTATCATGGTGGTTGGATGCTGGGCTATGGTTAATAGAACTGTACTGCTTCTGGCTTTGGTATGCAGAAAACCTATCTCTATCGATGAAAGGGTACGGATGCCAACAATGTGTTTCGAAGGGATTTCTCAATGTCTTGCAATGGCTTAATCTAGCTTAAACAGGCATCCCTTCGCTTAAATTGATGCCTGATATTTAACCGTTTTTTTTAGCTAATGCTATATTGCTGATTACGTATTTCAATTTTAGGTAGGCGTCTGTGTTGCTCAAAGAGGTCATAAGCAGGTTTTAATTCAAGCCAAAAAGGGTAGTAAATTGACGTTTGATATTTTTGCATGTTGGCTTGGTTCATTTCAAATGGAAAAATATGAATTGGTATTTGTTTTTGTCCATTGTTTAAAGCTTGAGTGACGAAAGAATAAATTTGTTCAATATTTTCATCCGTCATGGCATAACAGCCGATGGATACGCATTTACCATGAATCATTATGTAACTACCGGTATAACCTTTAGCGCGATCATAGCTATTGGGATAACCAATGTTGAAAGATAGATGGTAGTTTGTATGCGGATTAAGCAGGTTTTTTTGAGTGGCATAAAATCCTTCGGGACTTTTACCATCTCCTTCGGCTTTTTTCGGACCCAATCCGCCAGAATAGGTGCATATTTCCCAGCTTTTATATAATTGATACGGCTGGTTGTTATGCTGAAACCACATTTCTAATCTGCGTTCTTGTTTGAATAAGCGCAAATAGATTTTGTCACCGGCAACGGGCGGTTTGCTGGAGTAATGATTGCTGGTTTGTTGGGGTGTAGCAGCAGGCAGATTATCGAAGTAATTGTTGCTGGCATGTTGAGATGTCACAGCGGGCTGATTATTTGAGATGCTGCCCCATGAAAACGCAGCAACAACAACGCTTGCTGCAATGCCAGCTAAGAATATTATGATTCTAAGATATTGTCGTTTGTGGGTAAAGATTGAAGCAATGAGTCCCGTGCTAGCGGTAAACATGATGATTACGATTAAACCAACTAAAAGTTCGTAGAGCGATAGATTCATAAAATATCTTTATTGCTAAGCAGGGAAATAATCAATATGTTTTAAATAAAAATTCAAAGAATTAATTTTGTCAATATTACCATGGAATTTTATTTTTATCATTCATTAAAACAATTTTCAGACTACTTGCAGTGTGGTTATTAAATTTGTAACCGGGGCACCTGTTTGATGACATGTTGCTGGCTTAAGCACTGGTTTTGCTCTAGCAAATGCTGCATGCATGTTTGTTTATTAGCGGGTAAATAAGTTTGCTGTTGATCAAATTACAAGATTGAGCAGCCAAAGAATGATTTGACTAGGTTGTCATTGTTATCGGCATCAAGGATGATGCCGATTAAGTAACATATTCTATAGCTGCATCGTCGACTGTGCTGAGGGGTCAAGCAGTGAGCTTGACCTGATTGTTTGGTATGACTAAATAAGCTAAACGGTCGTCAGCGCGACAGTTGCATGGATAGCACGGTTTGTTGCTGATTTTCTCTGAATTGTGTTAGTTGTTGTGCCAGATGCGGTTGTTCGTTGGCCAGCATTGATATGGCAAATAATGCGGCATTAGCCGCGCCAGCTTCGCCAATGGCAAATGTGGCAACCGGCACGCCTTTGGGCATTTGCACGATGGATAATAATGAATCTTCCCCGTGCAGATATTTGCTTGGAATGGGAACGCCCAACACTGGTAAAGTGGTTTTGGCTGCAACCATGCCGGGTAAATGTGCTGCACCTCCAGCGCCGGCAATAATCGCTTTTAATCCGCGCTCTCGTGCTGTTTGGGCATATTCAAACATCAGATCGGGAGTACGGTGAGCGGAAACCACTCGGGTTTCATAGGGTACGGCAAATTGATCAAGCATTTGTTCTGCCAGCTGCATAACGGGATAGTCGCTGTTACTGCCCATGATGATGCCGATTTGCGGTGTATCCATGTGTTCTACCTTGTATTAGATCTAAAAATTTATTTCTTTTTGTTGAGGAATTGTTTGGCTTTAACCGCCGCCGCACTATTTGGATAGGTATTGATGATGTGCTTGCAAGTGACGCGGGCAATATCTTGTTGCTGCATGCGGTTTTGACATTGTGCCACCAGATACAGCGCATTGGCGCTCTGACTGTGATGAGGATAGAGTGAATTGAAGCGCTGACCAATGTTAATCACCGATTCGCAGTTGTTCAAACGAGCATGATTTTGTAATAGCAACCACATTCTTTCCTGTGCCTTAGAACTACCATCGCCACCACTTTCAGCATTTTTCAGCAGGCGAATAGCTTGTGCATACAAACCAGCACGATACAGGCGGTGTGCTTCGGCGGTGTTATCGGAGTTTTTACCCGCCACAGGGGAAATGGCCGTAGGCTGATGATTGCCTGCCAAGCGTACATTAAGGTAGCGAGATAGGGTTGCTTGTTGCTGGCTTATCTCTTTGACTTGTTTATTGAGGTTTTCTAGTTGTTGCTGCAGTGCGGTTAACTGATGCTGAAGTTGAATTAATTCCTCAGCATTATGTTGCACTGTCGGATGCTTTGGTGCCGGTTCGCTGGCTGGATTTTGCGGCGCAGTGATGGTGCAGGCGCTAATGATCAGCGGGGCGAAAAATTTTAAGCCTGTACGGCGTAGAGGTAGATTGTGTCGGGGCATGGGCTGGTGCACCTTTAGAGTAATAGGGTAGGTTATTTTTTTTGTATCAGTGTCAGTCCGTCACCGAGTGGTAGGGTTAACATTCTGATACGCGAATCGTGAACTAAACTGGCATTAAACTGGCGCAAAATTTTGATGCTTTCTGAGTCTCGTGCTTGTTCAGCTTGCATCACCCGACCATGTAAGAAAACGTTATCAATGGCAATGATGCCACCACTGCGCACTAACTGCAGGCAGCGCTCGTAATAATGGGGTGTGGGTGTTTTATCTGCATCGATTAATACCAAATCATAGTGACCGGTTTTTTGATGGGCAATTAAGTGATCCAAAGTAATCAGAGCCGGTTGTAAGTACAGATCGATTTTGGCACTGACGCCGGCTTTTTGCCAATATTTTCTTGCAATATCAGTGTAGGTTACGTTGATGTCGCAGGCGGTGATGTGTCCGTCTTGTGGTAATGCCATTGCCATGGCCGTACTGCTATAACCGGTATAAACGCCGATTTCTAAATAGTATCGTGCCTGAATGAGTTGTGACAGCCAAATCATTAATTGCGCTTGTTCAGGCGCAATGGACATGTTGTGCTTGCGATGACTGGCGGTTTCGTTCCTCAGCTCAGTTAAGATGGGTGGTTCAGCTGGATTGATCTTGACCAGATATTGCTGTTGTAAGCTGGTGAACTGATTAGGCTGTATGGTCATAACAGAATGGATGCTTTATTCGGTCAGGTAGGGATAGGGTTTTTTTAACAGTTTGGCTGCAGCAAAGTTGCTTTCATCTTCGCTATTCAGTTCCACATCCCATAATAGTTTGCGGTGCTGTAGCCGAGTCTGTTGGATTTCTGGATTTTGTTGCAGAAATTCATTTAGAAATTTGGTGGTATCAGATTGATAATGATACATTTTTCTTTCTCCTCTACTAAATGGCATATCAATGGAATAGGAATATTATATAATAGAACCAATATCGTTGTACTAAGGTGACTGCCTGGCCCGATAGGTCAGGCTGCAAAGTGAAAAATGCTGAATAACGGCTATATGGGTTATACTATATTGCTTAAATAGCCCAATTTTGCTGTGGCTTAAGATTATTTTCTATAAGTATTTACTATTTTTATGTTAGCAAAGTGGTTACATAAGGTTTTATCCAAAAAGTCTGCGAAAGCAGCAAAAAAACGAGAGCTGCCGTTTAACCAGCACCATATTCATGCTGATGAACTCAGTTTTGCCGCTGAAAAGGTGATTAAACGCCTACATAATGCAGGATATCAGGCTTTTGTGGTGGGCGGTGCTGTACGGGATTTGCTGCTGGGCATGACGCCGAAGGATTTTGATGTGGCTACGGATGCCACTCCAGAACAAGTACGCAAGTTGTTTCGGCGTAGCCGTATTATCGGTCGTCGATTCCCGATTGTGCATGTGATGGTCGGTCCTGAAACGATTGAGGTGACAACGTTTCGCGGTGGTGAAGTCAGCAGTCAGAATGAACTGGGTCGCATTATGAAGGACGCAAGCTATGGCACGCTTGAACAGGATGCGATGCGCCGAGATTTTACCGCCAATGCGCTGTATTATGATCCTGAAGAAGAGGTGATTCTGGACTTTCACCATGGTTATGATGATATTGTGCAACGCCGTCTGGTGATGATTGGTGATCCACAGGCACGGTATCAGGAAGATCCGGTACGGATGCTGCGTGCAGCCAGACTATCTGGTAAATTGGGTTTTTCAGTGGACAAAAAAACCGCTAAACCGATTGCAGAATGCGCAAATTTATTGCAGCGGGAACCACCAGCCAGATTATTTGATGAAGTTTTAAAAATTCTCTTCAGCGGACATGCACAGGCATGCTTGCGACAGTTAAATTCATTGCAGTTGAATCATGTTCATCCTTTGTTAGATGCGTTGCTGCCGGGCGCAGAAGGTAACGATAATATCGTTGCTCTGGCGTTGCATAATACTGATGAGCGTCTGCGTGCTGATAAGTCGGTATCGATGGGCTTTGTGTTGGCGGCGGTATTGTGGCCGCGTATTGTTTCAAGCTGGAATCGGGAAAAAGCAGCTGGATTGCGCAGTAATGCAGCAATGAATGCGGCTATTGCCGCAGAGCGTGACCATCTGGATAAAGGTTGGGGAGTGCCTCAGCGCTATAGTGTGGTGATGCGCGAGATTTGGATGTTGCAGCCACTATTTGAAATCAGACGAGGTTCACGTCCTTTTCGTTTGCTTAGTCAGCAACGTTTCCGCGCAGCATTTGATTTTATGTGCTTGCGTGCTCAATTGGGTGAAGTTGATGCAGAAGTGGTGGCATGGTGGCAGACTTTCCAACACGCTTCTGAAGATGAACGTGCTCAGATGATCAAGACTGCGCCGGTTCAGGAAGGATCTGGAACCAAATCCAGAAACAGACGGCGGCGCAGACGGTCTAATTCGGTCAGACAGGATGAGGCATGACGCAGAACGTGACGGCGGTGATCGCTTTGGGTGCCAATTTGGGTAATCCACAGCAGCAAATCACCGCGGCTCTTTCAGCTTTGAATCAGGTTGATGGAGTTCGAATTAAAGCCATATCGCCACTGTATCAGACTAAGCCGGTGGGCAAGACGGATCAGCCGGATTTTATTAATGCGGTGATTCTGGTGCACACTACGCTCAGTGCTCAGTTACTATTACGTCAGCTGCAACAAATAGAACTGGATTTCGGGCGTGAACGTACCATTCGTTTTGGACCGCGTACGTTGGATCTAGATGTGATTGATTATAACTCGCAGCTCAGCCATGATCCGGATCTGATTTTGCCCCATCCGCGTGCGCATGAGCGTGCCTTTGTGATGGTGCCACTGGCGCGCATTGCGCCTTATTACCGTATCGGCAGCCATGGCACGGCTGCCACTTTAGCGGTGAAATTATTGCAGGAAAAACCGGCAGAAAAGGTAGCTGTACTTAACTGAAGTTATTCCACGTAAAGAAGGGAAGCTGTATGGATTATCGCTATATTGTTGTCGAAGGTTCAATTGGTAGTGGTAAATCGGCTTTAAGCCGACGCCTGGCGCAACATTTTGACGCTTTGCTTTTGTCAGAAATTCCGGAAAGTAATCCATTTTTGGAAAGATTTTATCTGAATGCCGCCAATCATGGTTTGGCAACAGAAATGCATTTTTTGATGCGACGCAGTGAAGCGATAAAGGTAATCTATGCAGAGGATGAACGTCGATCGCGCGTAGTTGCGGATTTTTTGCTGGAAAAAGATCAAATTTATGTTCCAGTGATTTTGCGCGATGATGAGCAAACGCTATATTGGCAAATCAAACAGCGGGTGATGCCCAAATTCCCAGTGCCGGATCTGGTTATTTATCTGGAAGGCAGTGATGAGATGCTGGATAAACGACTACGCCAACGTAATGATGGCATGATTAATTTGTTTCCAGTAGGCTATTTGCAGCAGATTCACCACGAATACCGCCATTTTTTCCATCTCTATCAACACGCCCCATTATTGATAGCCAATACCAATGAATTAGACTTTATGGGAAATGACGATCATTTTGAATTACTGCTCAATACGATCGCCAATATGCAAGGCAGCCGTATTTACTTGAATCTGAGTGAATAAAAGCATATTACTGTTGATGAAACCATAAACAGCAAACAGATTAAGATGGTCAAGACATAGATTAATCAATCTTATTTATCAGGTGCAGTGTCTGGAATTTGTCAGATATAGGGTGGTAGCGCTGGGGAGTGGAAATTTAAAGCAAACTGTATTTTTAGTTAAAAATACAGTTTTTTTATAGGCAAAACAAAAGTTGAGTTAACTATTTATAGTCTGGTTTTTGTCATTTGATAGCACATGAAGCTAGGAACAAATATGCAACGGATTTTTTCTATTATAGATTTAATCTGCATTATCTCTGGTTCAGTTGGCGCCACCTCAATTAAACCGCTACCCTGATTTCGACTAAATAAACAAAAACGTGGTGATATTTGATGAATTTGACCCTACGATGCAAAGCTATTCAAAACCCAGATTAAAAAAATGGGATGATGTGTGTTATTGAGGGATATAACGATAATCATCATACAGGTATACAAAAAGATATCGATATCGTTATTTCACACAATGAGCAGTATTTAAAAATGGATAGCATTGCTAAGGGATGGGTAGTAATGCCGGAGAAGAAAAATGATCTGCATGAGAAGTATTCTTGCGTGATTGTCGATATCAATGCTTCCAAGGTTGTGTGGGCAGGATCAGATCAGCGTGGTGGCAAATGGTTAAACAACAATGGGTAGATGGTTCCGTCATCATTTTTGATGGCAGTGAATAATGTCGTGAGAAAATTGGTGACATTTACACAAGATTAATACATCCATATTTAGATGCCAGATAAATAGAGTAAAATGTTAATGCACTAATCATTTTTAATATGCTTTTGGCAATTTTAACTGTTTTACTGATACATAGTTGGTCAGAACGTTACTGGTATTTGAAAATTTTTGGTTAATGTGACCTGTGTTTGCTGATGTTTGTGGTATTTTCTTCAATGTTTTGATATTGCTGTCATCGTAAGATGCGTTGACAGCATATTTGCTTGAATTTGTCATTCAGGGACATGCGCCGGTTTAATTTTTTTGCCTGTGTTTGTTCTATGAGTACAAAACGATATTAATAAAATTGTTTTTTGGTTTATGAATACAATCCACACTTTAAAAAAAATGAAAGCTGCCGGCGATAAAATCGCTATGTTGACTTGTTATGATGCCAGTTTTGCCCGCTTGATGAGTGACATGGGGGTAGATGTTTTACTGGTAGGGGATTCACTCGGCATGGTAGTACAGGGACAAAGTTCGACTTTACCAGTGAGCTTGCAAGAGGTTTGTTATCACACGGCAGCGGTTGCGCGAGGTAATCAGCAGGCATTGATTATGGCAGATTTACCCTTTGGTTCCTACCAGCAAAGTAAAGAGCAGGCTTTTGCTGCTGCCGTGTCATTAATGCAAGCCGGTGCACATATGGTGAAGCTGGAGGGCGGTACAGAAATGGCCGAAACCACGGAATTTCTGCAACGACGAGGTATCCCTGTGTGTGCTCATATCGGTCTTACGCCGCAATCGGTTCATGCTTTGGGCGGATATAAAGTGCAGGGACGCGGTGAGGCGGCAACACAGTTGTTGTCAGATGCACAGGCGCATGCAGAGGCGGGTGCGGATGTGGTGTTAATGGAGTGTGTACCTGCTCAGTTGGCTGCTGAGGTAACGGCAGCAGTGGAATGTCCAACTATTGGTATTGGTGCTGGTGTGGATTGTGACGGGCAGGTGTTGGTGATGCACGATATGCTTGGCATTTATCCCGGTAAAACCGCCAAATTTGTGAAAAATTTTATGCAGGGTCAGGAAAGTATTCAAGCTGCGATTGCTTCGTTTGTTGCTGAAGTGAAGGCCAAGACGTTCCCTGAATTGGCTCATAGTTTTGGTAATTAGATGTTTGGTTCATGTTGACATCAGCATAGTTGATCAATGGATTTCATGAACCGGCTCGATGAGTTGTTTGTGAAGCGATTTGGCGATAAGAGAATTTTTTATTTTTAATGACTAATTGTATACAAATGAGATGGAGATGTTTATGTTGTCAGCGAAGCCCAACCCCCGAGCACTTACGATTGCCGGATCTGATTCCGGTGGTGGTGCCGGAATTCAGGCCGACTTGAAAACGTTTGCTGCTCTTGGTGCTTATGGAACCAGTGTGATTACAGCTCTAACTGCGCAGAATACAACCGGTGTACAACGGGTAATGGTTACCCCACCGCAAATGATTGAGGCGCAATGTGAATCAGTTTTAAGTGATATTCGCATTGATGCGGTTAAAATCGGTATGCTGGCGGATGTTGAGTCTATTAAAACGGTAGCACAAGTGCTACAACGACATCATTTGCCATTTGTGGTGTTGGATCCGGTGATGGTTGCCACTTCTGGTTCGGCACTTGCGTTGGAAGACACGGTGTGTGCATTAAAAGAATATTTGATGCCACTGGCTGATGTCATTACGCCAAATCTATTTGAATTGTCAGTGTTAACGCAGCAGCCCATAGCCACAACAGAAGAGGAAATGTTGGCGCAGGGACAAATCCTGATGCAGGAAAGTTATAACGCAATCTTGCTCAAAGGCGGCCACATCAATGACTCTGCGCAAGCGGTAGATTGGTTATTGCAAGCAGGTTATGACCCGATATGTTTTCGTTCCGCGCGGATTGAAACCCAAAATACCCATGGTACCGGATGCACTTTGTCTTCCGCCATTGCCGCGCTGCGCCCTCAACACCAAAATCTGGTGAATGCGGTTGCTGCGAGTAAAAGTTATTTGCATGGTGCCATTTCCGCAGCACAATATTGGCATTTGGGCCATGGCTTTGGACCTTTATCGCATTTCTGGCGCACGAAACGTGATTGATCAGCTAGTCTGTATGTTAAAATTCTGCCTTTGAAGTGCAACTTGCGGTTTAGTTGTAGTTGTCGGTATTGAAGCAAAGGGGAATGAAATGCAGACTTGGCATGAGGCAATAGGTGCAGAGAAACAACAGCCATATTTCCAACATATCCTTGATGTAGTGCGAGAAGAACGCATGGCGGGTAAAATAATTTATCCGCCTGCTCAGGATGTTTTCAATGCATTTAAAGCAACCGAATTTGCACAAGTTAAGGTTGTGATTCTTGGTCAGGATCCTTATCATGGGCCAAAGCAGGCGCATGGATTATCATTTTCTGTGCGTGAAGGCATTGCGGTTCCGCCATCGCTAATCAATATTTATAAAGAACTGGCCGATGACATTGCCGGTTTTCAAATTCCTAATCACGGTTATTTGCAACACTGGGCTCAACAGGGTGTATTGTTACTGAATACGGTACTAACTGTGCGTGCCGGGCAGGCGCATTCACATGCTACTTTGGGTTGGGAAACATTTACCGATCGAGTGATAGCAGCGCTCAATGAAGGACGGGAAAATGTGGTATTTATGCTTTGGGGTAGTCATGCACAGAAAAAAGGTGCCATGATCGATCGACGCAAGCATCTGGTTTTAACAGCATCACACCCTTCTCCCTTGTCGGCCTATCGAGGCTTTTTTGGCTGTAAACATTTCTCCAAAGCCAATGCATATTTGCAGGCTCAAGGGCTCAACCCGATTGACTGGCAACTTTAATGGCACGAGCAAACCTTCCTTATTCGATTTCACTGTTTAACCTATGCTGAACCTGAATCCGCAACAGCATGCTGCCATCCATTATCTTGATGGTCCGTTACTGGTGCTGGCTGGTGCCGGAAGTGGAAAAACACGGGTAATCACAGAAAAAATTGCCTATTTGATTACTCAAGCACATTACCCGCCCCATCAAATTGCTGCCATCACTTTTACCAACAAAGCAGCGCGGGAAATGCAGGAACGAGTTGGGCATTTATTGACTAAACCGCAAACTCGAGGTTTGACCGTCTGCACTTTCCATTCGCTCGGCATGCGCTTATTACGAGAGGAAGCGGCGGCTGCCGGTTATAAAAAGCAGTTTTCTATTCTTGACAGTGCTGATGCTGGTAAGATTGTGGGAGAATTGCTCGGGAGTTCTGGACGAGAAATGGTGTTTAAAGCGCAGCACCAGATTTCCCTATGGAAAAACGATTTGTTGACTCCAGAAATGGTGATAGCCCAGGCAGAAGACCCATGGACTCGCCAGATAGGTCAGCTTTATGCTTCTTATCAGGATACGCTGATCAGCTATCAGGCAGTGGATTTTGATGATCTCATCCGTATACCCGTTATTCTGTTGCAGCAGCAAGCTGATATTCGTTATAAGTGGCAACTGCGTCTGCGTTATTTATTGGTAGATGAATGTCAGGATACCAATACCTGTCAATACGCCATGATGCGGTTATTGACTGGCGATGAAGGGAAGTTTACCGCGGTGGGGGATGACGATCAAAGTATCTATGCTTGGCGCGGTGCCAATATGGAAAATCTGCGCTTATTGCAGCAGGACTATCCGAATCTGAATATTATTAAGCTGGAACAGAATTATCGATCTTCGGCCAGAATTCTACGTGTTGCCAATCAGGTTATTGCCAATAATCCCAAATTATTCCCCAAAACATTATGGAGTGAATACGGATTGGGAGAAATGATCGACGTTATTGCTTGCAATAATGAAGAACACGAGGCCGATGTGGTAGTCAGCCGTATTGCTCATCAAAAGCTGGTTGGGGGTGAGACGGTAAAATACCGCGACTTTGCCATTCTTTATCGCGGCAATCATCAGGCTAGAGTATTTGAGGAAGCTTTGCGCAGTCGGCGTATCCCGTACAAACTTTCAGGTGGGCAAAGTTTTTTTGATAAGGCTGAAATTAAAGATGTGCTCGCCTATATTCGTCTTTTGGCCAATCCAGATGATGATCCGGCATTTTTGCGTGCAGTGACTACGCCACGGCGAGGAGTGGGTGAAACCACATTAGCCAAACTCAATAACTATGCCAAAGTTGCCCAATGTAGTTTATTTACTGCGGCCTCAAGTATGGATGCCATAGCTGAACTCTCAGGTAAAAGTCGCGAATCCTTACAACAATTTATGGCATTGCTCAACGATTATCAGCGTCGGGCGCAACACGATGATGCCGGCATTTTGTTACAGGATTTATTAAAAGATATCAAATACGAAAAACATCTATTGATGGTAGAAGAGGGACGCGCAGGCGAAATAAAGTGGCGAAATGTGCAGGATCTTATGGGCTGGATAGGGAAAAAAGGGTCTGAAGACGGTAAAAATATCGTGGAAATTGCCCAGACGATTGCTCTGATGACTTTACTTGAAGGCAAAGAAGATGAAGAAGCAGACATGGTCACGATGTCGACGTTACATGCATCTAAGGGCTTGGAGTATCCCTATGTCTTTCTGGTTGGCTGCGAAGAAGGGGTTTTTCCGCACGCAGACAGTGTGCAGGAAGATAATATTGATGAAGAACGACGGCTCATGTATGTGGGCATCACTCGTGCACGACAAATGTTGACGCTGACCCATTGTCATAAGCGCAAACGTGCGGGTTCATGGGAGTTTCACGAACCGAGTCGTTTTATTGAAGAAATGCCAGCAGAAGATATTCGTCTGCTTGGGCGGAAAAACAGTGAGCCTATCGTTAGCCAGGCAGAAGGTAAAAGTATTTTAGCTAGTATGATGGCCAGACTGAATGAAAAACAGTCTTAAGTCATATTGACGCGGAGCGAACATGTATCGGTCTGGTTTCCGTGGTAAACTATAGTTATGTGCTGCTATTGCAGCTTATTGAAGATAGAAAGAATTATATGAAGATTGCCAAAAACTCTGTCGTGACGTTGGATTATGAAATGTATGATGCTGATAATCAGTTAATTGACAAAACTGAAGAACCCATCAGCTATTTGCATGGCGGTTATGACGGCATTTTTCCTTTGGTTGAAGAACAGCTACATGATAAAGAAATAGGTGAAGTTGTTGATGTTACGCTGGAACCGGATGATGCCTTCGGTGATCAGGAAGAAGACCTAATCCGCATCGAACCACTGGACGTTTTTCCAGTTGATGTGGAACTGGGTATGATGTTTGAAGCTGATGATCCTGAAACTGGGGATGTATTGGTTTATCGCATTACTGATATTGCTGATGGTAAAGCTGTCGTGGATGCGAATCATCCTTTGGCTGGTCAACGTATCCGCTTTAAAGCCACAGTTAAAGATATTCGCCCTGCTACTGAAGAAGAAATAGAGCATGGTCATGTTCATGGTGCTCATGACCATCATCATTAACTGCTCAACATAAATTCCAATGTTATTAAGGAATATTCGTTTGTGTACGAATATTCCTTTTTGTTTTCGTACCCTAAAAAATAAGCTAGGTTCAAAGAGTAAAAATTTTTCTTTCACTGACCAGAACGATGTCGGTATGATGGCATAACAAATACATTCTATAGCGCTCAGATCATGACTCCTGCACAAATGCTCACCTCAGCCCGCCCATATTCGCGTTATCTTGCACGACTGCTTGATCATCATCAGCTAGATGATGAACGCTTTTTAAGCTGGCTAGCAAAAAAACTGCAACCTGAAGATTTTACAGCGTTTGCAAACTGGCAGTCATTGCAAGAATCGGCAAATGAAGAAGAATTATCACGCCAGCTACGAATTTTGCGACGCTATGTCATGGCACATATTGTCACCCGTGATCTCCTGCGTATCAGTGATCTGAATGAAGTAACCAGCACAATTACGCATTTTGCCGATTTTGCCATTAATACCGCCGAACAATATGCACATCAATATTATGCTGCGCTGTATGGAGAACCAATAGGACGGACGAGTAATAAACCTCAACGTCTTAGTGTTGTGGGTATGGGTAAAATGGGTGGGTATGAACTGAATGTGTCTTCTGATATTGATCTGATTTTTATTTACCCCGAAGCTGGCGATACTCATGGCAAACGGCAAAAAAGCAATCAGGAATTTTTTACCAAAGTCGGTCAGAAAATCATTGCCTTATTGAATAATATCACTGGGGATGGGCAGGTATTTCGCGTGGATATGCGTCTGCGGCCTGACGGCGATGCCGGACCATTGGTGTTAAATGAGACCGCACTTGAGCAATACTTAATACAACAAGGGCGGGAATGGGAGCGTTATGCTTGGACCAAAGCTCGAGTGGTAACCCCCCATGCTAATGGTATTGCCGAACTGGTGCGGCCATTTGTCTTTCGTAAATATCTAGATTTCAATGCCTATAATGGCATGCGCAGCCTGCATCAACAGATTCAGCATGAAGTGAAACGCAAAGGCATGGCCGACAATATTAAGCTGGGAGCCGGCGGTATCCGTGAAGTAGAGTTCGTAGCGCAGATTTTTCAGTTAATTCGTGGTGGTCAAATACGTAGCCTGCAATTAAAAGGAACTCAAGAAACACTGCATGAGCTGGTTAAACAAAATATGCTTGAACAGCAACAGGTTGACCAGCTATTGCAAGCGTATTTATTTTTACGTGATACCGAGCATCGCTTGCAGTATTGGGATGATCAGCAGACACAAATGTTACCATTAAATCCTGAGCAGCAATTGCTTTTGGCGCGAAGCATGGGTTATGAACATTATGCTGATTTTCTATCTGCACTGAATATGCACAGAAACAGAGTACATGAGCTGTTTGAAGCGATTTTTTCCGATCCCGAAGAAAAAAAACAACCGGAAAATGTCGATATGCTTAGAATCTGGCAAGATGAAGAAGCGGATGAAGAAAAAGAATCTTTGCTCAAGACATATGGATTTAATGCAGATACAGCACTGAAACGTTTGCATCAGCTGCGTCATAGCAGCCAATACCGGCAATTAACTGCCGATGCGCAGCAGCGTTTTGATCAAATGATTCCTTCATTACTGATTGCAGCCAGTCGCTGTAAGCATGCAGATGTAACCTTGGCCCGTTTACTGGATTTTATTGAAGCGATTGGTCGTCGCAGTTCGTATCTGGCATTTTTACATGAGCATTCTGAGGCATTGGGTAAATTGGCTTCATTGATGAGTCAGAGCAGTTGGGTAGCTCGTTATTTGCAACAGCATCCCATTCTATTGGATGAGTTGCTGAATAATCAATTAATGCAAATTGATACCGATTGGACACAATTTGCTCAGGAACTAAATCGCTCATTGGATGATTGTCAAGGTGATGTAGAGGCTCAGATGGATGTGCTCAGACGCTTTCAGCATGCACATACATTTCGGCTGGCAGTACAAGATTTGGGAGGATTATGGACCGTAGAGGCTTTGTCTGATCAACTCTCTGCTCTGGCTGATTTAATCATCAGTTCGGCACTAGCGAGAGTATGGCAGGAATTGCCACGACGTCATCGGGAAAAACCTCGTTTTGCCGTGATTGCCTATGGCAAATTAGGCGGAAAAGAACTGGGTTATACCTCTGATCTCGACTTAGTTTACCTGTTTGATGACGACGATGCAGATGCAGTGGATATTTATACTCGCCTGGCACGACGCCTCACCACCTGGCTAACAGTCGCTACCGGTGCTGGAACATTATATGAGATTGATCTACGTTTACGTCCAAATGGTGATTCAGGCTTTACCGTGACCCATATGCAGGCTTTCGAACGCTATGAACGAGAAAATGCCTGGACTTGGGAACATCAGGCATTAACGCGGGCACGATTTATTGCTGGAGATCAAATTGTGGGCAGACGTTTTGATGCCATCAGGCAAGAGATTTTGTGTCGGCAACGTGATCAAACCCAGTTAAAAGCCGACATTATTAATATGCGCGAAAAAATGTTTACTACTCATCCTCCTGTGCTGGAAAATGTGAAATATGCACGCGGGGGAGTAGTGGATATTGAATTTGTGGTGCAGTATTTGATTTTGGCCCATGCACATCGCGATGCGCAGTTATTACAAAATTATGGCAACATCGCTCTATTAAGCATTGCTGCTGAATTGGGGTTGCTTGATATCGAACTGGCAGAAAATAGTAGAATCGCCTACCGCTTTTATCGTCAGCAGCAACACAATACTCGTTTACGCGATGAGGTGAGTACCGTGGTTGATGCTCAATTGCTGGCTCATTATGAAACCGGAAAAGAGCTATGGACACAGGTATTTTCAGCCGCGCCCAAACCTACTTAAAAGCTTAATGACATATAATTTTGCTTCATTATAACTATTTTATGTCTAAATTTGGTACCGTAAATTTAGCGATTATTGATTGTGCTTTAATTTAATTAACTTGTATCCATTTGGCACCGGCTCAATTTTGAAAATACCTAAATCACGCTGGGTATGATCATCAATTTTGGTGCAGTCTCTTCTTAGTCCATGTTGTTTAAACCAATCAATGCCTAGATGGATATGGTTATCATCAATTCTTTTAAAAATGCCTTTAGAAGAAGGAAAACAGCCTTCAAATCCACAATCTGATTTGTACTTTGAAACAAAGGTTCCATCTTTTTGGAAGATAATGGAGTTTCCATATATAGTGTTTTTTTCCCAGTCTTCTAGATGCGTCAAATAAAATTCCGTTGATTGCGCATTGATCACTTTATCAGTATGCCATTTATCAATCTTCCAGAATTCACTGACGTGGTCTTGGGCGAAACAAATGATTGGCAAAAGAAATAATGCTAAGAAAATTTTTTTCATTTTAGTTGCTCTGAGCGAGTTAGTATTGTCTGGAATTATCAAGTTATATTGTACTAGATGTACGATGGGTCTAAGTCAAATATTATATAAATTCCTTTTATTATCTATATATTGAGCGAAGTCTGCTCGCTTAAATTAGCGGTTTAGATCATTATTTAAAATAGCTCGATCAAAAAGCTAAAATGTTTATCATCAGTTAAAGCACAATTAAAAAACTGGCTACACCTATTGATGACCAAAATGAAATACACGATACATTGTTTTATGTTGTCGCTTAATCAAGCGATGGCTAATCAGCATAAAGGGAAAAATTCACCATGAACTAATAAAAGATGGTGCTGGCTAATTGGGTAGTAAGCACGAATGCAGTTATGGATTAGAACTAGATAGTGGTGATTTAATCAAACGATATCCCTCCTTAGTAGGCTCAATTTTGAAAATACCTAAATCACGCTTAGTAACATCACGGATTTTTTCACATCCTTTTAATGGACTCATTTGCTTATACAAACTAATGCGTAGATGGATATGGTTATCATCAATTTTTTTAAATCTGCCTTTTGAAGAAGGATAACAATCAACTGCAATATATGCGAAGTGCTCTGAAACAAACGTACCATTTGTACGGAAGGTAAGAGTGTTTCCGCTATTTTGACTCATTTCCTCTGGGTTTGTTAGAGGGTCTATCAGATATAGCTCCTGAGTTTGCGCATTGATCACTTCATCAGTAAGCCATTTATCAATCTTCCAGAATTCACTGACGTGGTCTTGGGCGAAACAAATGATTGGCAAAAGAAATAATGCTAAGAAAATTTTTTTCATTTTGGTTGCTCTGAGCGAGTTAGTATTGTCTAGAATTATCAAGTTATATTGTACTAGATGTACGATGGGTCTAAGTCAAATATTATATAAATTCCTTTTATTATCTATATATTGAGCGAAGTCTGCTCGCTTAAATTAGCGGTTTAGATCATTATTTAAAATAGCTCGATCAAAAAGCTAAAATGTTTATCATCAGTTAAAGCACAATTAAAAAACTGGCTACACCTATTGATGACCAAAATGAAATACACGATACATTGTTTTATGTTGTCGCTTAATCAAGCGATGGCTAATCAGCATAAAGGGAAAAATTCACCATGAACTAATAAAAGATGGTGCTGGCTAATTGGTTAGTAAGCACGAATGCATTTATGGATTAGAGTTAGATAATGGTGATTTAATTAAATGATATCCCTCTTTAGTAGGCTCAATTTTGAAAATACCTAAATCACGCTGGGTATGATCATCAATTGGTGGAC
>CALYOS010000029.1 GCA_945267035.1 uncultured Neisseriaceae bacterium | reverse complement strand
TCAAATTTAACATTGAATAAATTTTCTTATGCTGGTTCCCGTCTTGAAGATAGGTGCATGTGACTGTCAAAAAAAAATGAATCTTCATATTTTGGAGTAATTTTGGCTTTGCTTAGCAAAATGAGGGTTTCAGGTAGAAGTTCAAAGATTTTTATTGATTTAATTTTTTTTATGCAGCTCAAGCTAATTTAAAATTAACTTGTACCTTAAATTATTTTCATTTTTTGCCTGCGCATTAATGGATTTTTAAGGGATTACTTGAATTTTAAAATAAATTTTGAAGTTTATGAATCATTGAATGTTCAGGGTTTAAAGACACAATTTGAAGTTGTTTAACGCAAATGCAAAAAAATAAGTTATAAATAAAATTTATAACTTATTTGGTGCAAGCTTATAAAATTATAGTTTTAATTCATGTACATGGACACCCGTTTCGTCTACTGCCAGGTAACCACCTTTATCATCGGCCCAATCTTGGATAACATACCGCTTGAAGGGCACGCCATGGCAAAGATGCTCATGAACGGCGGGGCGGTGAGTGTGACCATGAATGAGAGTAGGTAAGTGTTCTTGATTTTGACTGGACATTAGGGTCTCAATGCCATTCTCGCTGGCATCTGAAATCTCACTTTTCCCTTCACTGTTTTTGCGCGTTTCGCTCATCTGACGAATTTGTCCGGCTAACATACGCCGTTCTGCCAGCGGCTTATTCAAAACTGCCATTTGCCATAAGGGATTTCTGGTTTGCATTCTGAATTGCTGATAAGCTAAGTCATTGGTACACAATTCGTCTCCATGAACCAGTAGATAATCCTGCCCGTATAGCTGTGTTAACTGAGGGGCTTCAATAAGATCAATACCGGTTTCGGCTGCAAATTGTTTTCCCAATAAAAAATCGCGATTACCGTGCATAAAATAGACCGGCGTAGACGAGGTAAATTGTTTTAATTGTGATTTGATGTTGCGAATAAAGTCGCTATCGTCATCATCGCCTATCCAAACATCGAAAAAATCGCCTAATATATACAAAGCATCTATGTTTCCTTGCCATTGATTTAAGCAACGTTGGAATAATTGATTGAGCTGGGGGGTATGCTCTGAAAGGTGTAAATCAGAAATAAAAATAGTCGTGTTCATATTTGTTTGTGCAGATTAAAGACCAAAAATTTCAGTATAACGTTGGGGATCAAAGCCTATAGTAATTTTATTGTTGTGAATCAATACTGGCCGTTTAATGATAGATGGCTGTGCCAGCATTAAATCAATAGCTGTCTGATCACTGACTAAAGCAGCTTGCTGTTCTTCGGATGAAAGTTTTCGCCAAGTAGTCCCTCTACGATTAATCAGTACCTCTTTTGGAATCTGAGTAAGCCAAAATTCAATATCATTTTGGGTTGGAGGTTGTTTTTTGAAGTCGATAAACTCAGCAACAATATGGTTCTCATCAAGCCATTGACGGGCTTTTTTGACAGTATTGCATTGGCTGATACCATATATTTTGATGGACATAGTAATATGCTGTAGGTGAAATAATTAACTATTATACCGGTTAAGTCAGACAAAACTAATATTATGTCGTTTTTATCACAATTTAAAAAAGTTACCTGGCAGGAAAAATAAGCCTATTTGCTAATATTTTGTATTAATTGTATCCTTTGCTTAGGCTAAATTTTATCAGAGTAGAAAGAGGCAAATATGAGAAAGATGAGCGTGCTTGTTATTAGCTTGATGTTAGTGGGTTGTGGTGGCAAGCAGGAAGCCAATCCATCTAACTTTTCCGAAGCCATTAATGAATTCGGAAAAAATGATCATGTTTGTTTGCCGGTCAATTTAGTGTTAGATAATGTTGAAAATGGATCTAAAAACAATCCTTCTGTTGGCGCTCAGGAAATCCGCATTACTTTGAAAAATTCCAGTGGCGATCGTGTTAATAAAACTGCCTTGAATCAAATGGACATTTTGAAAGATGCGGAAATATACGACCAAGCTAAAGATGAAGATTTTGTGCTGCAGAATGGTAAAAGCGTACCTGTAGCGGTGTATCGTTTGTCAGACAAAGCCAAAGATAAGATTATATCGTCACCCCAAAATCCATTATTGTGTCTTGGCACTCAAAAGGTAGAAAAGGTTGTTTTATTTACTGAACCAACTCCTGCTAATGGTGTCACTGTTTCTAAAGTAGTTTATGAAGCGAAATTGGTACCAGAAAAATGGGCGGAAAAATTACTTAAAGCAACTGATGAAAATTGGTGGAAATCTTTAAATGAGCCTCAGCGACGCTCAACGGTATTGGTGTTAACGGATAAAGGCTGGAAAGACGAGAGAGAATTACATTAAGTTATGATTGTGCATTTATCGGTCACAGATTAATGTTCAAGATTTTCTAGTTTTGTTTTTCAGAGTTTTATAATTTGTAAGCACAAAAACAGCCTCATGTTAGAGGCTGTTTGTTTGTGGTTGATTATCAGCTTTATACTACTGCTTCTTCTTTTTTCTTTTGTGGTTTAACCAGATTTTGACGATTCAAACCAAACATGATTAACAGTGGGCTAGCGACTAGCACAGAGGAATAGATACCAAATACGATACCAATGGTCAATGCCATGGCAAAACCATGTAATGCTGCGCCGCCAAAGATCAGCATGGATATAACCATGGCTTCGGTTGATCCGTGGGTAATGATGGTACGGCTCATGGTTGCGGTAATGGCATTATCTATGATGGCAGGTACGCTTTGCCCACGCATCTGTGGCTTGTGGAAATTCTCTCGGATTCGGTCAAACACCACGACAGATTCGTTTACAGAATATCCCAGTACGGCCAAAATACCTGCCAGCACGGTTAGAGAAAATTCCCAATGAAAAAAAGCGAAACACCCTAGAATAATCACAACGTCATGCATATTGGCGATGATAGCTGATACGGCGAAGCGCCATTCGAAGCGCATGGATAGGTAGATGATGATGCCAATGATTACCATGCCTAAAGCCAATAAGCCATGGGTAACCAACTCTTCTCCAACCTGTGGTCCAATAAACTCTACCTGTCGCAGGATGACGCCTTGCTGATGTTTTTTCAGCACATCCATAACTTGATTGGATAATTGTGCTGAAGTGACGTTGGCTTTGTTAGGTAAGCGAATCATGACTTGTTTGTTGGTGCCTAATGCTTGTACCTGTATTTCGCCCAGTTTAAGTTCATCTAGCTCGTTGCGGATTAAGTTCAGATCCGCACTTTGCTTGAATTCAACTTCCATTACGGTGCCGCCGGTAAATTCAACCGAAAAATTCAGTCCGCGAGTCACCAGAAAAAACACGGCAAGAATAAAGGTTATCAGTGATATCGCCGTTGTAAGCTTGCCGTAACTCATGAACGGAATATCGCGTTTTATCTTGAAAAATTCCATATTTTAAGCCTTGCTGTTTCGAGCGTTGTTGTCATCTGCAATCCAGATGTGTCCGATCGACAGTGATTTAAGTTTACGTTTTCTGCCATACCACAGATTGACGATAGCGCGAGTCACCACTACTGAAGAATACATTGAGGTGATGATGCCTAAACAATGCACCACGGCGAAGCCACGAATCGGACCAGATCCGAAGATCAGCAATGCCAATCCCGCAATCAGAGAAGTGATATTGGAGTCGACGATGGTATGCCAAGCATGATCATAGCCGGCATTGATTGACATTTGCGGGGTGTTGCCATGTCGCAGTTCTTCACGAATGCGTTCATTAATTAATACATTCGAATCTATCGCCATACCTAAGGTTAACGCTATTGCGGCGATACCAGGCAGGGTTAAGGTGGCTTGCATTGCTGATAAGATGGCAATCAGGAATAACAAGTTGCATGATAAGGCGAGTACGGAAAATAAGCCAAAGAGGCGATAATAAATCATCATGAATACGCCAACGATGACAAAGCCCCATAGTGTGGAGTGGAAGCCTTTGCTGATGTTTTCTTTACCTAAAGAAGGACCGATGGTGCGTTCTTCTATGATTTTCATCGGCGCAGCTAATGAGCCGGCACGCAATAATAAAGATGTATCATTGGCTTCAGCAATACTCATGTTACCGGAAATAATGGTTTTTCCGCCAGGTATGGCTTCATTAATCACCGGCGCCGTGATGACTTCTGATTTACCTTGATCGATTAAAACCATCGCCATGCGTTTACCAACGTTATTGCGGGTCAGATCTGCAAATATACTTGCACCAGTGCTATCAAAATTCACGCTTACACCAGGCTGCCCACGGTCGTTGAAGCTGGCTTGTGCATCGTTGATATTATCACCGGTTAATTCTACTTGTTTGTTAACCAGTGTTGGCGGACCATTGCCGGCGGATGGAAGTAATTCATAGCCAGCGGGAACATTACCTTGTATCGCTTGCTGGTAGAGGTTGCTATCGTCACTTACCATGCGTACTTGAAGTGTAGCGGTACGACCAATAATGTCTTTGGCTTTTGCGGTGTCCTGAACCCCCGGTAGCTGTACTACGATGCGATCTGGACCTGCCTGTTGAATAACTGGTTCAGCTACGCCCAGTTCGTTTACCCGGTTATGTAAGGTGTTGATGTTTTGTTTTACGGCGTCAGTGCGAATGCGGTTTAAAACTGCTTCACTTAAGCTCACTACCAAACGAGTATCATTTTGAGACAAGGTCGCATCATTCAGATATTTTTTGAGCTGAGGAAAAGCTGTTTTGGCATCTTCTGCAGCTAAAAAAGGAACGATTAAGGTTTGATCTTTTTTAATAATTTCGCCTGTACGTATATTGAGTTTACGCAATTGGCGACGAATATCACCACTATAACTATCCAGAGTTTTGTCTACAGCAGACTGCATGTCAACTTGCATGGTGAAATGCACACCGCCACGTAAATCAAGACCTAAAAACATAGGTTTGGCATGAATTTTTTCCATCCAAGCCGGTGTATTGGCTAAAAGATTTAAGGCTACAATATAGCCTTCGCCAAACTGAGCAGCGATGGCATCACGTGCTTTAAGTTGGGTTTCGGTATCGTTAAAACGTACTTTAAGGCTACCGTCAGCTATAAACATGCCGTTGTGTTGAATATGTGCGACTGCTAAGGCATCGTTAACGGTTTTTTCTGTTTGCTCATCTATGCTGATGGCTTGACGATTAGTGGAAATTTGAACTGCAGGTATTTCACCGAAAAGATTGGGAATAGTATATAAGAATCCCAATATTACGGTGACAACGATAAGCAGATATTTCCATAAAGGATATCGGTTCATATTTGCTGCCTTATTTGCAGACTAGTTATTTAAATATTGAATAAACAAACGCCGCAACGAAACGTTGCGGCAGTTAAGTGATTAATTAATCAGTAACTTTAGCGCTAATGGCACTACGTTCAAAATCAACTTCGACGTTAGGCGCAATTTCCAGTGTGAAATGCTTTTCATTGACTTTGGTGATTTTGCCGATAATGCCAGCTATAGTGATTACTTTATCACCTTTTTTAAGCTCAGCGATCATCTGTAAATGTTTTTTATGTTTTGCTTGTTGAGGACGAATCATCATGAAATAAAACAAAACGATAATCAACACAAACGGTAAAAAATTCATCAGTCCGTTAGGTGATGCAGCAGAATTAGCAGCATGGGCAAATTCGATCATGGGATACTCCGTAAGATTTGTATAATCTAAACACCAAACTATGTATTGTAATGGTCAACTGGTTTTTTATCCAGTTTTCTATGCGCTGAATGCAAAAAATTATGCCTTAATTTATATTAAGTTCAAATCAGCCATGGAAGTGGTACTGTCAGTTGTGACAATAAAATGATCCAGAAGTCTAATATCCAGTAGGTTTAAAGCAGTTTTGAGCTGTTGGGTAAATTTGATATCTGTACTGGATGGTTTGGATGAGCGCCCAGGGTGATTGTGCGCTAGAATGATGGATACGGCATGGTACTTTAGCGCGGTTTTGGCTATTTCACGGGTATAAACTTTGGTTTCATTGATCGTGCCACGTGCCAGTTCTATGGTATGTAATAATTCGTTGCTTTGATTGAGCAATAAGGCTATACACACTTCTACCTCTTCATGGTTGAAGTACAAGCGAAGATATTCCGCGACAGCAGCCGGTTGGGTAAATATCGGCTGACGACGAATTTCTTCTTCCAGCATGCGTTGACTGATTTCGCGGATTACGGCGAACTGGGCATAACTGGCGATACCCATCCCTTTATATTGGCTAAGTTCTTTGAAATCGGCATTGAGCAGTGCTCTTAAACTTCCCATTTTTTCGATTAAATAGCGTGCCAAATCCACCGCTGTCATGCCTTGTGTTCCCGTGCGTAACAAAATCGCTAAAAGTTCGGTATCACTTAAGGCGGAAGCACCATATTTGATCAGTTTTTCTCTGGGGCGGTCATGTTGGGGCCAGTTTTTGATACTCATTTGATAAAGAATAATAAAAGTTTACCTTATTTTATTGAATTAATATGCCATTGTAAACCTTTGTTGCTACATGCATTGTTCAATGCTGATTGATAGGGTTACAGGTTTTTGTGGTGAAATTTTGATAAAATACTTACTTCAACTGGAAAAGTTATGGCTAAACAAAAAACTCAATTTTTATGTGATGCTTGCGGCGGCGTGTCGTCTAAATGGCAAGGACGTTGCCCGCATTGCGGAGAATGGAATACTTTATCTGAAACGGCAATTGTTGCTTCAACGGCAGCAAACAGTCGTTTTCAATCATGGGCAGCCTCGCCTTCACCAGTTCAACTTCTGGCTGATGTCAGTGCGGTGGAGGTACATCGTAATGCTACTGGAATGACTGAGCTGGATCGGGTGCTTGGTGGTGGTCTGGTGGAAGGTGCAGTCATCTTATTGGGTGGTGATCCCGGTATTGGTAAATCGACTTTACTTTTGCAAACGATTGCCTTGATGACCGAACGTGCTTCAGTGCTATACGTGTCAGGTGAAGAATCTGCGCAGCAGGTGGCATTACGCGCCCAGCGACTTGGTGTCAACGCAGATGGTGTACATTTGTTGGCTGAAATACGAGTTGAAGCTATTGCAGCGGCCATTTTGCAGCAAAAACCCGATGTCGTGGTGATTGATTCTATTCAAACGATGTATTCGGAAAACATCACTTCTGCGCCAGGGTCGGTTTCGCAGGTAAGGGAGTGTGCGGCTCAGTTAACCCGGTTAGCCAAACATCACGGTATCTCTATGCTGTTGGTAGGGCATGTTACTAAAGACGGTGCCATTGCTGGTCCACGAGTGCTGGAGCATATGGTTGATACGGTGCTGTATTTTGAAGGTGAGACCCACTCAAATTATCGCATGATACGCACCATGAAAAATCGATTTGGTGCAGCCAATGAATTGGGCGTATTTGCCATGACTGAAAAAGGTTTGAAGGGCGTATCTAATCCTTCAGCCTTATTTTTATCCAGTTATCGAGATGATGTTCCGGGATCTTGTGTTTTAGTAACACAAGAGGGTTCGCGACCTTTATTGGTAGAAATTCAGGCATTGGTTGATGATGCTCACGGGTTTGCGCCTAAGCGTCTCACTGTCGGACTTGCGCAGGAGCGTTTATCTATGCTTTTGGCAGTGTTGAATCGACATGCTGGCATTGCCTGTTATGATCAGGATGTGTTTCTAAATGCTGTTGGCGGGGTAAAAATTAGTGAGCCAGCTGCAGACTTAGCGGTAATATTGGCTATGCTTTCTAGCTATCGTAATCGACCACTGCCCGAAAAAATGATTGTCTTTGGTGAAGTCGGCCTGTCTGGGGAGATTCGTCCGGTACCGCGTGGGCAGGAGCGTTTGCGCGAAGCGGAAAAATTAGGCTTTACTCACGCCATTATTCCTTTAGCAAATTGTCCGAAAAAGACCACCGATTTTCCTAATCTGACCATTATTGGGGTTAGTTCTGTACAAGAAGGCGTAGATGCGTGCCGTAATGATGCATGATTGATGTTATCTTACCATTGATCATGATCTAAATAAGGTTAAGGGGTAAGAATTAAGTCTGAGTTAAACCGCCAAAGCTGTATAGTCACCATGAAGTTGTTTGCCAAATCCGGATTCAGATCATTTTCGGGTTTTGCAGCAAAATATATTCAGGTTTACGATATGATCATGATATAGACCATATATGGTTTGGGTATCCTACTTTAAGCTAACAATAGGCCAAGATGATGAAAAAAATTAATGTAGCTGGACAAGAAGTTTTGCTGGGAAATATTTTTTGTATAGGGCGCAATTATTCTGAACATATTAAAGAATTGAATAATGCTAAGCCCGGTGAGCCAGTGGTGTTTCTCAAGCCCACATCAGCATTGATTCAACCGGGGGAACAAATTCAATTGCCCTCATTTAGTCAGGATATTCATCATGAATGTGAAATAGTGATGTATATTGGCAAGGATGCTGCTAATGTTTCGCAGGAAGAGGCATTAAACTATGTGGGAGGTTATGCAATTGGTTTAGATTTAACCGCTCGTGATGTACAAACTCAGCTCAAAGCGAAAGGTTTACCATGGACTAAGGCTAAGGGTTTTCCGACTTCTGCTTGCTTATCACATTTTATTGGTTCACAAGCTGTCGAAAATATTAATGCTGAAACGTTTTACCTTAACGTCAATGGTCAGAAGCGCCAACAAGGCAATACTCAGGATATGATATTTTCTTGCGCTTATATCGTTAGTTATTTATCAACTATATATGGCTTACAGGTAGGCGATATTATTTATACGGGTACACCAGCTGGTGTGGCTGCAATTCAATCAGGTGATGAATTAGAATTAGTTTGGCCACATAAAATCACGACAAAATTTAGTGTAGCCTAAATAGATTTAAATTTTACTCTGGTGATAACCCCCAAGCTCATTCAAATTTTATTTCAGCTTGAATAGTGCTTTTCAAGTATTCATATCAAATTTAAATTTATGTGTGAGGGTTAATTCTTACATTATTTGTGGATTACCAACCTGACTATTATAATTCAGCCAATTGTGCCTACAGATAGTTTGATATGTCATCCAAACCGTTTTCAATCAGATTGCCCGCGTGGTTAATTTTATATTTTGTTATTTGGATAGTTGCACCGTTTATCCTTTCAACCAGCTATCCATTGGATGTACCAGAAGGTATATATTGGGGGCGAGAATGGCAATGGGGTTATTATAAACATCCACCTTTTTCAAGTTGGGTATTATATTCTTTTTATTACGTATTTGGTCACATCGGTCCATACTTTCTTAGTCAATGCACCATTGTGCTAAGTTTATGGATTGCTTACTTATTTGGCACCGAGCTAATGAGCCGCCAGAGGGCTTTTATTGGGGCTTTGTTTTTGCTCGCTATCTTTTATTATACTTGGCCATCACTCGAATTTAATCACAATATTGCTCAAATGCCAGTATGGCTGGGGTTGGTCTATATTTTTTATCTGGCTATAAAACATAACCGGCTGCAGTATTGGCTAGTATTGGGTTTATTAGCCGGTATAGGTATGTTAATCAAATATACAGTAGCGGTACTGCTACTCAGTATATTGATTTTCTCAGTTTTGACGCATTATCGTCGAATATGGCTTAGTTTTAAACCATGGCTGGCATTAATTATTGCTATAGCGATATTTTCTCCCAATTTATACTGGTTGATGCAGCATGACTGGATTTCCATCACTTATGCTTCAGCTCGTTCAGCAGAAGATGCCAATCGAAACGGACATTTTGCAGCGTTAGGGTATCTTGCCACCCAATTGATTAATCATTTACCGCTTTTGATTATTCTAATTTGTACGCGAACTCGGTTAAGCTTCAAACAACATAAAAAAATAATGGGTCAAAACGACTGGTTCTATTTGTTGTGGATGGGATTATTTCCAACCGTAATGCTGGTATTGGTAGGACTGGTGTTTGGAGTGGGGTTGCGAGATATGTGGGGCATGCCGATGTGGGGGCTTTCTGGTTTAATTGTTGTCGCCATGATTCCAGAGCAACTTTGGTCCCAACAAAAATATACTTCTTTATTAAAAGGCATATCCATCTGGGTCGCCATAGTTACTTTGTTAATGATTTTATATATTAGTTTTGGTGCACGTATTCGGCATAAGCCATCCCGCATGGATTGGCCTCAAACTGCGATGGCTCATGAAGCAGATCAACAATGGCAATCCTTATCCTCTTGCCAAATGGATAGTATTACAGGGTCAGACTGGCCGGTTTTGTTGATTGCGTCTTATTCCAAATTTTCTCCTTCCGTCATGATCTCTGGTAAAGCTGTCTATTCTCCTTGGATGAGTGAGCAACGTTTACATCAGCACGGTACTTTAGCCATATGGCTGGAGGGAGAACAGCCCAATATACCGTGGCTTAAATCTTTGGCAGCAGATCAAAATCTAACAGTAAAACAAGGGCAATGGGTTATTGGCTGGAATAAGCTTCCAGAACGGCAACCGTTAAAAATCGTTTGGCAAGCCTATATTCCAAACCATTGCCTGATCAATAAAAACTAACTTTATGGTAATTTGTAAAACATTTAGCTAATTACAATGACCTTAAATTTCTATATTTTAACTTTATCTTATTAAGAAATTCATAGAAAATATCTCTGGTTAAATTCCAGTTATAATCACTGAAATTCTAGGGTAAGAGATGGTATTGATGAACGCGCAAAAAATTGGATTGAGTATTATTCTACCTATCTACAATGACGCTAAAGCTGTGGGGCAATTCTTACCCCAATTATTGGCTTTTACTGCACAGTTAGCAATGCAGAGTGAAATTATTATGATTGATGATGGTAGTAAAGATAATATTGTTGAGACCTATCAGCAAAATCTGGTGCTTAAACCAAGCAATACTACATTGCGCCTTATTCAATTTTCACGTAATTTTGGTAAAGAAGCTGCATTAACTGCTGGTTTGACGGAGTCACGCGGTGAGTTAGTCAGCATGATGGATGCAGATGGTCAACATCCTATCGCCATACTGGCACAAATGCTAACCGCAATTGAGAGCAATAACGTAGATGTTGTCGCTGCAGTTCAAGAATCTCGCGACAACGAAAGCACTTTGGCTCGTCTATTGAAAAAAAGCTTTTACTGTTTTATGCAAGATACGCATCGATACCATCTTACTCCGAATGCGGGAGATTTTCGCCTGATGAGAAGGAAAGTCGTTGATGCCATCTTGCAACTGCCAGAACGGCAGCGATTCATGAAAGGATTGTACGCATGGGTTGGTTTTTCAACCCTATTTATTCCCTTTCAAGCAGATATAAGACAAGCTGGAAAAAGCAAATTCAATTACATCAGTTTATTTGAGTTAGCATTAGTTGGCATCACTTCTTTTTCTCAACGACCATTGCGCTGGATTTCTCGTATTGGAATGATCATCTCTTTGATTGCCATCATATATGGTATATATATCGTATTTGACACATTAATTTTTGGTAAAGATTTAGCTGGTTGGCCAACTTTAGCTGCAGGTATCATGTTTTCAACTGGTTTGCAGTTAATTTGTCTGGGTTTGATAGGTGAATATATTGGTCGCATTTATGAAGAGGTGAAACAACGACCACTTTATCTCATTAATCAAGAATGGGACAGTAGCGAACCTCAATGAAACATTATTCCAAACAGGGTTTATGGTTTTGTCTCATCGGTGCAGCGGCAGCGGCCACCCATTTCATCAGCCTACTATTGTTAGTACAAAACTTAAAACTCACACCGCAGTTGGCTAATCCGATAGCTTTCTTGATTGCTTTTATCATCAGCTTTATCGGTCATTTCCAGTTTACATTCCGCCATCATTTACATAAATGGCAGCATACTTTATGGCGGTGGTTTTTCAGCTCAGTTTCCGCATTCATCTTAAATCAGATATTATTTATCAACGCTTTAAAATGGCTGGGTGATCAGGCTTATTGGTGGGTATGGTTTTTGGTGACTATTTTAGTCACCATCATTTCTTTTTTATTAGGTAAGTTTTGGGCATTCAGAATAAAGGACGCTAATGAAGCCAGTCATGATTAATGTTGATGATTTGGGTTTGTCTGAACCTGTCAATGAAGCGGTAGTGTTACTTGCGCAAATGCAGCGTATTCAAGCTACCAGTTTTATGAGTCAGGGAAAAATTGCTGCAGATGCGGTAAACCAATTACACCAACTAAACATTGACATCGGATTACATCTGGATTTAACCGGTTTTCAAGCCAAAGCCAGTTTAAAAAAAATTTTGTTTAGTTCTTATCTTCATCTGCTGCCAGAAAACTATTTGAGCGATCAGATTAATCAACAGCTAGATAAATTTGAGGACGTAATCAATAAAAAACCCATATTTATTGATGGCCACCAGCACGTTCATCAATTTCCACAAATTCGGGAGGCACTAATCCGCATTACCGAGCAACGTTATGGTAAAAGTGTTGGAATTCGTAGCACAAAACCGATTCAACCAGATCTGAAAGCACAATTAATTTATCATTTAGGTGGCAAAAGATTAGATACCCTTCTACAAAAACAAGGTCTACCTTATAACCCTGCTTTTGGTGGAGTGTATGATTTTAACGCTAACATAGATACACTCGAACTAAAATGGAACCAGTGGTTAAGCGCGATACCTGCTCAAGGGGCTATAATCATGTGTCATCCAGCCGTGCCATCATCTACATGGCAGGATAAAATCAAAACAGCTCGAGAACGAGAATGGCAATGGTTAAGCAGCAATGCTTTCGTCCAATCTTGGCAGGAGCAACAATGTTATTCAATTAACTGGAAAAAATTTAGTCACTAACAGTCACATATGCGTGCTATAAAAGAACGTCAAAGTTTAAATTTGTATTTGAACCTCAAGTCAAAGCAAATTTTATCAACATAAATACATGTTTTAAGCTATGATACCTCCAAGCTTTAGGACATAATAATCCTATTTAAAACATTTAAATAAAAAGAACCATCCATAATCCGAGTGAATATGATCTTATTTAAAAATATAAACAAAACCTATATAAAAAATCAACAGCATGTCCATGCGTTGAATGACATCAATCTCACCGTTGATACCGGAGATATCTTTGGTTTAATTGGCTGGAGCGGAGCAGGTAAAAGTAGTTTGATTCGTCTGGTTAACCAGTTAGAAAAACCATCATCCGGTAGCATACAAGTGGATGGCGTGAACGTAAAT
The DNA here is from genome assembly GCA_945267035.1 of uncultured Neisseriaceae bacterium. Taxonomy (GTDB): domain Bacteria; phylum Pseudomonadota; class Gammaproteobacteria; order Burkholderiales; family Neisseriaceae; genus Snodgrassella. Next base: position 16,868 of record CALYOS010000029.1, on the reverse strand, counting down.
AGCTTAGATAGAGCAGCACAGCGTCAACATAAAAAAAAGATTGGTATGATTTTCCAGCACTTTAACTTACTGGAATCCAAAACAGTAGCACAAAATGTTGCTATTCCCCTAATCCTTCAAGGCATAAACCGTGCAGAAATACAAAAGCGTGTTGAAGCCATGTTGTCTTATGTAGACTTATCCGCTAAAAAAGACAGCTATCCTGGCCAGTTGTCTGGTGGACAAAAACAACGTGTGGGTATCGCTCGGGCATTAATCACAGAACCGACCATATTACTTTGTGATGAAGCCACTTCAGCTCTTGATCCGCAAACGACATTATCAATTTTGAAATTACTAAAACAGATTAATGATGAACGTAAAATAACTATTCTGCTGGTGACGCATGAAATGGAAGTGATTGCTTCTATCTGTAATAAAGTTGCCGTGATGGAAAAAGGGCAAATCATTGAACAAGGTTCTGTTTTAGATATCTTTTCAGCACCGCAGCAGGATACCACCAAAAAATTCGTTAACACCGTATTAAGCCCGCAAATTCCTGAAGCTGTTCTGGCCAGTTTGCCCAGACAAGACAATATCTATCGACTTGAATTTTTAGGTGACTCTGCCAGAAAACCAGTGGTGAATGAATTAATTTTAAAACAGCTTGTAGAAATCAATATCTTATTTGGCAATATGCGCGAAATCAGTGGTGTGGTATTAGGTAGCATGTTTATCCAAATGAATGGACCTGAAGATCAAATTCAAACAGCTGTAAAATTTCTACAAGAAAAAGGTGTTCATATTGAAAGAGGTGTGGCATGAATCAATGGTTGACAACCTCGCTGACCAAAGAACAATTTGGTATGGCAGTGATAAATACATTTAAGATGGTAAGTATATCATTTATTTTTGGATCTATACTTGGTATTATATTAGGCATATTTTTGATTTTAATACGTAAAAATGGTATTTGGCCTAAGCCTAGAATGTATAAAATATTAAATTTTATTATTAATATCATACGATCGATGCCTTTTATTATTTTATTAATCTGTGTTTTACCGATAGCTAGACCAATTGTTAATACCTCAATTGGAACAAAAGCAATGTTTATTCCATTAATTATATTTGTCGCCCCTTATATTGCCCGATTGATTGAAAATTGCTTGTTGAGTGTTCCAACTGGTATTATTGAGGCTGCACAATCCATGGGAGCAACGAATTTTCAAATAATTCGTTATTTTATTTTACCTGAAACTATGCCTTCACTAGTATTGGCTCTAACTACAGCACTGATTGGATTAATTGATGCCACTGCCATGTCAGGGACAGTAGGTGGAGGGGGGCTTGGCGATTTAGCCGTCAACTACGGATATTCACGCTATGATTATTTCATAATGATAGTTTCTGTTATTGCCTTAGTTGTAATAATTCAGAGTATACAGTTAATGGGAAACTGGCTTTCAGCGAAAACCAAGAAAAATTAAAGAAAAACAGCTCGATCCAAGAGCTGTTTTTTTATAACATTTTTTTCTGCAAAAAAAAAAATCTAAACCGCTGCTGAGATTAGTTGATAGTTACTTAATCTTAACTAGATTTAGTGTCGTTCAAAATAAATTTTATGGTTATTTGAAAATAAGATTGATTTATACACATCACAAAATTTCTTTAACCAGACCAAAAAGGCACTCCACATTAACAGCAGCTGAAGCAAAAAAAATATTTAAAATACTGATCCTTTTTATCTTAACTAGATTGTTAATCATTACTGATTGGTTGGATAGAGGATACTGCTATGTCAGGTACAGGAAATGGAGGGAATCGGTGATCTGGTAGAAATTTTGGTTATCAGCGATTTGATGATGTCATCATGATCATTACTTTCAGCGCGTTAGTTTTTGTCTATTTTAAAGTGCAAAGACAAGGCAAATGGTTCAGCGAAAACCATGAAGAATTTAAAAAAATAGCTCGATTTCAAAGATATTTTTTTATAACATTTTTTTCTTAATTCAGAAGAATAAAATCTAAACCGCTGCTTAGAATTTGTTTACACTTACTTGAAATCAAATAGATTCTTTTCTGTTCAAAACACATTATATTGGTATTTGAAATTACGACTTATTTATACCTCGAACAAAACTTCCGTAACCAGAACAAAAGCCACCTTATTCAAACAGGAGTTGGAGCATGAAATTATATAAAAAGCTGATCCTTTTTCTCTTAACATGTATGTTAATTATAGCTTGTGATAAAAAAGATGATAGCCCAAATAAAATCATTATCGGAACTTCCCCAGGGCCTTATAGCCAACTGTTTTTAGATGCAGTGAAACCCATTTTAGAAAAACAGGGTTATCAAATTAAGCAAATAGATTTTTCTGATTTGCTGCAAGCCGATGTAGCCTTACAGCAAGGAAACATAGATCTAAATGTTGATCAGCACACCGCCTACATGACAGATTTCAATCAACATAAAAAAGCTGATTTGGTAGCGCTAACCCATATACCAACTGTTCCCACAGCCATCTATTCGGCCAAATACACTAATTTGCAAGCAGTAAAGAAAGGAAGCAAAATCGCAGTGCCAAATGATCCTTCAAATACCGCAAGAGCATATCGTTTATTGGCTAAAGCTGGGTGGATTACTTTAAATCCAACAAACCAATCAAGCATCTTATCTAAAAACGATATTCAAACCAATCCCCATCAATTAGATATCGTCGAAATGGATGCGGGTTTTATACCAAGGACATTAAATGATTTTGATTACTCCGTTATTCCGGGAAGCCGGGCTTATGCTGCTAAAGTGGATCCCAAGAAAGCACTATTGAACGAAGATATTATTCCAGATTATGAATTAGTGGTGGCAGTAAAGGCAGAAAATGCTCAAAAACCATGGGCACAAGCGATAGTCAAAGCTTATCAATCTGCGGAATTCAAAAAGTATGTTCAAGAGCATAATGCCGAAAATTACTGGCAAATGCCGCAAAACTAAGCTTGATTAATTGTTAAAAGATTGGTTGCTGTCTTCTTCAATCTAAAATAAAAAAAGCTGCTTGAAAAAAGCAGCTTTTTAGGCATATATTGCTTCTCTTTATGACTATTTGTACAATTAAGCAGCAAACCGCTTTTCAACTTCTTCCCAATTAACAATTTCCCAAAAATTAATTAAATAATTTGGGCGACTATTGCGGTAATCAATATAATAAGCATGTTCCCAAACATCACAAGTTAACAATGGGATATTTTCGCTCGTCAACGGTGTAGCCGCATTACTGGTTGAGACTAAATCTAATTCGCCTTTAGGAGTTTTAACTAGCCATGCCCAGCCAGAACCAAAAGTACCTGCTGCAACCTGATTAAAAGCTTCTTTGAAGGCATCAAAACTTGTCCATTTTGCAACGATCGCTTTGGCTAAACTTCCTGTTTCATTTAAGGCAACGCCATTGGGTGCAAAACCAAACCAGTAAAAAGTATGATTCCAAGATTGTGCTGCGTTGTTAAAGAGACCACCAGATGATTTTTTTACAATCTCTTCTAAAGGCATGTTTTCGAATTCAGTACCCTTAATCTGATTATTCATATTGGTAATATAGGTCTGATGATGTTTACCGTAATGGTATTCTAAAGTCTCCTTAGAAATATGTGGAGCAAGAGCATCTAAGCTATAAGGCAGTTCTGGTAATTTATGTTCCATGATTGTTATTCCTTCTAATAGAGTGGTGAGTTAAATTTTTATATTTTAAAACAAGCAAAAAATGTCTGGCTGAAAAAAGTTAACATAAATAAAACTATAATGATGTTATTTAATATTGTAATACAGTGTAGACCATCAATAAATAATAAGATTGTTTATAGCACATAAAAATTTATAATAAAAATAGGTAGTATGGCAAAAAAGCAATTTTATAAAGAATATGTTTTTGAAAAATTTGACGGCAATTAGATGTAACGATCCTGACATTCCTTTTTATAATAATAAAAAAAGAGCAAATAATTTGAGGGGAAATACCCATTTCTACAATAAACTGATAAAAACCACACAAGCTTAAAAAAGCTTATAAATATGCTCAAGAATTGAGAAATGATTTAGTAAACTTATTTATTAAAATTAGGTACATCGTTATTAGTCTCAATTTCTTTAATTCTGCATGTTTTTTGCCTAAAAATTTCTTGCTTATAAAAATTAAATCTTAAAATCTGTAGGTCTTTTAAAACAAAATCTTTTGCTCAACTGTCATCTTTAGGTTTAGTTGCTAAGTGCTTGTGCTTATCACTTCTCCTCAAAGTTTACCAATCATCTCAGAATTATTTTTTCTAACAAATTGATCAATTTTGAATGTTTTGCATCTATGTCAATCGCTAAATTCTCCCCAATTCTGTGTTTCATGTATTATGAAGAATATTTTCTCTATTTTATTAGTTTTTGAAATATGCTCAGTAAGCATAGTGGCAACAATAAAGTTGTCAATTGTTCAAATGATGAGGTATTGGTATAGGAGAAGGCTATATTGATAAAATACAGATAGATAACTGTAAAGAGATCAATGTAAATGAAGTTCTGAGAAATGAAAATCCTTATACTGGAGGAAAAAGAATACGCTGTTAATAATCGACTATCTGAAGAAATTATAATAGCTCATTGTTCATGCTAAAAGTATGGCAGATACCTATCATGTTACCTGGAATAGACATTAATGTTTATAGTATGAAAAAAAAGATGATAAAGATAATTTTCAAAGCGTTGTTGTAGAACATCTTGATACAAACAAAAAGAAAATAAAGTAGTTATTAATGTTTGCACGGAGGATAGATAAATCCGATCTTCAAAAATATAGTTGAACACTAAAATATGAATTTAGAAGAGAGTATAAGATATCCCTTGAGCATGCCTGCATGAAACAGTGAAATTCTTAAAACATTATTCTGATAGATTGAGTAATGTTTTTTATGGTGTGTAAAAAAATCGAAGGACGTGAGATAAAAATGTATATAAAGGGGGTATACATCAGAATATTATATGACTTCTAGTTGACAGTTTTCCATGCATGCCAACTCCTTTAACTCTTTGACAACCGGTTGATAGAAAATTTTGAGGCTAACATATTTTGAAGCTGAAAAAGGCGTTATAAAAGTAGTATTTATTGAAAAGCAGAAAGCATCTAATAATCAAAAGTTAAACAGTATAGAAGGCTTGCCAGATTAACAATAACCAAAAAAGGTTGATTAAAAAAATACTCTATAACGTTTTAATAAATGCTGTCTAAGGAGTATCCATAAATTAAGACCCAGAAATGATAAAAAGTTCGTGCAAAAGATAGGGTTGGTAAAGAGCTTATAATCAACTCTCAAGAACTTTTTCAAAAATTGGTTTTTAAATGTATGTTTAGACCAAATTATTTTAATGAATTGTTATAATCTGAAAGACATGGGAATAAATTTATTAAATGGAAACTTCAAGAATATTGGATTGAACCCTTCCCTCATCATCAAAAAAATTCCACTGGCACAAATGAAGAATCATGATTTGCTATTTCAGGATCTCTTAGCCAATTAGCCTAAGCAATTACTTTTCCCTATATATATATAAAACAACTAACGAATGATCATGCGTAGTTGCATTAAAACATCAGCAAAATTTTAGAAACATTTACGTTGTCTGTAGCTATGTTACATCCGATTTTTTCATTAGTAGCAATGAAGTTCTAGCTTAATGGTAAAATACCTCAAAAAGGAATTAGCAGAAAAAATGGATGACATCACATTAACCAATGAAAACCTATCACAACTTTCAGTTCCTCCACATTCAATGGAAGCAGAGCAATCCGTATTAGGTGGATTAATGCTGGAGAACAGTGCCTGGGATAGAATTGCCGATCTGATTAATGACGAAGATTTTTATCGACATGAACACCGATTAATATTTCGTGCCATTAAATCTCTGGTGGAATTATCACGTCCGGCCGATGTCATTACAGTACAGGAAGAACTACAACGAAAAGATGAGTTAGACAGTGCTGGGGGGTTAGAATACCTGATCACCTTAGCGCAGAATACTCCTTCTGCCGCCAATATCCGCCGTTACGGAGAAATTGTACGTGAGCGCTCGATCATGCGCCAATTGGCTCAAGTGGGTACTCAAATTGCCCGCAATGCTTATACACCGCAAGGCAAAGATGCAGCACAAATGCTTGATGAAGCAGAGAATAGCGTCTTCCAAATAGCCGAATCAACTGCCCGCTCAAAACAGGGATTTTTAACCATGCCCGTATTGTTGAAAGAAGTGGTGAGTCGAATCGATTACCTTTACTCACGCGATAACAAAAATGATGTGACTGGGGTCTCAACAGGATTTATCGATTTAGACAAAATGACTTCTGGTTTACAGGGAGGTGATTTAATCATTGTGGCAGGGCGTCCTTCAATGGGTAAAACTGCATTTTCACTCAACATTGCCGAACATGTGGCTATCGCTGAAAAACTTCCTGTAGCCGTTTTTTCCATGGAAATGGGCGGAGCGCAATTGGTCTTACGTATGCTTGGATCTGTAGGCAGAGTCGATCAAAGTGTATTGAAAACGGGACAGTTGCAAGACGAACATTGGGGTAAGCTTAATGATGCAGTAGTCAAATTAACTGATGCGCCTATGTTCATTGATGAAACGCCAGGCTTAACTGCATTAGAAGTTCGTGCCCGAGCTCGCCGCTTAGCTAGGCAACAAGGTGGAAAACTTGGCTTAATTGTATTGGATTACCTACAATTAATGTCTGGTTCAGGACGTTCTGATAACCGTGCATCCGAATTGGGTGAGATTTCTCGCTCACTGAAATCATTGGCTAAAGAGTTACAAGTACCAATCATAGCCTTATCACAATTGTCGCGTACCGTTGAGCAGAGAACCGACAAACGGCCCATGATGTCGGATTTACGAGAATCGGGGGCTATTGAGCAAGATGCAGATTTAATTATGTTTATGTATCGGGATGAGTATTATCATCCAGACAGCCAATTCAAAGGATTGGCTGAATGTATCATCGGTAAACATCGTAACGGACCAACAGGAAAAGTACATCTAACCTTTCAGGGACAATATACTAAATTTGACAATGCAGCTATTCCTGATGCATATTTTGACGAATAAAAAAATTTAATTTGGATAAAATAGTGCAAATTTCGTGAAATGATGTAAAATACCTTTTTGTAAATTTATTTCATACTTTGGTATAAATTAATAGAGTGAATTTTATGACTCAGTCTAAAGTACCTACTAAAGGTTTTACGCTTATTGAACTGCTTGTGGTCATTGTGATTACCGGTATTTTAGTCGGTATCGCCTTACCAGCCATGAATCGTTTAGTGGCGTCTCAACGTATTAACAATCGTGCTGAACAGTTGCAAGCATTAATTCAATTTGCACGTAGTGAGGCTGTTCGTACTAATAAGCCTGTTTTGATTTGCCCGACAGTCATCCGTAAAGAGGTTGCAACCAATAATGCATGTACTACATTTAGTGCCTATAACGATGGAAAAGGATGGCAAGGGTTTTTGGCATTCAATGACACCAATTTAAATGGAGAATATGATGCCGGTAAGGACTCTACTGTCAGAGTGGTAGCTCTCAATCAAAATTCATCAGATGAATCAAACAATCAGAATTCATCAAATAATTCAAAAATTAAAGTTAAAATAACACAGAAAATAATCTGTGCTGCCAACAACAGTAACTGCAAAACAACTTTAGACGATAAAGAAATGCTTGGTTTCTTACCCAATGGGCAGTTTGGTATCGGTTTTGGTAAAGATAGTTCTAATTGGTCTTTAGCACAATCATACTTTGTGATTGAACTAAACGATAGCAAATACACCAATATTATTAATCGCATCATTATTTTACCCAGTGGTAATGTTATATCCTGTTCCAAATATGCAAACTCTAATAATGATTTATGTTCTGAAGATATATCTTCTAAAAAAACATCATAAAAACGGATAAACTATGCATAAATTAAGCAAATCAAGACTAAAATCTTCTAAAATTTCAAGTAAAAATGACCAACGCGGTTCTACCTTAGTTGAAGTTATTGTAGCGATTTTTGTAATGTCGTTTGGTGTGATGGCTTTAATGTTAGCTCAGATCAATTCAGTTAATGTTTCCATAAACTCAGCAAATCAAAGTGAAGTTACTCGAGCTGTACAAAATTATGTAGAAGAAATGAGAGCGAAGTCTAAAATTTCTATTACAGAAACTGAAGATAGTAATGGAAGCAAAATTATTTCCGTTAACCGCGATTATAGTTCATTTCAAAGCGCAGATTGCAAAACAGTTCTTAATGTTAATATTGTAAACGGAAGCGTTAGCAGCTGTTCAATTTCCGCTGACGGTACAATCGAAGTTAAATGGGGTGCCACTGCATCAGATAGCAGTTTTTCATATAAATTGCAGGCGGGTCAAGAATGAAAATTAAAACAAATAAAAATATGGCTAAATGGAATTTACCCAACAAATTATCTGGTATAACAAAAACTAATCTTGCCGTTTTGCAGCAAGGATTTACCCTGATAGAATTATTGGTTGCAACCGCAATCGGTATTATTGTGTTACTTGCAGCAAGTTCCACATTTATTACAACTTATAAACTGAATCAGGAAGTAAAAGTTCGTACGAGTTATGAACAAGATGTGCGCAATGCAGCCGATCTTTTACGCACAGATGCGCGGCAATTGGGTAATTTTGGCTGTCTTAAAGCACCTAGTACATCAGAGTTAAATTCCTTATTTGCAGGGGCATTTGCTCAGGATGCTAATAAACAGTTTGTTTCAACGACTCCTTTAACTAGTGAAAATACATTACTGGGTATTACCCGTAATACAGGTATTGATCCATTACTGATAACTTATATAAATGGTAAATATGCAGAAGGTATTATTGGTACAGATTGTAATGCCAGTATGAAAGGAGAATTAAAAAACAACGTAAATGCATCAGCTTATATTGTGGGAACGACAAAATATAATAAAATTTCTGGACTTTATAAAGTTAACTACGAAAACGGCCAATGGAGTGCACCACAACTGGTGATCAGTAATGTAACCAATATGAACACATCTTTTAGTTATGATGGTCATAATGACAGCGATTGTCCACAATCAACCAGCAGCGGATCTCTAGATCCATCTATAAATGATTCTGCAAATTTAGATACCAATTACCCTAGACCACCAATATTAATTAAGGCAACATTGACAATTTGCCCAAGTGGTCAATATGACGACAATAATAATTGTAAAGAAAATAATACAACTGATTATTTTATCCAAGCCATGGTTAGGAGAGGTGAAGTGTGTCAGTAAATAATTTAAAATAATTCAGTTATTCAATATTCTTTCAAAATTTAAAGTGATAAACGGTTTTGTCCATGAAAAACGCATATAATAAAAAGTATTTTACCAGACAGTCTGGCTTTTCGCTGTATATGGTATTGATTATAATGGTTGTAATTGCTTTTTTGGTTGTAGCAACGATGCAAAGTACATCAATGAATACTCGCACTGCTACCAATGATAGTGACTACCAGTTAGCCTTACAAAATGCCCAAGTCGGTTTGAAAGCGGCTCAGGATAAAATTAGTGCACTAGCAAGTAGTAATTCTACTGCTCAATTTACATGTAAATGTACCAATGGTCTTTGTGCGGCAAAAGGTGTTAAACCTGCAGATGCTGATTCACGTTTGGCCAAGGTTGAAGACAATTGCTCTAATCTGAAAGAAGTATGGAAAAGAGAAAATGTATTTTCAGATTCTAATGAGGATCCGTCTATTAAATCACCGAATGATAACCCTAAATATCGTTATGTGATTGAATACTTAGGACCAAATAGTGAGAATACTCCTGGAGTTTATATATTTCGTGTGACGGCGAAAGGGTGGGGGCGTAATCAACGTACAACTAGCGTGATAGAAGAGACTTTACAGGCTAATTTAAATGAATAATAGATTTTATATCAAAGACATTAAAATAGATAAGGCAGCCCTAAATAAAGGTTTTAGTATAATTGAACTAATGATTGTGTTAATAATCATGGGTGTTTTGGCAGCCATAGCTCTACCTTTATATCAAAAATACATGGAAAAAGCTGACTTAGCTGATGCTGCTACTGTATTAATGTCAGCTAACCAAAATGTTGCAAAGAAAAAACTTACTATGTTTTCGGGCAATATTAGCGAAAACGATATTAAACCACTTATAACCCTCAATCAAAATTTAACAAATAAGTTTACAGCAGGGGTAAAATGTGGTGATGATAAAAGTGCGCCTTGTTCATCATATATTTTATATGCTGATCCGATAAGTGGTACCTATCTTAAAAAAGGGGTATGGATTTCAAGTAAGGATTCTGTTGTTTATTATTGCAAAGCAGGCAAAGAAAGTTTGTCTACAATTGCAGATGCATCAAAAAGTGCTAAATGTTCTCAACCATAAAATCTCAATTGGGTACAGCAAAATAACTTTCTCTGGATCTGTGTCATGGTGGCAGCATCATTTAATTAATGGAAACAATTATTTATCCAGTTGCGACGTTGCTGATGATTCAGAATCTGGAGAAATTCATGTTGAACTTTTAACTCATTTACATCTTGTTGCATTCTTGGCATATAATGATTTAGAACATAGCGTTTAGCTTCAGCCTCGTTAAATTTTGACTGCATCAAAATTTGATTTAGATGATCATTTTTACGAGTGTTGTTGGCAATAAGTTGTAAATTGCTAGAAGTATTACGTTTAAACTGCATACGAATCAAACGTAAACGCGCTTTTTGCATTTGAGTCAACTCAAGTTTGCGTATATCACAAGTGTTGTTATCGGCAGCCATTACAGCAAAAGAAATTGAGCTAACAAAGCACCCCAAACAAAAAGAAATAAACCATTTCCAAAATGATAAGCCCATTTTAGCTTTCCTTGATAACGCCAATATTTTTTTATTAGTATACTTATCTACTGGTCAAACGCCTATAATGGCAGTAAACTTGCGTAAATATGTTTATTTAATACAGGTATTTATGATCAATGAATGAGTTAGCAAAATCAAAATTTTTTATAGCACCCAGTATTTTATCAGCAGATTTTGCCTGTCTCGGTAATGAAATTCAGTCTGTTATCGCAGCAGGGGCAGACTGGATTCATTTTGATGTTATGGATAATCATTATGTTCCAAATCTGACTCTGGGGCCTATGGTATGTGCTGCACTTAAGCCATATGCTACTGTACCAATAGATGTTCACCTTATGGTCGAACCTGTGGATGAGATGATTTCTCGCTTTGCTTCTGCTGGAGCAGATATTATTACGTTTCATCCAGAAGCTACTAGACACATTGACCGTAGTTTAAGTTTAATTAAGGAGGCGGGATGTCAGGCTGGGTTAGTACTCAATCCAGCTACTCCTGTCTATATATTAGAGCATGTCTTGGCTAAGCTTGACGTGGTATTAATCATGTCTGTCAATCCTGGCTTTGGCGGCCAGACTTTTATTCCAGAATGTTTAAACAAAATCCGTCTTGTGCGGCAGATGATTGATCGTTATGTAGGAGAGGGTGGGCAAACAATCCGTTTGGAAGTTGATGGCGGCGTTAAAGTAGATAACATTGCACAGATTGCGCGAGCTGGCGCAGATACTTTTGTTGCTGGATCAGCAATATTTGGTAAGAAAGATTATGCGCAACAAATTACTGCTATGCGACAACAATTAGATTTGAGCTAAGTATATCTAGACGAATTTAAAAAAAGACTGATAGGAATTTATCAGTCTTTTTTTTGCTGGCTAATGAGCTTCGTCCCAGTTATCTCCAACACCAACATCTGCGATTAGAGGAACTTTTAATTGTGCTACGTTGGCCATAATTTCTGGCAATATTTTTTTTACAATGGTGACTTCACTGTCTGGTACTTCAAGTACTAATTCATCATGAACTTGCATAATTAAGCGACTTGCTAAGTTATCTTGTTCCAACCAATGCTGAACATGAATCATGGCTCGTTTAATTAAATCGGATGCGGTTCCTTGCATCGGTGCATTGATTGCTGCTCGAAATGCTCCTGCACGTTCGTTTCCATTTTGGCTTTTCAAACCCGGTAAATAAAGTCTTCTACCAAAGATCGTTTCTACATAACCGGACTGTAATGCCTGTTCTTTAATTCTCTCCATGTACTCATGTACACCAGGATAACGGTTAAAATAACGGGAAATAAAGTGTTGTGCAGCTTGTACTTCTATACCTAAGGATTTGGAAAGTCCATATTCGCTCATACCGTAAATTAAACCAAAATTAATTGTTTTGGCATATCTTCGTTGTTCTGCAGTCACATTTTTTTGATCAATGCCAAAAATTTCAGCTGCAGTGCGCTTATGAATATCTTCATTGTTTTGGAAGGATTCAATTAAGGTGGCATCATTTGAAAGATGAGCCATGATGCGCAATTCTATTTGTGAGTAGTCGGCACTAATGAGTTTGTGCTTATCTGGCGCAATAAAACTACGTCGAATGCGACGTCCTATCTCTGTACGAATAGGGATATTTTGTAGGTTAGGGTTGTTACTCGCCAATCTTCCGGTGATAGCTACTGCCTGAGCATAAGTTGTATGAACTCGACCTGTTCGCGAATCAATCAATTGAGGAAGTTTATCGGTATAGGTTGATTTTAATTTAGAAAGTGTTCTTGTCTGCAAGATTAATTTGGGTAGGGGATAATCAAGCGCAAGTTTTTCTAAAACAGATTCGTTGGTTGAGTACCCCCCTGAGGCAGTTTTTTTTAAGCCTGTAGTCGGTATACCCATTTTTTCAAATAGGATTGATTGAAGTTGTTTGGGAGAATTCAAATTAAATGGTTGTCCTGCCAGATCGTAAGCTTGTTCTTCCAAAGCCAATAACTCTGTACCCAGCTCATGACTTTGTTTGTTTAGCTCGTCTCGATCAATAAGTACACCGGTTTGCTCCATGTTAAATAGTACTTGTTCAACTGGTATCTCGAGCGTTTCATAAAGGGAAAGCTGTGCAGGGTTCATTTGCTGACGTAGCAAACGTTCCAATCGAAATGCTACATCTGCATCTTCAGCAGCATAATGAACAGCATCGTCTAAGGCAACATCGGCAAAACTAATTTGCTTGGCACCTTTGCCGCAAAGGTCTTCATAATGAATGGTGTTCCAATTTAGGTGTCTTAAGGCAAGTTCATCTAAACCATGTCCTAAATGGCTTTCCACAATATAAGAAGCCAGCATGGAATCACCGCTAATACCTTTTAGCTTAATATGATAATTAGCTAATACATGCTGATCATATTTGATGTTTTGACCAATTATCTTTAGATTTTCGGCCTCTAGATAAGGTTTTAATGCATTGAGCACTGTGTTTAAGGGTAATTGTTCGGCAACGGCAGTTTGGCTATGGTCAACAGGAATATAAACTGCATCACCTGGCGCAAAGGCGATGCTAATACCAATTAGTTTTGCATTAATTGCATCTAAACTGTTGGTTTCAGTATCCAATGCAATGGTGTCAGCTTCATCCAATTGTTTCAACAAATCCTTGAGTTGCTCGGCTGTAGTGATGGCACGGTAATTTTTGGGAGCTAATTTAAGCTTATCGATCTGTGCGGACGAAATAGTAGAAGGTTCAGATGTCAACAATGATGCTGGAGGTTGGCTAAATAAATCTTCACTTGGTTGAGTATGTGTAGAATGTGATGAAACGATTGAATCTTTTTCTGCAACTATTTGTTGCGCTTCTTTCAACCAAGTTTTGAAGCCTAGCTGTTGAAATTGGGGAATTAGGTCCGCCCATTGGGGGGAATGGCGGGTTAAATCATTTAAACCGTTTGGGAGATCATTTTGTAAATCAACATCGGTTTTAATGGTAATAAGTTGATAAGAAAGAGGTAAATCGGGGAGTGCGGCACGTAAATTTTCTCCAACTTTTCCTTTAATATGATCAGCATTTTGCATAATGTTTTGTAATGATCCATATTCCTGCAACCATTTTACCGCAGTTTTAGGACCACATTTGTCAACACCAGGGACGTTGTCTACTTTATCTCCAATTAAAGCAAGATAATCAATAATTTGATCTGGATAGACGCCGAATTTTTCTTTTACTCCGGCAATGTCTAGACGTTCATTTTTCATGGTATTCACAAGTGTAACTTGATCATTAACCAACTGTGCCATGTCTTTGTCGCCAGTTGAGACAATGACTTTAAATCCTTCTTTCTCAGCTTGACAGGCTAATGTTCCGATCACATCATCTGCTTCAACACCTTTAATAGATAAAATTGGCCATCCCATTAATTTGACTAGTTGTGGTAAGGCTTCAGCTTGAGGACAAAGATCTTCAGGCATGGGTGGACGGTTGGCTTTATAAGCTTGATACAGCTGATGACGAAAATTTTCACCTTTAGCATCAAAGACACAACATGCATAGTCGTGCGGTGTATCCAAACGCAACCGGCGTAACATATTCAGCACCCCATATAATGCGCCTGTTGGCATACCAGTTGGACTGGTTAAAGGTGCTAATGCGTGATATGCACGGTATAAATACGAGGAACCATCGACAAGTAATAAGGTTTTATGCATGTTTTTTTCCATAGTTTTGGACTATTTCAATCCTAATATATTGTTTTAAAACATAATCAGTATTGAATTTAGAATTGATTAAGGTATCAATATGAGATTTCTGCAATCATGATACAGTTTAAAGCAACTAAAACAAATTTAAATGCATTATTTTACGCTAAAATTATCTCTAGTAGTTTTAATACTGGTTACGGTATTAAAACGTGTTTTGAGTTAAACAGATGGATGATTTAGTGATCAATGTTCCAAGGTATAGTCAATCTTAATATGGTAATTATCCTATTTTTTAATTTCGCATAATATATATTATGTTAAATTTTATGTATGGAATTGAAGCAGTATTTGATTAGGTATTCCCCTTAAGAATCAAATACTGCCCTACAATTACTCGTTTTGGCGTTAAGCCAACTTTAATTATGGATTGCTGTTACTGTTTTTTCCAGCGTTGCTGTGATTCTTTAATCACTGCTTTTGCTTCAGCAATATCGCCCCAATGTGTAACATGTGTAGATCCGGCTTTTTTTAGATCTTTATAATGATTGAAATGGAACTCAATCTGTTTAATTAATTGTGCCGGTAAATCGTCTAATGTTTGAATGGCATTTCCTGTTTGACGATCATCAGCTGGTACTACGACAATTTTGTCATCGACTTCTCCATCGTCGACAAATTTCATGACACCAATAATACGCGCTTGCATATATATTCCGGTGGCTAATGGCTGGTCTGTAATGATCAAGGCGTCTAATTCATCGCCATCTTCGTCCAAGGTTTGTGGAATAAAACCATAGTTTGTAGGTTTGGCAAAAATGATGGGTTCGACACGATCAAGTTTCATGACCCCGAGTTTTCTATCCCACTCGATTTTATGATTTGAACCTGCTGGAATTTCTACAACAATATTGATGATGCCACTGTCTACTTCTCCAGCGTCAAGAATTTGATTGAAATCTGCCATTGGTCTTTCCTAGATATTTAACAAACTCTATATTGTAAACAACCACTCTATTTTTGCCCACTATATTATGGTTATTTATTTCGTTGCGTATGATTAAAATTGATTGAATCAGGGTAATTCAAAGAAAAAAATTTAACTAACTTAGCTGTATTATTGACTAATTTCATGATTTTGAAGAAAGCAATATAAAACTCAATTATTTTTATAAAGTTTGATGAGACCACGCTGCTTGAACTTTGGCGAAAATGTTGATTGTTTTGCGCTTGCTCATCGGTATTAACTCCGTAACATATTTTTTATTATCACTGATTATTTGTAAATCACCATTGATCATTGTTTGAAGGCGTCTAATTTTCCAGCCTTTAGGGGTATCTATAATATAAATCCCATCTCTTTTATGGCACTTACAAGATAAGTTAACGAACAATAAATCACCAGTTTCGATTGTAGGAGCCATGGAATTGTCAGTTGCGGTCATAATGGCAATATGGTTAGAGATATTCCCGATGTTTTTAAATGCCCAGCTTTTTGAAACTTCAATACTGTGTACCTCATCCTGAACATAATTGTTCAATTCTCCAACTCCCATGGTGGCTTTTAAATCACCTCGTTTGAATTGCACAAAGCCTGATATCCCTGCATCATCCAATGAACCTTCAATACAATTTTTTTGAATTTTCATATTGCCAATGCCCGTATCAAGCCAGACAGGATCGACATCAAGTACCTTGGCGATAGTCACAATGTTGGTACTTTCTTTATTTCTTCCCGATTCAAGTGCAGCTATGGCAGATTAATTCCTTCCGATTTTGGCAGCTAAATCTTTTTGACTAATCCTTTTTGCTGATCTAGCTAATTTCAACCACTCTTTTAGGTTCATTGGTATACCTTAAATTTGTTAAATTCGAGTTCAGGTTTAAATTGTTATTAAGATGATTCATTAATGAAAATTTATTATCAGTTAAACGAAAAATGTCGTACTAAAATCATACATAATTAAGTTTTGCTGTTTAATATTTTATGAAATATCCTAAATTTTTCTTTGATGTCTTTTTAAATTTATTTTACGGATAGAGAAAACACCAAGAAGCTGTCGGTAAGACGTAGATAGTTAATGGTAGCGAGGCTGGTAAGAAGTCGATTAAAACCAGAGCAGAGACATTCGCGAAAAATATTCACGCCTAATTGTAGTTGGAGTTCAGGATTTGAAGTTTTTGAATGATATTAAATTAATATTCTGATTTTTGGTGGGTCGTCAGGGGATCGAACCCTGGACAAATGGATTAAGAGTCCACTGCTC
>CALYOS010000028.1 GCA_945267035.1 uncultured Neisseriaceae bacterium | reverse complement strand
TTGCAGCATTAAAAAAAAAGGGGTGGTCTATTGCTGCATTGTCGCGTGAGGTTGGGCTAAGTTCTAACACTTTAAAAACGGCATTACAAATGCCTTATTTAAAGGGTGAAAAAATCATAGCTAAGGTCATCGGTGTACCACCGGAACAAATTTGGCCTTCTCGCTACGCGCGTCGAAATTATCGACCTATTCTACCAGAATCGTCGGAGAGTAGTAGATAATTAACCAACAGGGGTAAGTAAAAGGAAAAATCTACCATTGTTGTCATCTAAACGAGCAGATTAACCCTTATCTAAATGGCTAAAATCAAAACAAGATTTAGAGTATAGGGTTAATTGCCAGATTTAGGCTTTTCTTGTTTTGGCAAGATAAGTTCGAGGTGGCTGGCAAAAAGGATGTTGGTTTCAAGTCTATCGATAGATAATCGTCTTAAAATCTAATGCAGTTGATCAACGTTTGCTCAAGCAAAAGTTCATACCTCTATTCTGTTAATTAAATTACCCATGACTTTATTTGGTTTTACTTCTAGATAAACCTAGAGTGAATGGGTACGTATTATTAAAACCTATATCTGTGCTTTTTCTCTACTACCCATGGATTTATCTCAATTTGGTTGCTTGTTAGGCCGAACGATCAATTCAGTTCTTTATCTGTTTCTGTACTCAACTTATGTTGGATTTAAGTTGATTTCAGAGTGACATGGTCTTTATTGGCCACACTAAATTGGCTTAAGAATAAAATTTGCGTAAGGAAGATATCTTTTTTTTCTCATTATGATCATGAAACATGATTTATACAGAATTAACACGAATATTAGAATTTATTTGACATAATAGAATTAATTTTACATAAATATTTATCGAATCTTTACTATATGAGCAATTTAGTATCAATACACGATACACGTTTCAAAATAAACTTGTCTTTTTTTTGCACATTCCATAAAAATATATTTCTTTTAAATATTAAATATTTAAATTCAATTTTAATATAAAACGGATAAGGTTTTGTATATTATGATGGGATTTAAAATAAAGTATTGTAAATTTAGGCTAACGTAAGTTAGAATATAGCAATCGAATGATTTGGTAATTATGCTTTTGATCTTGTAGTTAAATCTGATTTGCTGTGATATTAAAAGTGATGTCAATTTTTGATTTTTTCATTGTTTTCAAATCAAAACCATGTGGCAACGAGAATAATAAAAATGGAAAAAGAATATTCTAGTAAAATTCTGGTAAGACGACTGCTCTGTTCTATCAGTGCCATCATTATGGGCTTACCCTGTTTTATTTATGGAATTGTGGGAGAAAATGAAAATTTTCCTTTGTTGCGGTTTTTACGCGTTCTAACTTTGCATGAACGGATTACTGTTAATGAAATTTTCACCTTTACTTTAGGCGTTATGGCGTTTTTTTCCTCCATTATTTTTCTGGTCATGATTATTGGATGGGTATTCAATCTGCCTTCGGATCGTTCGTGGAAAATAATCATTGTGATTGGTACGATCTGCTGGTTTCCCAATACATTGATATGTTTTTCGCTCGAAAATTTCTTCAAAAGGGTTGATTTACTGATTATCCCTTTAGCATCATTGGTTTTATATCTCACTTTTTGGTATTTCAGTGATCAAACCAATCATCATGATGGATCTGAAATTCAATAGTCTTTGCGTAGGTTTGGGGATGGAAATTTTGTCGTTCAGCAACCCAATTGTTACACTAACCCATTCAACCTATTGTTATTTTCTTAACTTTAATTTTTATAGATTTATCGAATAATTAAAACAATACAATAGCATCAATGAATTTGATCAAGTTCTGTTGCCTAGATAGGGGAATTTTTGCAAACCGCCCATGTTTGGGCGATATGAATTCTATCTGCTAATCATCTTCGTGAACAGAAACGTAATTGCTAAGATCTTTTAGCGCTGCAGCACCATATTGTCACGGTGAATCAACTCTTCTTCAGCCACATATCCTAGTAATTGTTCAATTGCCTGCGATGGCTGCTGTAATAATTTGGTGATTTCACGATCATTGTAATTTATCAGACCTCTGGCCACTTCTGCACCTGAGCAGTCACACACAGCGACTAAAGCACCGCGTTCAAAATGCCCGTTAACAGCGACACAACCAACCGGTAATAAACTGGAATGTTGCCCTATTAGTGCTTGTACGGCTCCTTGATCAATGGTCACTTTTCCGGCAAGTTGTAACTGCCCTGACAACCATTGTTGTCTGGCACTCAATCTGTTGTCATCAGGAGTGAATAGGGTTCCTTGTTGCTCTCCGGCCAGTAAACGCAACAACACGTTTTCTGCATGTCCATTAGCTATATAGGTAGCAGCTCCACTTGAAGCAGCACGTCTAGCCGCCAAAACTTTGGTATACATACCACCAGTGCCCACACTGCTGCCAGCCCCGCCTGCCATGGACTCTAAATCGGGATGACTGGCCGCGATCTGCGCGATAAATTGCGCATTGGGATTATGACGTGGGTCACTGTCATACAATCCATTTTGATCTGTCAGTATGATGAGCAAGTCAGCTTCAATCAGATTGGTGACTAAGGCGCCAAGGGTATCGTTATCGCCAAGTTTGATTTCATCGATGGTTACAGTATCATTTTCATTAATGATCGGAACGACATGTTGATTTAGCAATGTACGAATGGTGCTGCGAGAATTCAGATAGCGAGTACGATGGCTCAAATCATCATGGGTTAGCAGGATCTGTGCAGTTTGGATCTGATGCGCTTCAAAAGCCACTTCATACGCTTGCGCCAACCCCATTTGTCCAACAGCTGCCGCAGCTTGCAATTCATTTAAAGCTTTGGGACGTACTTTCCAGCCAAGTCGTTTCATGCCTTCTGCGATGGCTCCACTGGAAACCAAAACGACTTTAATACCCTGCTTTTTTAATTCAGCAATCTGTTTAGCCCAATTGGCTAACGCTTTTTGGTCTACTCCATGTCCCCCATCGGTCACTAAACTGGAACCCACTTTTATCACCACGCTTTTAGCCTGACGAATATCATATTCTGCTGTTTTCACGGTAGTTACGCCATTGCTGTGTTATTTTGAGTTGGTTATTTTACTCGCTACAATTTTGTTTGATAAGCCAGTTAATGAACAAAAGCGAGTTTATGATTTTGACTTCAGTTTGTCACGATTCAACCCACAATGTCGATGGAAAAAAAGCGGTTAAAATTTGATTTATATTTATCTGCAGTCAGATGGTGTGGCACCAGCTAATAAACAATGTGGCATAGTTTTTACAGCAACAGCTTTTTTTATGACTAGTGAAATGGTGCTTTGCCCATTTGTTGTTGTTCATCTGAATCAATTGTAATATTCAATTCCTCTTTTAATTTGTAGCTGTTTACAAAGTATAGATTTGGTAAGCGTTATTTTGCAACAATCAATCAGGATATTAAGCCGTTTAAAATAAAGTTGTTAGCATAGCTTTTATTTTTGATTTTCTTCATTCGGAATGCTTAACATACTTACTGAGCAGAACTTTAGCGGCTAAAAGTCATCTAATTAAACTGAAGCAGTATCACAATCGTGCAGTTGACAATCTTTGCTTAAATGATTTTTGTTTTTTAATATTTCCGTGCTACCTGTTCGATTTGTGCAGCGAAACTGAGTTAGCCTTAGCAGCTTAATCACTTTTGTGCTGCCAGGCATTAACTCTGGGTTAATGCCTGAACACACCATGCCATCACGCCATCCGGTACAATACCCCAGATCAACAGCAATAAACCATTGACGGATAAAACCACTTTTCCCAACCAAGACATGTTGCAATTAGGTGCAGCCACGCTATCTGAGGTGTCGAAATACATGGTTTTCACCACACGCAGATAGTAGAACGCACCAATTAATGACATCACCACTGCATACACTGAAACCCATACATAGCCACCAGAAAGCAATGCTTTGATAACCGCCAGTTTGGCATAGAAGCCCATTAAGGGTGGAATGCCGGCCATGGAGAACATCGCCAACAGCATTAAGAACGCATACCAGGCATTTTTCTGATTCAAACCGGCCAGATCGCTGATGTTCTGGCATTCGATATCTTTCGTGGATAACAGCATCAAAATGGCAAAGGCCACAGAAGCCATTAAAGCGTAGGTAATGGCATAGTACATGGCAGCGGTGCAGCCGACTTCGCCAGCCAACAGCGCCAGCAGGATAAAGCCCATATGTGCCACGGTAGAGAAACCGAGCATACGCTTGATACTGGTTTGCATGATGGCGGCGAGATTACCGATAAATAATGAAGCTATACCCAACAGCAGTAACAATTCGCGCCAGCTTTCCCATTGCGTCAGCAGACCATACACCAGAATGCGGAATGCAAATACGGTGGCGGCGATTTTTGGCGCCGTACCGACCAGTGCAGTCACTGCAGTTGGCGCGCCCTGATACACATCGGGTACCCACATATGGAAAGGCACAGCACCCAGCTTAAATACGATACCGGCTACAATAAATACTACACCTAGTTTCAGCAACCATGGATTAGTGCTTTCCTGACTGGCAGCCAGTACTTGCTGCAACTGCAGAGTACCTGTTGCACCATAGACCAGAGAAATACCATACAGCAGTATTCCGGAAGCCAATGCACCGAGAACAAAATATTTCAGCGCCGCTTCTGCCGCCTGAGCACTATCGCGTTGCAGAGCTATCAAGGCATACAACGCCAGTGACAGTAATTCCAACCCAACATACAAGGTTAAGAAATGGCATGCAGAAACCATGATGTTCATGCCCAACAGAGCAAACAAGGTCAAGGTATAAAATTCACCTTGATAGATGTTTCTGGCGCGCAAATAAGCCTGACTGTAGATAAAAACGGCTATCACCAATCCATACATACATAATTTGGCCAATTGAGCCATGCCATCAAGCACAAACATGTCGTGGAAGGCATATTGTGGCTGCTGTTTCCACACCAGACACTGCACTGCAGCGGTCAAAATCAGGCCGATAACAGACAGGGTACAGGTTATCCAGCGTTGACGGTCGTTCAGCCATAAATCTACCAGCAGTACTGCAAACAGTACGCCAGTTAGCACCAATTCCGGTACAGCGGGAAATATTGTTAAATCTGTCCAGTTCATTCACATTTCCTTACAGTTTGCTTTGTGCCGCTTGGACAATTAAATCATTAGCTGCCTGATGCACAACGGCGATAAAGGGTTCGGGGTATAGACCAAAACCAAGTACCGCTACAGCCAAAATCACCAGAATAAGCAGTTCGCGTTTATTCACATCTTTTAATTGCGCCACTTCAGGGTTTTTGATGGCACCAAAAATCACTCGTTTAAACATCCACAGAGTATAGGCAGCACCATAAATCAGGGTCAGTGCCGCTAGTGCGCCAATCCAGAAATTGGTTTTTACCGCACCGACAATCACCATGAATTCACCCACAAAGCCGGAAGTACCGGGTAGACCAGCATTGGCCATGGCAAACAGCAGCATAAAGGAGGCAAATATTGGCATGCTGTTAACCACACCACCATAAGCGGAGATATCACGGGTATGCATGCGGTCATACATGACACCAATGCTCATAAACATGGCTGCTGAAACAAAGCCATGTGACAGCATCTGCATGATGGCACCTTTAAATGCCCAATCATTTAGATAACCACCGGTAAACAGGAAAAAGCCTAAGGTCACAAAACCCATGTGGCTAATGGAAGAATATGCCACCAGTTTTTTCATATCGGTTTGTACCAGTGCCACCATACCGATATAAATCACGGCAATCAGACTCAGCACAATAATTGCTGGGGCAAAATAGCGTGCTGCATCCGGCAGAATCGGCAGCATAAAACGCAGAAATCCATATCCACCAATTTTCAGGGTAATGGCCGCCAGCACCATGGAACCACCAGTTGGTGCTTCCACGTGGGCATCCGGCAACCATGTATGTACCGGCCACATAGGTACTTTCACTGCAAAAGACAGGAAAAAACCGATAAACAGCAGCACCTGTGCAGTCATGGTCAAATGTTTAATGTTGTGCCATGTTTCGATAGCAAAGCCGCCAGTCTGATTAGACAGGTAAACAAAACCCACCAGCATCAGCAATGAACCCATCAGGGTATAGAGGAAGAATTTGATGGAAGCGTAGACGCGTCGCGGACCTCCCCAGATACCGATAATCAGATACATCGGTATCAACATGCCTTCAAAGAACACATAAAACAGAATGGCATCCATGGCTGCAAAAGCACCATTGATTAGACCAGACATAATTAAAAACGCGGCCATATACTGTGCCGGTCGTTTCTGAATCACCTGCCAGCCAGCCAGCACCACCAACAAGGTGGTGAAGCTATTCAGTATCACAAACAGTACGGACAGACCATCCACGCCCAAGGCATAGTTGATGTTGAGGCTATCGATCCAGACATGAAATTCTGTGAATTGAAAGCCCCCGTTTGAGCGATCAAAATTACAGAACAGCGGTATGGTGATGAGGAAAGACACCAGTGCACCGATTAAGGCCAGCACTCTGGCTATCCCAGCGTGCCGGTCTGAACCGGTAGCCAGTACTACGATTCCTGCC
The DNA here is from genome assembly GCA_945267035.1 of uncultured Neisseriaceae bacterium. Lineage (GTDB taxonomy): Bacteria > Pseudomonadota > Gammaproteobacteria > Burkholderiales > Neisseriaceae > Snodgrassella. The sequence goes on along the minus strand of CALYOS010000028.1, from coordinate 23,717 downwards.
ACTATAGGCAGCCAAATCGCTAAACTGAGTAAGTAATCGTACATATCTATAGCCTAAAAATACTAAGTTGAATGCCTTGAATTAACCGCCGAACATGGATTTCAGCAACGGCCAGAATGTCCATGCCACCAATACAAATACACCCAGCACCATGGCAGTGGCATAGGTATAGAGGTAGCCGGTTTGAATTCTCCGCACCAGTGCAGCCACTGTAGCCACAACACGCGCAGCACCGTTAACAATTAATTTATCGATGATGAGCACATCACCAACTTTCCAGAACAGCGTTCCCAGCAGTCGGCTGCCTCTGGCAAAAACGTTGTAGTAAAGAGCATCCAGATAGTATTTGTTGTCCAACAAGGTATATATCGGACGGATGGAAGCCACAATCCGCGCCGGAATCTGTGGTTTTTTCAGGTAGAAAAACCAGGCCAGAACCACGCCGGCGATGACCAGCCATAACACTGGTGTAGTCAAGCTGTGCACAGCCATGGCAAAAATACCGTGGTATTCTTCTGTTACGGTGGCCAATGCAGGGTGGGCAGCACTGTTGATGAAAATGACATTATGGTAAAAATCGCTGAAGAGCATCGGTTTGATTGCCCACATACCGACAAACACCGATGGGATAGCCAGTAAAATCAGCGGAATAGTCACCACCAGCGGGCTTTCATGTGGATTATCCTGTGGACGCAGACCATGGTGCTCCTCACCATGATGATGTTCGTCCTGTCCGCCCTGACGCCATTTTTCATCACCATGGAACACCAGAAAATACAGGCGGAAGGAATAGAAAGCGGTGACAAATACACTGGCTACCAGTGCCACATAAGCAAAGCTGCTAAAAGGCAGTGTTGAAGCTTTTACCGCATCGATGATGGAATCTTTGGAATAGAAACCGGAGAAGAATGGCGTACCAATCAGAGACAAAGAACCAATCAACATGCAAATCCACGTTACTGGCATGTATTTACGCAGTCCACCCATGTGGCGCATATCTTGATCATGATGCATGCCCATAATCACACTACCGGCTGCCAGAAATAACAGTGCTTTGAAGAAAGCATGGGTCATCACATGGAAGACAGCAATATTGTAGGCAGAGGCGCCCAGTGCTACGGTCATATAGCCTAACTGCGACAGGGTGGAATAAGCAATCACACGTTTGATGTCGTGCTGAATCATGCCTAAAAAGCCCATAAACAGTGCGGTGATGGTACCGGAAACCATGATGACACCAAGCGCAGTATCAGACAATTCATACAATGGTGACATGCGCGCTACCATGAAAATACCAGCAGTCACCATAGTAGCAGCGTGAATCAGAGCAGAAATTGGTGTCGGGCCTTCCATCGAGTCAGGCAGCCACACATGCAATGGAAACTGGGCTGATTTACCCATGGCACCGACAAACAGCAAAATACAGGTCACGGTAATCAGTGACCATGGATGGCCGGCAATCAGCTCGATGGTGGCGTTTTTGACTTGATCGATATGCTGAAATACATCGGCATAGCGCAGACTGCCGCCAAAATAAGCCAGAATCAGACCAATACCCAGCACAAAGCCGAAGTCACCAACACGGTTGACCAGAAAGGCTTTCAGGTTAGCAAAGATGGCACTGTCGCGTTTGTAATAAAAACCAATCAGCAGATAAGACACCAGACCTACGGCTTCCCAGCCAAAAAACAACTGGATGAAATTATTACTCATCACCAGCATCAGCATGGAAAAGGTAAACAGTGATATATAGCTAAAGAAACGCTGATAGCCGTCGTCGTCACTCATGTAGCCGATGGTATAAATATGCACCATCAGGGAGACACTGGTCACAATGACCAGCATGGTAGCGGTGAGGGTATCAATGAGAAATCCCACGGAGAAATCCAGCCCGCCCATGGTCAGCCATGTATAGACGTTTTCATCAAATGGCTGCCTACTGCCAGTCATAAAGCCATAGAGTACCCACGCCGACAATACGGCAGATAGGGCAACGCCGACGATGGTGACACTGTGCGCCCCTTTTCGGCCTATCAGCTTACCGCCCAATCCGGCCAGTAGGGAACCAATGAGCGGAGCCAAAGCAATAATTAGATAAACACACATAATTTTCTCTCGTTTCTCTCCACCCTCATCCTTTGAGGCTGTCCAGATCCTGTACGTTAATGCTTTGGCGGTTGCGGAAAATCAGCACCATAATCGCCAGCCCGATAGCCGATTCAGCCGCGGCCACAGTCAGAATAAAAAACACGAAAATCTGTCCGGCGCTGTCGCCGAGATAACGGGAAAAGGCGACAAAGTTAAAATTCACCGCCAGCAGCATCAGTTCGATGGACATCAGTAGCACCAGCGTGTTTTTGCGGTTCATGAAAATGCCCATGGCCGAGATGGCAAATAAGATGGCGCTGAGTACCAAATAATGAGTTAAGGTAATCATGCTTTCTGCTCCCCTTCTGAGGCTTCTTCTTGGTTATTGGCTGCGGATACAGTGATTTCAGGCTGCATTTTCACCATCCGGAAGCGGTCTTTGGCCTGTACCTTAACCTGCTCGGCCGGATTGGTACGACGTGGGTTGTGGGTTGGCCGGTGCACCAGAGCAATAGCAGCCACCATACCCAATACCAGCAATATGGCTGCTAGTTCAAACGGCAGCAGATAAGTGGTGTAAATCTGCATACCCAGATCGCGTACATTACTGTAGTCTGCAGGCAGTGGGTTGTCGCTACCGAGATGAGCCAAATCAAGTTGCGGATTCACCAAAATCACAATGAGTAAGGCGGCGGTCAGTATTCCAACTAGCGCAGCAATCGGTGCATGGCGCCAGAAGCCAGCGCGCATCTGTTCGATATCGATGTTGAGCATCATGATGACAAACAGGAACAGCACCATCACGGCACCTACATACACCACCACCAGCACGATACCGAGAAACTCAGCTTGCATCAGAATCCACATCATGGCACTGGCACAAAAGGTCAGCACCAGAAACAGAACCGCATGCACCGGATTTTTGGCAATCACGGTATTGATGGCGCCGAGCAGTATGACCGCTGCAAAGACATAAAACAGGATTAACGGTAAATTCATGACCACCTCTTAACGATAGGGTGCATCAGCGGCTTTGCATTTGGCGATGTCTTCTTCATAGCGATCGCCAATGGCCAGCAACATGGGTTTAGTCAAATACAAATCACCGCGGTTTTCGCCGTGATATTCAAATATTCTGGTTTCAACAATGGCGTCTACTGGACAGGCTTCTTCACAAAAACCGCAGAAGATGCATTTGGTCAGATCGATATCGTAGCGGGTAGTACGGCGTGTGCCATCCTCGCGTTTTTCTGATTCAATATTAATTGCCATTGCTGGACAGACAGCTTCACATAACTTGCAAGCTATACAGCGTTCTTCTCCATTGGGATAGCGTCGTTGTGCATGCAGCCCTCGAAAGCGAACTGATTGCGGAGTTTTTTCTTCCGGAAAATAGATGGTTTCTTTACGAGCAAAAAAGTTCTTTAAAGTCACTTTCATGCCGGCAAGCAACTCGGTCATCAGAAAAGTTTTAATAATATTTGCCATATCAGTGCCTCCCTCTGCTTAATGCCATAAAGACAGAGGTGAAATCATCCACAATCCCAACACAATCACTGTCACGATGGTGACAGGAATCAGTACTTTCCAGCCTAGACGCATTATTTGGTCGTAGCGATAACGCGGAAATGTAGCCCGTATCCACAGATAGAAATACAATACCAGTGCCATTTTCAGGAACATCCACAGTACGCTCGGTGTACCAATCCAGCCCCAGCTTTGCGGAAAGGGTGATAACCAGCCGCCAAAGAACAACAAAGCTGTTAACGCGGCCACCAGAATCATGAAAATATATTCCGCTAGAAAGAACAGGGCAAAAGCGAATCCGGAATATTCAACATGGAAACCGGCAACAATTTCAGATTCACCTTCGGCCACATCAAACGGGGCGCGGTTGGTTTCGGCCACGGCCGAAATCAGATACACCACAAATAACGGAAATAGTGGCAGCCAGTTCCACGAGAAAATCGAACCACCAGCTATACCTTTGGCTTGCGCCATGACGATATCGTGAAAATCCATACTGCCAGATACCATAATCACCCCAATCAGGGCAAAACCCATGGCTATTTCATAGGAAATGGTCTGCGCGGAAGCACGCATGGCTCCGAGAAAGGCGTATTTGGAGTTAGAAGCCCAGCCCGCAATGATGACACCATATACCGATAATGAAGTAATCATCAGGATATAGAGCAGACCGGCATTGATGCGGGTCAGAAACCAAGTTTCACTAAACGGAATCACTGCCCAAGCGGCAAAGGCCGGCATCAGCGACATCATCGGGCCGATATAGAACAAAGCTTTATTCGCCTGTGACGGGCGGGTCACTTCTTTAAATAAGAGTTTTAATACATCGGCAAAGGGCTGGATTAAACCATAAGGTCCGGTCACATTTGGACCGACGCGCAACTGCATGTAACCGATAACTTTACGCTCAAAATAGGTCAGGTAGGCCACGGTAATAATCAGTGGCAACATGATGATGACAATCTTGACGATTACAGACACCAGTAAACCGAAGTCGTTGCCCAGTAATTGTTGAAACCACGCTTGCATGATTATCCTTTACTCAATTCCACAGTGGTCAATAAAGCACCCAACTGCCAGTTACTTTGATGTAATGGCAGTAGCAACACGTTTTCCGGCAGGGTATCGTCCACAGCGACGCTGACCGCTACCGCATCATTGTTCTGTTTCGCCCATGCCGTATCGCCATTTGTCAGCCCCAGCGCACTAAGCGTATGGCTGTGTGCTCGCGCCATAGGTACAGCAGCGTGTACCGTGTTTTGCAAAGGGGCGGAACGACGCACCATGCCATCGGTGGCATATAGGCTGACACCACCTACTCTTACCAGACTGATAGCAGGATCACTGCTGGCAACCGGTTGAATCTGGTTATTCAGCAAAGCGGGTAACTGGTCTTTGTCCAGTGCATCAGCCAGAATCTGCTGCGTGTTTTCATACTCAAAACCCGCCAGCTCAAGGACGTTGCCAAGTACCCGCAGTACTTTCCACATGGGTCTGGCCTCACCATACGCCTGTACCACACCATGGAACGATTGCAACCGACCTTCCATATTGATAAAGCTACCGGAAGTTTCGGTAAATGGGGTGATAGGCAGCATCACATCGGCCACTTCGCGCAATACGGCACTATCATAGGCAGTGAATGCCATCACTGTCTGAGCCTGTTTCAGTGCGGCAATAGCGGCGGCGCCATTGGTCACATCCATATCTGGTTCTACATTCAGCAGCATCACGGCTTGTTTTGGCTGGGCAATCTGAGCAGCAATATTGTGTTCGGCTGTTTTGGCGGCCACGCCAACTAGTTCGGCACCAATACTATTGGCTGCCGACGGCAAGACACCGAGAATACTGCCGGTAGCCGCGGCCAGATCCTGAGCTGCGGTATAAACGGCGGCGGCATCAGGATGATGGAGGACATCAGCGCCCAGAATAATGCTGGTTTTCTCTGCATTTAATAACGCCTGCCCGACTTCATTGTTCAGGGCATTGTTCAGCCAGTCTATCCACTGATAAGGATGCAGGCTAATTTGAGCCAGTAAAGGCATGAATAGTTCTTCTTGCGCCGCCGCCAGTACCGCCACCTGCGTACCGTTTTGGCTGGCCTGCCGGATACGGGCGGTGAGCAATGGTTGCTCCTGCCGCAAACGCGCTCCAACGATCAAAATCACCTCGTTGTCAGCCAGTTGCTCAATGGACTGTCCCAGCCATTGCGCCCCTTTTGCAGCTGCGCCCAATCGACCATCCAGCGCGCGTAGACGACTGTCAACAGCGGTGATACCCAAACCCTGAGCCAGTTTGCCGGCCAGATGCATTTCTTCCACGGTATTGGCGGGATTGACCCACATACCAATGGCTTCGCTGCCAAAATCATGGCTAACGCCATGTAAGCCTTTGGCCACATAATCCAGCGCCGTTTGCCAGTCGACGGTATGCCACTGATTATCTTGTTTGATTTGCGGCTGGGTTAAGCGTTCCTGATACAAACCTGCATAGGCAAAGCGGTCGCGGTCACTGAGCCAGCATTCGTTGATCGCTTCGTTTTCCAGTGGCAATACACGACGTACCGTATGGTCTTTAGTCTGTACAATCAGATTACTGCCCAGCGCATCATGCGCAGAAATGGATTTTCGTCGGCTCAGCTCCCATGAACGGCTGTCATAACGGAATGGCTTGCTGGTTAAAGCACCAACTGGGCATAAGTCAATGACATTGCCCGAAAGTTCGGTTTCCAGTGTTTTGCCGTTGAACGGAGTAATTTCAGAATGTTCACCGCGATTCTTCATCGCCAGCTCCTGTTTGCCGGCAATTTCTTCGGTAAAACGGATGCAGCGGGTACAATGAATACAGCGGCTCATTTCGGCGGCCGACACCAGCGGCCCCATCTCTTTGCCGACTACAACATGTTTCGCTTCAGTATAACGGCTGGCACCTTGACCATAGCCCATGGATAAATCTTGTAATAGGCACTCTCCGCCCTGATCGCATATCGGGCAATCCAGCGGATGATTGATCAGCAGGAATTCCATTACCCCTTTTTGGGCATTCTTGGTCAGAGCAGAATCAGTTTTCACCACCATACCATCGGTCACCGGTGTGGCACAGGCAGGTAAAGGCTTACGTGATTTTTCTACCTCAACTAAACACATGCGACAGTTGGCGGCAATCGACAATTTTTTGTGATAACAAAAGTGCGGAATGAACGTACCAACCTGACGAGCAGCTTCCATCACTGTACTGCCCTGCTCAACCGAAAGTTGTTTACCGTCAATTTGAATTTGTAGCATAGGTTCGCAATCCTAACTAAGCAGATAGTGCCTTAGCACCAGCGATGTTCTTTCATGGGTTTGCCGTGTTCAATGTAATATTCAAACTCGGAACGGAAATGCTTTAAAAAACCCTGAACCGGCATCACCGCTGCATCCGCCAGAGCACAAATAGTATGACCTGACATATTGCTACCGATCGATTGCAGCAAATCCAGATCTTCCGGTCGACCTTTACCCGAGCTAATACGGTGAATAATGCGGTATAGCCATCCAGTACCTTCACGACAGGGAGTACACTGACCGCATGACTCTTCATAATAAAAATAACTTAGTCGCTCCAGTGCTTTGACCATACACACGTCTTCATCCATGACAATGACCGCACCAGAACCGAGCATAGAACCGGCTTTGGCGATGGCGTCATAATCCATGGTCAGTTCCATCATGATGTCGGCGGGTAACACCGGCGCCGAAGAACCTCCTGGGATCACTGCCTTCAACTTTTTGCCATGGCGCATACCACCGCACATGTTGAGTAAATCTTTAAACGGTGTGCCCAGTGGTATTTCATAGTTACCGGGGCGTTCTACATGACCAGAAACGGAAAATAGTTTGGTACCGCCATTATTTGGAATGCCCTTATCCGCAAACTGTTGACCGCCATCGCGCAGAATGAACGGTACGGACGAAAAAGTTTCAGTGTTATTGACGGTAGTAGGCTTACCATATAAACCATAGGAAGCCGGAAAGGGAGGTTTGAAGCGCGGCTGCCCTTTTTTACCTTCCAGCGACTCCAATAGCGCCGTTTCTTCCCCGCAGACATAAGCACCATAGCCATGATGAGCATGCAGCTCGAAACTAAATTCACTGCCGAGAATATTTTGCCCCAGAAAGCCGGCATCCCGTGCCTGCTGTAAGGCAGTTTCAAAGCGCAGATAGCTTTCGAAGATTTCGCCGTGAATATAGTTATATCCGGCAGTCGCCCCCATGGCATAACCACCGATAATCATGCCTTCAATCAGCGCATGCGGATTGTAAGTAACAATATCGCGGTCTTTAAACGTACCTGGTTCACCCTCATCGGTATTGCAGACGATATATTTTGTGCCCGGAAACGAACGTGGCATAAAGCTCCATTTTAGTCCGGTCGGAAAACCGGCGCCGCCACGTCCACGCAGACCAGATGTTTTCAGCTCAGCAATCACATCGTCCTGCGGTATTTTGTCATGAATGATTTTTTGCAGAGCCTGATAACCACCGCGTGCGACATAGGCTACCAGCGTCCAGCAATCCGGATCGGTCGTATCAACCTGATTGAAAATCACGCCCTTCTGATACATTGCCATCAGTTTAACTCCGCCAGTTTCGCTTCAATGGCTTCTTCGCTCATAAAGCTGCACATTTTATGATTGTTTACTAACAACACCGGCGCATCGCCACAAGCACCCATGCATTCACCTTCTAGCAAAGTAAACATTCCGTCAGCAGTGGTTTCACCGTAGCGAATGCCAAGGCGTTTTTGTAAATATTCGCCAGCATTAACACCACCACGCAAAGCACAGGGTAGATTGGTGCACACCGTAAGCTTGTATTTCCCTACCGGCTGGAGATTGTACATATTGTAAAAAGTAGCCACTTCCAAAGCTTGTGCTGGCGTGATGCCGATGTAGTTGGCTACTTCCTCGATGGTTTCAGGCTGCAGCCAGCCCTTTTCTGTCTGAGCAATGCGCAGAGCCGACATAATGGCACTGCGCCGCTGGTCGGCCGGATATTTGACCAGTTCTGCATCAATTTGTTTTAAGCTCTCAGCGGACAACATTATCTATCCACCTCCCCGAATACAATATCCTGTGTACCAATAATAGCGACCACATCAGCCAGCATATGACCACGCGCCATTTCATCCATCCCTTGTAAATGGGCAAAGCCCGGTGCCCGTATTTTCATGCGGTAAGGCTTATTGGCTCCATCTGAAATTAAGTAGACTCCGAATTCACCTTTGGGGTGTTCAGTCGGCACATAGACTTCACCTTCTGGTACATGCATCCCTTCAGTGAATAGCTTGAAATGGTGAATCAGTTCTTCCATGCCATCTTTCATGGCGGTGCGCTGTGGCGGTGCCACGGTATGGTCATCTGTAATCACCGCACCAGGGTTGGCTTTGAGCCAGTCTACGCACTGGCGGATAATGCGGTTAGCTTGTCGCATTTCCTGAATGCGACACAGATAGCGGTCATAGCAGTCACCATTGATGCCGACTGGAATATCAAAATCCATGGCAGCATAAGCATCATAGGGCTGCTTCTTACGAATATCCCACTCTATGCCAGAACCTCGGAGCATCACGCCAGTAAAACCTTTTTGCAAAGCACGCTCCGGTGCAACCACACCAATCCCAACAGTCCGCTGTTTCCAAATACGGTTATCGGTCAGCAGATTTTCATATTCATCCACGCAGGCGGGGAACCGATTAGTAAAGTCTTCAATGAAGTCGAGCAAGGTGCCTTCACGGCTAGCGTTGAGTTTTTGTAATACTTTGGCATTACGGTATTTGCTGGCTTCATACTTAGGCATGAAATCCGGCAAATCACGGTAAACCCCACCTGGTCGGAAATAAGCTGCATGCATGCGCGCGCCAGATACTGCTTCGTAAATATCCATCAGGTCTTCACGTTCGCGGAATGCATACAAAAACACCGTCATGGCACCGATATCCAACGCATGCGAGCCAATACCCATCAGATGGTTGAGAATACGGGTAATTTCAGCAAACATCACGCGGATATACTGAGCGCGAATGGGTACATCAATATTCAACAGACGTTCAACAGACAGGCAGTAGGCTTGTTCATTACACATCATGGATACATAATCCAGACGATCCATATATGGCAACGCCTGCAGATAAGTACGCGATTCAGCTAGCTTTTCCGTCCCACGGTGTAACAAGCCAATATGCGGATCGGCGCGAACAATATTCTCCCCATCCATTTCCAGGATCAGGCGTAAAACGCCATGTGCAGCCGGATGCTGCGGTCCGAAATTGATGGTGTAATTGCGTAACTTAGCCACCGTACTGCTCCTCTCTCACCACGCGCGGTGTTATTTCACGCGGTTCAATTGTGACCGGCTGATATACCACACGCCCTTCCGCTTCGTCATAGCGCATTTCGACATAGCCGGAAACAGGAAAATCTTTACGAAACGGATGACCGACAAAACCATAGTCAGTCAAAATACGGCGCAGATCAGGATGGTTGTTAAACAAAATGCCGAACATATCAAACGCTTCGCGTTCATACCAGTTGGCACCATTGTAAATATCCACCACCGAATCAATAGTCGGAAAATCTTCAGTATCAGCCCACACACGCACGCGTATGCGCCAATTATTGCTTACCGACAGCAAATGACTGACTACCGCAAAACGTTTGCCTTGCCATGGCTCATTTCTATAGCTCTGATAGTCCACACCGCACAAATCAATCAGGGTTTCGAATTTCAGTTCACTATGATCACGCAAAGTCTGCATCAACTGGTGATAATCTGCCGCTGCACATTCCAGTGTTAATTCACCGCGATCACTACAGTAACGCACTTGTTCGCCAAACGTGGTTTCGCACACAGCTTTGAGTCTTGCTATATCAGCCATATTCCCCTCACTTAAACACGTGCAATAGTGGAAGTACGTTTAATTTTCAGCTGCAACTGCAACAAACCATAAATCAGCGCTTCTGCGGTGGGAGGGCAACCGGGTACATATACGTCAACCGGCACAATGCGATCACAACCCCGCACCACTGAATAAGAATAATGATAGTAACCACCGCCATTGGCACAGGAACCCATTGACAATACCCAACGTGGCTCGGCCATCTGATCGTATACCCGCCGCAAAGCCGGTGCCATTTTATTGCACAAAGTACCGGCCACAATCATCAGATCGGCCTGTCGCGGTGAAGGGCGAAAAATAATTCCAAAGCGGTCAAGGTCGTAACGGGCGGCACCAGCTTGCATCATCTCTACCGCACAACAGGCCAAACCAAAAGTTGCTGGCCATAAAGAGCCCGTGCGGACATAATTCAATACCGTATCAGCCGTGGTGGTAATAAACCCCTTGTTTAAAACGCCTTCTATTCCCATTCCAGAGCGCCTTTTTTCCATTCATAAACAAAGCCAATAATCAATATCAGCAAAAACACCATCATTGACCAGAAACCATAGGCACCCAGCTCTTTAAATACCACGGCCCACGGCACCATAAAAGCCACTTCTAGATCAAACAGGATGAATAAAATAGCGATAAGGTAGTAGCGCACATCAAATTTCATGCGCGCATTTTCAAAAGCCTCGAAACCGCATTCAAACGGTTCCTGTTTCATTTTGTACGGACGATTGGGACCCAATAACAGCCCCAGAGAAATAAAGAGAACACCAGCAGCAAAGCCGACAAGGATGAATATTAAGATGGGGAAATAATTCGCCAACATCATTGCACCAACCTTATGCAAATATTGGTAAAATTATTGTATTGTAACTAACTTTTATCACTATTAAAAGTACGTAATTTAATAAAAATATAATGTTTTCAATAATATAATGATAATAATTATCATTAAGATTGACAAATTACCGCTTTTGTTATGCTCTTCATGTGCCTCAAACGAGATAAAACGTTAAAAGATTTACCCCATTCGTAACTTCCGGCTGATGGCTTTAAAGATTTCTGTAAAACCAACCAATCACGAGCCAGACATGGTATGACAGATTTAATAAAAAAATCACCATAAACCTGGTTTACCATCATTTCAGCTGCAATCCATTTTTAGCTGATGTTGAAACATTTTTCTGTTATACAATATCCAACGTAAACCACTGGATAATCACGAGGATACAAGCATGTATCAACCAAAATATTGCCCGGAAGATTGCCGAGACATGAATGACATCCGCAGCGAAATTGATCACATCGATTACGCCGTCATTCAATTACTGTCATGCCGATATGATTACGTCAAAGCTGCTAGTCAATTCAAAAGCAATATTACCGATATACAGGCTAAAGAACGGGTGAATAGCATGCTTCAACAGCGCGAGCAGTGGGCGCTTGAGCAAGGTTTGAACGGCGAAGTCATCAAAAAACTGTATGCAGATTTAGTAAACTATTTTATTTCAGAAGAAAAAAAAGAATTTGAACGCAAAAATTAAAACCTTTTGCGTTCCTCTTCAGTAGACAGCTGTCGATTCCACTTATTACCAGATTACATGGTTAGGCCTGGCAACTAAGAAATAAACCGTTATAAACCCTAGTTTAATTATCATATTTAGGCATAATTGAGCTAATTAGCAAGATATCCTATAAACCTTAAACCCAAAACCGACTCATCTCAATATACCACCTGCAAATCATTGAGCTACCTATGCTCACCTTAGATTTGGCTCTGTTGCTATACTTCAGAGCGTCGAAAATCGCGCAAACGGAAACCAAGAGCATAAAGAGCACCAAAATACAAAACCATACCAGCAACAATCAAACCGGCTAACTGACCAACTTTGTGCAGACCACTGGTATGCCAATTAAATGGAATGCATTGTTGCAATACCCACAAACCACCGCCCATCACCAGCAGAGCGATCACCAGCCGCAACAAAAAGCCTAGCCAGCCTGGTTTAGGTTGATACAGTCCTTGGCGCATCAACAACGTAAACAATAACAAAGCATTCAGACAGGCGCCTAAACTAATCGCCAACGCCAATCCAACATGCTGTAATTTCCAGATAAACATCAAATTCATCACCTGCGTCATACACAAAGTAAAAATAGCAATCTTGACAGGTGTTTTGATATTCTGACGGGCATAAAACCCAGGTGCAAGAACCTTAATCACAATCAAACCAATCAGCCCGACAGCATAAGCAATTAATGCGCCTTGCGTCATCACAGCATCGTGAACATTAAACTGTCGGTACATAAACAACGTAGCAATCAATGGAAAAGACAAAACAGCCATGCCCACTGCAGCCGGTAGGGTGAGCAACATACACAGACGCAATCCCCAATCCAACAAAGCGGAAAAACCGTCAATATTATTATTGGCAGAATGCTTGGATAAGGTAGGCAACAGAATCGTACCCAATGCCACGCCCAACACACCGGTAGGCAGCTCCATGAGCCGATCCGCATAATACATCCATGAGACTGAGCCTGATTGCAGATAAGAAGCAAAAATAGTATTAATCACCAACGATATCTGCGCCACTGATACCCCCAAAATGGCCGGAGCCATCTGCTTCAAGACACGCAACACCGCTTTATCGTTAAATTTTATTTTGGGCAATGTAAGAAAGCCCAGTTTGAACAAAAATGGCAATTGAAATACCAGTTGCAACAAACCGCCAACAAATACAGCCCACGCCAAAGCCAGTACTGGCGGATGAAAATAAGGTGCCAGCCACAACGCAAAGACAATAAAAGACAAATTCAGAAAAGTCGGCGTAAAGGCCGGAATCACGAATTTATGGAACGTATTTAAAATACTGCCCACCAGAGCAGATAAAGAAATCAGAAAAATATACGGAAAAGTAATGCGCAGCAATTGAACTGACAAAACAAACTTATCGGGATCTTTCTCAAAGCCTGGAGCCGAAATATAAATCACGGCTGGAGCAGCCAATATGCCGATTGCCGTCACAATCACCAGTACAAACGACAACAGACCTGCAATATGCTGAATAAAAGCCTTCGTGGCTTCATGAGACTTCGTTTCTCTATACTCAGCCAGAATGGGTACAAATGCCTGAGCAAACGCCCCTTCTGCAAAAATACGTCGTAACAAATTTGGCAATTTAAACGCCACAAAAAAAGCATCGGTTGCCATCCCCGCGCCAAAACTGCGGGCAATAATCGTGTCACGAACAAAACCAAGAACGCGTGACAACATGGTCATGCTACTGACTTTAGCCAGAGTACGCAGTAAATTCATCGCTTGAACAAATTAAATAACAAAGGCGCGAGTGTACACCCGAACCGCTCTTTATATCCAGACAAGGCGCAAATTGAAACGGATCAGGTAATTACAAATTGTGATAAATAGTTTATCTCCTCAAAGAATCTAACCTTTTTCAGTAAATCACCTCCATCCACAACCTAAAAAAGTTTGCTCAATTACACAAAGCTCTGTATTGGTGCTCATTGACATTACCCATATAACAATCTCGTACAACTCTTCTGCTTAAAATATCTCAACATTTGACTCATCTGAATGGATATATAACCGCAATTCATACTTTTATTTTTATAAATTGTGTTTAATTCACCGCACTATATTTTTATTATAATGCCCACATATAGATTGAAATTGTTCGTGCAACTCGGCATTTTATAAAATTCTTATAAGTTGATTCCCTTAAAAATTTTTTAGGCTCTCACCTACAAAAATTAATTGTTCCATTCCAAATTTCAGACTAGCCAAGCACATTTGCCAACGAAGTTATTGCGCCAGTCTTCAACCAATTATTGACTCGTGGACAAAGTAAAATAAATGGATAATTTTCATCAAAGTAACTTTTTTCATTTTTGAACCAGCTCTATTCCATGTTATTCGTACTTTGTATCTCATCTAAAATACATCATCAGCTTATTTTTACGGGTATTAGTTCCTGCAACACTGAAATATCTACTGAGCATCTATATTCAGAACTGAATAGATACCAAATACATCTATCAATATTATTCAAAATTCCTCAATACGTGCCCTACTTTGCTGCTCCATAGCCATATTGCTTGGAAGCTTTTCGGGGTCAGTCACCATGTTACATAAAAAAATAGATTCATTTTTGCCAACAACTTATTTAATTCATTTTGGCTTCTCAAAAATCTCATCGCCGCCTGGAGCAAAATAATACCTAGCGATTTTTAACATTAATCCTGTGTCTGACTGTTATAGCTTATTTTTAACCATTTATGCAGAGGGAAAATTGACGATGAAGGAGCATTTCATCTTTGTCTGCCCTATCCCATCATGTTTAAAAGCACGTTGAAAAAGAAATCTTCACATAAAGCTAAAATAGGGGTTTACAAATGACCTTGGTTATGGGTAAAAAGACAATGTAAAATTCTGACAGCAGAAAATTTTAATCATTGTAACCATTTTAAGGAGCATCCTGTGAAAGTCGGTTTTGTTGGTTGGCGCGGTATGGTCGGTTCTGTCTTAATGCAGCGAATGAAAGCAGAACAAGACTTCAAACACATTAATCATGCCCATTTTTTTTCAACCTCGGCTGCAGGTAAGCCAGCTCCCGACTGTGGTCAATCTGCCAAAACCTTGTTGGATGCACATGATTTAGACGCGCTGGCACAGATGGATGTCATTGTAACTTGTCAGGGCGGAGACTATACCAAAGCCGTTCATCAGCCGTTACGGGCTCGAGGCTGGAATGGTTATTGGCTTGATGCTGCCTCTACCTTGCGGATGGAAGATCAAGCCGTTATTGTCCTCGATCCAGTTAACCGCGACGTGATCGATAAGGCTTTAACCAATGGCATTAAAGATTTTATTGGTGGCAACTGCACTGTATCCTTAATGCTGATGGCGCTAGATGGATTGTTCAAACAGGATCTGGTCGAATGGGCAACCAGTATGACCTATCAGGCTGCCTCCGGTGCTGGAGCGCAAAATATGCGTGAGCTGATTAGTGCCATGGGCGCGATTGAACAAGAAGTCACTGCTGAACTTTCTGACCCAGCCAGTGCCATTTTAGACATTGATAGCAAAGTAGCCAATTTCTTACGCAGCGATGCCTACCCACAAGCACAGTTTGGCGTCCCGCTGGCTGGTAGCTTGATTCCATGGATTGATGCGGATCTCGGAAATGGTCAGTCTAAAGAAGAATGGAAAGGCGGCGTTGAAACCAATAAAATTTTAGGACGCAGTGCTCAACCTATAGTGATTGATGGTTTGTGTGTTCGCGTTGGCGCCATGCGCTGTCACAGTCAGGCACTAACCTTGAAATTGAAACAGGATATACCAGTTGCAGAAATAGAAAAAATTCTTGCCGCTGCTAACGACTGGGTAAAAGTGGTGCCCAATGAAAAAATACCTTCGATGCACGAACTGACGCCGGCTGCCGTTACCGGTACCCTAACCGTACCTGTCGGTCGTATCCGTAAAATGGGTATGGGTGGTGAATACATCAGTGCCTTTACCGTGGGAGATCAGTTGCTGTGGGGTGCTGCTGAGCCGATTCGTCGCATGTTACAAATTGTGTTAAAACAACTGTAAAGCGGTCAATCAGCCGTTGAATTACCAATTTTAGCTATTGCGGTGGACTTATTTAAGTCCACCTTTTTTATTACTCAGAAACCATCAAAACCCTTAGCCAAAAAAACATTTTTCCATAATCCATTTCATATGGATAAGCAATTAGCCGATAACTTAGCCAAATCTAGAAATCTAGCAAAAAAAATAAAAATCAAAAAAATTAATTTTCTCATTACAAATCAGATATCAGCATGGTCATAAAAGCCCAATGACATATATTTCAGTTTACTTTTGGTGTAAAGCCTATTGATACAATTATGCAAACATCACTAGAATCCAAACCCACCACAAAAAAGCAGTTTAAAGGGTTTTAGAATGTTTTTCAGCAATAATATTGCTTGGTATTATCAAATTTGGCCATGGATCGGGTTTATTGGCGCCATCATCATTTTAAGTTTATTATTCACCACTAACCTCCTACGAGATAATTTGCTTAAAGAACGTTGGTATGATCCATACTGGTTAGCTTGGTTATGTACCGCCACTTATCTTATCCACAATGTAGAAGAATATGGTATTGATTTAAAAGGCACCAGCTACAGTTTTCCCAAATCAATTTCTTCCGGTCTAGGGCAATCTGTACCTGAAAACATTCTCTATGTTGCTGTGAACATCCCGCTACTGTGGATGCTTAGCCCCCTGGCTGCTTATTTCAGTCAAAAAAAACATTCCAAAATGTTAGCTTCTTTCACCGTAGCCATCATGTTGATTAACTTTATTCCCCATACCTATTCTGCTTTATTTTACGGCCGATATAATCCCGGCTTGCTCACAGCATTGTTACTATTGGTGCCCATTTCCATCTGGACCTACTATATTAATTTTATTAGAGACAATCCTAACTATCGTGCCTTAGCGATCAGCCTGACTCTGGGCATCATTTATCATCTTTTTATATTTATTTCCATAGCAGGATTATTTAAGACCGGTTTGGTCAAAAGCTGTGGCTGCGCCTTTTTTATCTTTGTCGCCACGCTCTTGTATTACTGTCTGGTTACACAATCGGGGAAATTGCTTAAATGCTAAACAAATAAAGGATGTATATTAACGATCATATACACCCTTCCTCCCAAAATTTTCTCACTGCAAATTTTAGTGCGCTAATTCCGAATTCTCTTCACTATTCAGAATAGTTTTATCCGTTTGGCGCAGCCACTGACTGGTCAAAACGCCGGCTGTCATTGCTCCACTGACATTTAAGGCGGTTCTTCCCATATCAATCAACGGCTCTACTGAAATCAACAACGCCACCAAAGTCACCGGCAAGCCCATTGCTGGCAAAACAATCAAAGCCGCAAAAGTTGCTCCGCCACCCACGCCTGCCACACCAAAGGAACTCACCGTAACCATGCCCACTAACGACGCAATCCACCATGGATCCAGAGGATTAATCCCTACCGTGGGTGCGATCATCGTCGCCAGCATCGCCGGATAAAGTCCAGCACATCCATTTTGACCAATCGTGGCACCAAAAGAAGCAGCAAAACTGGCAATCGATTTCGGTACACCCAACCGTTGGGTCTGCGCCTCCACATTCAACGGAATAGAAGCGGCACTCGAGCGGCTGGTAAAGGCAAAAGTCAGTACCGGCCAAACCTTGTGAAAATATTTAATTGGACTGATACCAAATATACTCAACAACAAACCATGCACCACAAACATCAGTGCCAGTGCCAAATACGAAACCAATACAAAACTACCTAACTTAATAACATTCTGCACATCTGACGCAGCCACAACCTTAGTCATTAAAGCCATTACGCCATAGGGTGTTAGCAGCATCACAATCCGTACCAGTTTCATTACCCAGCTTTGCAGCGTATCAATAGCCTGCAATACGCGCTCACCTTTAGGTGCATCGTCTTTCAACAACCTTAGTGCAGCTATCCCCAAAAAGGTAGCGAAAATAACCACACTGATGATGGAGGTGGGATTAGCCCCGGTTAAATCAGCGAAGGGATTCTTCGGAATAAACGATAACAATAATTGCGGTACAGACAGATCTGCCACCTTACCAACATAATTTGTCTGGATTGCATTCCAGCGCTCGGTTTCCGCCACACCTTGTACCAATCCACTGGCAGTCAGCCCAAAAGCACTGGTTAATAAAGTACCGATCAAAGCTGCAATAGCCGTGGTCAACAACAGCACCCCAATGGTCATCACACTGATTTTACCTAACTGCGAAGCATCATGCAGCTTAGCCACAGCACTAAGAATAGAAGCAAATACCAACGGCATCACCACCATCTGCAATAACTGTACATAGCCATTACCCACCACATTAAACCACTGCACCGATGCCTTCATCACTGGATTAGCGACACCATAGATCAGCTGTAATCCCAATCCAAATACAATACCCAACAGCATACCCAGTAGTACTTTTTTGGATAAACTCCAGTGTTTGCGCTGTACCCTAACCAATAACCACAGTAATAAAACGAACACAACCAGGTTCATCATCAACGGTAAATTCATTTGCTGCTCCTGCTCTGGCAAACCCAAATCTGCCTCTTAACTCATCAACAAGAATACGCAAAAAACCACTTATTGTGAAATAGCCCTTAAGCATGCCTTTATTCCTTTTTGTTATATGTAATAGGAATATTAAAGATAAATTTTATCCCTATTTCACTTTTTTGTTATCATGCCACTGGTCAATCAAACAGTGCCTGCACTGATGAGATAATAAGCAAACCTTAATTCCGATATGGGTAAATTTACATGTCTGTTTACACCAGCGTCAGCGACGATGAAATGCGCACTTTCCTGCTCGATTACCCATTGGGTCGTTTCATCAAACTACAGGGGATCGCGCAAGGCGTCACCAACAGCAATTACTTTTTGACCACCACCCATGGGCGTTATGTGCTGACCGTTTTTGAAGCCATGACCCAACAAGAATTGCCTTTCTTTCTTAAATTGACCCAGCATCTGAGTGCAAACGATGTTGCCTGCCCTGCTCCAGTCAGTCGCAATGATGGTCAACTGGATAGCTCTTTGGCTGGTAAACCGGCATGTCTGGTCACCTGTCTGTCTGGTCGGGATACCAGCAGTCCTTCTGAACAGCAATGCTTTCATACCGGTGCCATGCTGGCCAAAATGCATCTTGCTGGAACCAGTTTTGAACAAACCATGCCGAACCCGCGCTACACCAGCTGGTGGCATGAAGCCAGTTGCCGATTGTCACCTTATTTAAACAACGAAGATCAGCAGCTATTGCAAGCAGAGATCGCCTATTTTGATCAACATGAGCGTACCGACCTACCCGCTGGTATCATCCACGCCGATTTATTCCGCGATAATGTACTCTTAAATGGCGAACATGTCAGCGGTTTCATTGATTTCTACTATGCCTGTCATGGTAACTTTATGTATGACCTTGCTATAGCCGTAAACGACTGGGCCAGACGGGCAGACAATCTTCTTGACCAGAACCTTCTTCAAGCTTTTATCCGCGGTTATGCAAGCATAAGAGAATTGACGACAGAGGAAAAAGACTATTTCCCGATTGCACAACGCGCAGCTTGCATTCGTTTCTGGGTGTCACGCTTGCTTGATTACCACTTTCCACAGGTTGGTGAAATCACCTTTATCAAAGATCCCAACGTATTCCGTGATTTGTTAGTAAGCCTACGCCAATAAAACCGCTGTTTCATCGCGTTTAAAATCATAAAAACAGAAAATAACATTCATCTACAAAAAATTTATCGTGTGCCTCGATAAACAGATCACTTTTATTCTCCAAATCAGAACACTATTAGCCAAATAGCCACATTAATGTAAGAAAACATAAACTAAACCAAATTTACTAATCTGAAAAACCTTCCTGATTTCACCTCAGAGCGGTTGTGCCTCAACTCATATCCAACCAGCAGATCACACGCAAGCAACGAAAAACTTGCCCATAACAAATCACCAACAAAACCTAACCTTTGCAACCAAAAATAACAAAAAACAGCAAAATAGCAAAAGTAGCATCGAGCACTAAAGATTAATTCATCATTGAATCGACACACTTTTTTGCATATTCGACATAGCTGACTATAATTGTCTCCACACGCGTAAAAAAGATTTAAAAACAAATTAATAGAGGCGAAATGAAAACACATACATCAACAAACCCCATGGCCAGATTAGCAACTTTGCTCATATTTGGGCTTAGCGCCCTTGTGCTGCTCTTAGGTGGAATCTGGCTAATTTGGCTGGGTGGCTCAGCGTTTTATACCCTCATTGCAGTAGCATTAACGATCTTTACCTGCCTCTATTATCAACGTCACAGTATCAGTTTATGGTGGTATGCAATCATATTGATCAGTACCCTGTTTTGGGGCTTATGGGAGTCCGGTACTGATTTCTGGGCATTGGCACCACGTTTCGACATATTGTTCTTACTGGGATTGTGGTTATTAACACCATGGGCAACCCGCCAAATAGTAGCACCTCGCCGCGGTAAAATCGCCATTGGCATCGCCTTATTGGTCATACTGGCCACCATGCTCTACAGCATCAACCACGATCCACAACAAATCAATGGAACCATCACCCGTGCCCAGCCTACACCTGCTGCAGATGTTAATGGTATTGCCAATGAAGACTGGCCAGCTTATGGTCGTACTCAAGGCGGTACACGTTACTCACCCCTAACTCAGATCAATAACCACAATGTTGACCAACTAAAAGTAGCCTGGGTCTACCGCACCGGTGATTTCAAAACCGCCAATGACTCGGCAGAAACCACGAACGAAGTCACCCCAATTAAAATCGGTCATACCTTATATATCTGCACCTCTCATCAATTTCTGGATGCCATTGATGCCACAAGTGGACAACGGCTATGGCGCTTTGATCCGCAGTTGCGCAGCAATAAAAGTTTTCAGCACCTGACTTGTCGCGGAGTCAGTTACTACGACGCCGCCAAAGCAAACCAAAATGAAACCACCCCTTCGGCAGAATGCCCACGAAAAATCCTGTTACCAGTGAATGATGGTCGGTTGATTGCGGTAAATGCTGATAACGGACAAAAATGTAGCGATTTTGGTCAGAACGGAGAAATCAATCTGCAAGCCAAAATGCCTTATGCATTTCTGGGTGGATATAATCCAACCTCGCCACCAGTCGTCACCCCCAGCACCATAATCATCGGCGGTTCGGTAACCGATAATCTCTCCACCAAAGAACCTTCAGGCGTCATTCGTGGATATGATGCCAACAATGGTCAGCTAAAATGGATATTTGATACCGGTGCGGAGAATCCGAATGCCATGCCGGGAGAAAATACCACCTTTGTACATAATTCACCCAATGCCTGGGCACCACTGGCCTATGACCAGCAACTGAACATCGTTTACATTCCTACCGGTGTTGCCACCCCCGATATTTGGGGAGGCCACCGTAATCAACTGCAGGAACGCTATGCAAACTCCATAGTGGCATTGAATGCGTCTACCGGTAAACTGATCTGGCATTTCCAGACCACTCATCATGATTTATGGGATATGGACGTACCGGCACAACCATCATTGATGGATCTTAACCTAACCGCAGAAACTAAAGTTCCCGCAATTTATGTCTTAACTAAAACCGGCAATATATTCGTGCTGAACCGGCAAACTGGCGCACCTATCGTACCCATCAGCGAAAACCCCGTCCCCCAAACCTTCAAATACGGTCATCCTACTCAGGGAGAACACTACTCGGCTACCCAGCCATTTTCTGCTTTAAGTCTCATGCCTGAGCATAAACTGACCGATAAAGACATGTGGGGCGCCACCATGTTTGATCAGCTTTTATGTCGTATCCAATTTAAACGTCTTAATTACGATGGTATATACACCCCACCTTCTGAAAACGGTACGCTGGTTTTTCCGGGCAACCTTGGCGTATTTGAATGGGGTGGAATGTCAGTGAACCAAGATAGGCAAATAGCTTTGATGAACCCGATCGGTCTGCCCTTCATTTCACGCCTGATACCGGCCGACCCAAACCGAAACCAGCAACAACCCGGTGCCGGTGGTGAAACTGGCGTGCAACCCATGTATGGCGTCCCCTATAGCGTGCAAATCAAACCATTTTTGTCGCCTTTAGGTCTGCCCTGTAAACAACCGGCATGGGGATTTGTTGCTGGTGTAGATTTACAGACTAATCAAATTGTCTGGAAAAAACGCATCGGAACCATCCGTGACAGCTTGCCGCAATTATTCCAGTTGCCACCATTAAAAATCGGCGTTCCCGGCTTGGGCGGTACCATATCCACAGCAGGTAACATCATGTTTGTCAGTGCCACCCAAGATAACTACTTGCGCGCCTACGACACCAGCAACGGGAAGCTATTATGGCAAGAGCGTTTACCCGCGGGCGGTCAGGCTACGCCCATGACCTATGCGGTTGATGGCAAACAATATGTGGTACAAATGGCCGGTGGTCATGGTTCATTTGGGACCAAAATGGGCGACTATCTGATCGCTTATACCCTGCCTTAAGCTTTTGCTAAAAGATTAAGTTATGGAGATATCCAGCATCGGAATTATCCTAGATGGATATCTTCATTAAAACATAAGCCTCGATCAACTTACTGAACCTATAGATAGACCATGAGCCACGCAAATTCATCAGCCAACAACCTTAACTCTATCCGAACCCCAAAAAGGGACTATAAATTAAAATATTTAATTAGTTTACTTCCTTAAAATTGACCCCAATTTATCAATTACATATTTGACATTGAATATAAAAATAGTATTTAAGATTTATGCATATATGTGAAAATATCATTTCAAAATTAGGAATAACAACTCATTTTAAATACAATCCATATTCCGATTTTAAATAAATATAATTGCATATCTGAATATTGCTATCCACATCCACCCTGTTTAATACCTTTATTTCAAGGCAATGGGGCTTCCTACCAAAGAATCGTACATCACTTTTTTGTAATAGAAAAAATACCTTTGTGGATTATTATTTAGAAAATGGGTATCTGTCAGAAATAGCAAGAAATGAAAATCAGTTATTTACCTTTCAATATGGAGACAATCCCCAGCATTTTAATCAACTGATCTACTACCATAAAACATACGCCACTTGACTATATTAATGATATCTCACTGTATGAAGAAGACTTTCCTTCCTCTCATACCATGTTAAACCAAGCAGTCATTCATGATGCTTGTGAATTTGAAATGAGTGATCATAAATTATGAGCAAATATTCAAGAATTACCTATATGGTTAAAAAGTCGCCATGATAAAAGAGAATTATTTGAGCAATTTAGGTCAAAAATAAGTTAAAAGAAGCTTGGCTTACATTAAATATTAAAGGGTGGTTACCAGAGGATGTGGCAGAAGCATGAGAAATTTTTAAAAATAACTCTAATGATTCACTATTGCATCTGGTGGCAGATAACTGGATTCATCACTGAAAAAAATCTAAATTTATGAGTAATAGCCAATATTGAAAAAAGGCTAGCTGATAAAAAATAGATTGAAAGTTCAATTGAATGGCTTCGATA
>CALYOS010000027.1 GCA_945267035.1 uncultured Neisseriaceae bacterium | reverse complement strand
GATATAATTGTTTTGAATTAAATCCAATCGAAATTGGTAAATGAACATCACTGGTTCCATCAAACTGTACTCCACCTATTTGTCGAGATGTTTGTAACTTTGTGGATATAGAGGCAATATTTGAGGTACCTGAAGTTTTAGAGAAATCCGCAGATTTAGCAAATTCTGCTGTTTTCGCGGATTCTGCTATCGCTGTCTTATCAAGCTTGTTATCTTTCAACCACCTAGTTCGACAGGCCAGTTGTCTCGTGGGGACATTGTCAATACCATTTTCGCCTCCGAGAACCGGATCAGATGTCTCCCATTGGTATATTCCTTCTTCCCAAAAAGAGGATTCTTTTAAATTTGCCATTATGCTGTTCCTTTATTGAATGAGCCATCTCTTATAGCTTCACCATTATGTTGAATAGGTACACATGTGTAATCTAAGCTGGCTAAGATACAACGTGAAGGTGCAAATGCTTTTAAGGTTTTTCTTAACAAAGCAGCTTGATTGTTAGTTATCGGATTGTTCAACAAAATGCGGTAATGAGCCCAATATGAATTATGTCCATGGACATAAAGCCCATCTCTTTTAGTCGTGCCATCTCTGAATTTATGATTTAATCCCTCAATAATGGTTATTTCACCAAAGCCGAGCCGGCGAACAATTTCCCTTAACGAAAAAGGTGTGCCTTTCGTGCGGTGCAATTCATAAGATCCTTTAATGAGCTGTCGTTTAGCTTGATCACTTTCTGCCAAGTAATACCCATATACACCAGTAATCCGATGACTTTCAGCTAATAATTCTAAATGGTCGGACTTGACTAAATTAACAAGTCGCGGCATTAACTGAGTTGTATTTGAATCTTTTAGTCGTAACCCTAAATTTGCTAAACATTTTGCTCGCTGATCTTTTTCAATAATGTCCGCATAATTTAACTTACCCATCAACCACCTCATTAGAGATGATCAAGTTCAGATTTGTACAGTGAGCCCACTCATTGGCTCCAACTTTAATTAAATTTAGTTCTGGTGTTGTTACGTTATACACACCATTAACTTTTAATATAGACTGAATGGCTAGAGGTACTACATCAAGCCCTAATTTTTTTTCTTGACCTCGCTGATACTGATCCCAAGTCTCTTTGGCCTCTTCCAGGACTGTTTTGGGGTTAATGCCCTCCAAAAGAGTTAAAACAGCGTTGACCTGATATTCAATTTGGTTTGGTGCACGAACTATTACTTGATCACACAATGGTCTGATTCGTTCATCAGATAATGCATTCTGAACTCTATTAATTAATTCAGCTGAAGGTAATCCTGCTTGCGTTAGTATAGTAACTGCGACTACACCACCCAACGGTTTTCCTGATGTGTCTACATCATTAATTACATGAACATCTATAATTTCTTGACTTACTTCACGAGTAAAATATTCGTAGGCACCTTTGGACCCAGCTACTGAAAATGATTCCGGAGCAAGTAAAACACGTAGTCTATATGCATCATCTTCTTCAATATCAATACCACCTGTAGGTATGGTGATATTGCTTACTTTGACTTCTACATTATCCGCTAGAACATCTAATAAATTAGAAATCTGCCCAACCGACCAATTGTTCCCTATTACTCCCGCGGATTGGCAAGTTGCAGATAAATTAATGCTAGGCTTATTTGCATCTAATATTCCAAATTCTGAAGTCACAAATATAGTTTCACCCACGGCAACACGTGTGCCAATAGGTATAATGACTTGCTGATTAAAGTCTAGAGAAGCAGTAAACTGTAAAGTAGTTTGGGCTGGCTGAGCTTTTAAGCGAGGAGTGTTAACATCATCACCACAGAGATCTAACATCAAACCAGTTGCGAAACGCGGATGTTGTTGCCGATATGCTTCATTAATTTCCTGACGCATAAGGGCTTCTCTGTATGCATATGTATTTATAATCAGGCGTTCGATATGTGCAGGTTGCAGGATTTTTCCTGTTCTCTTTTGATAATCTGAAATGGTCTCGGCTAGGATTAAAGATAAATCGTCTTCAACGATTTTTATGTCATTTCGCGATAATTTAGTTAAATCGATCATTTACTTGACCCTGATATCAGTTAGATGAATTTGATCAACAATAGCTTCAGCCACACGCCAATGAACACTCATACTTAGGTGTGGTGCTTGGCCTGAAAATGTTACTTTTTCAAGCAACACCCGCTTTTCCCATGTATTAATGGCCAAAATAACTTCTCGTGTTACATTTGGAATAAAGAGGTCCTCGGGCAAATCAATAAAATTCAAATGGTCTGAACCAAAATTTGGACGCGTAACATCAGTTCCTTTGCGAGTCGATAAAATATTAATAATGCACTGATTGATATCGTCCAAATCAGTAACGATATCTTTATCCGATGCAAGTGGCGCAATCTGCCAGTGCCTAGTCAACATAATAAAAAACTCACTCCTTAAGTTTGAAGTGAGTTTAAATATATTTAATACAGCTGGCTTTTAAGCTGTTTTAAAAATCATTGTGCTTGTCCTGTCTGGCCCCCCGAGGTTAAATCAGGATGGGTATGAGTTTTCAAACTGATGCCATCAGCTACAACATCACCAGACTCCACATTAATCGATCCAGTTATTGAGGCAGAAATTCCATCACCTCCTGAACCAGCCATACCACCCAGATAAGTTAATTTTTGTTTTACCTTTAAATTACCTGTAACAGTCGTTTCTTGCGCATCAATAGTTACTGAATTGCCTGTAATCACCACAGAGCCAGCTGTTGTAACAGTGATTAATCCATTAGCGCGATTATGGCTGATAACAGTACCATTAGTAAATTTTTTCATCCAAATATCATGATCAGAAACGGGAGTGGTATCAGCTTCATTAAATAAACAACCCAGCACACAACCACCTTCACCGCGCGAATCCAACAGACACGCAACCATTGAGCCTTGATCAGGCAAGGCATAAAATTGATTACCGCCAGCGGCTTGCGTTATGACGCTTAACCAATCTGATTCCAGATTATCTAAAGCCGGAAATTGCACACGTACACTATGTTTTTTTGCGTCAATAGCTTTGACAATGCCAACCTGATAAGTTGCACCTATCTCAGTTTCAGTTGAATTCTGCATCATTAGCCTCTTCATCCACAATAAATTCAACCATTTTTATTTCTAGCTCCGTTGTATAGCCACTGGATCTTTCAAAGCGGTGATGCGCCTGTTTAACCAGGTACCGCCCAGATAATGCCCCATAATTTTTCAATTGTACAATCTGACCAGAGACCAATTTAACATTACCGAGAAGCTCGACGTTACCACTAATTTGCTCTTCTTCAGAAGCTGAGACCGCTGCATCAGCCCGCGCTTGTAATTGCTGATCGCTTTCTCCACGATTGGCTACAATTCTTAAAGTATCATTCGAAGTCTTTTGAGGTTTTTTTTGGGTATGTCTACGCGCTGTAGCTTTTTTTGTCACCACCCTAGATTTTTTCTTTTTCGAATCATATCCCGACACAACCACTCGATTAGGTACATTTTTAATCCGATCTCGAAAATTTCCTGACACGATATCAATTGGATCTATAAGCACTATTACTTGTTGAGCATTTAAATCCGAATTTTTCATAAAGACTAATTCCTTATCGACAATTTTAAAAGTATGGCCATATTGTCGAGCAAGTCGCGTTAAGAACTCCAAATCTGTTTCTTGATATTGCGTTATTCTTTGAATTTTAATTTCTGTTATGGTACCAGTTAATTTTAAGTGTAATCTTTTAGCGATAATACTAACTATGCCGGCCAAAGTTGTATTTTCATATGCTTTAGCTAAACGCGTGCGGTAACCACTCGAAATACCTGTAGATAAGGCTTTCAAAGTAATGGTACTTGGCATTAATTGATATTCTATTTCTGCAATTTCAAAACTACCCAAATTGATTATTCCAGTGAATTGATCACCCAAAGAAAAGTTAATTTTATCTCCCTGATTCGGATACCATCCTCGCAACCATTTACCGTCAACATCTTCAAAAGTAAGACTTAACTCATCTGATTGCCCACCTAAAAAATCGGTGTAATCTAGTGATATCAAATAGGGTCTTATGTCTTCAGTAATGTCTTTTTTTTCGTATATCACCAAGAAGTCGGGCTTGGAAATGCTGTGTACCCTTGAAAATCCATCCAATCCCAAAATATTAGGCATAAAAGAAGCTAACGCAACCATGGTGGCATATCCTCTTGAGCTGTTTTTTTCGCATGTATAATAGGAATATAAATGGTGAGATTGGCTTTAAACTCTTCTGCTAAAGATAAATTCGGATTGGCCAAAATCAATTTATCAATCATAGTGGCATCACCATAATACTTATAGGCAATTAGATCCCAGCGGTCACCTTCAGAAGTAGTGTATTGCATAAAAGATTCACTCATTTTCATCCTTTCTAATTGCTAACCAAGCAGTTAAAGACTGTGCGCCAGGAGTCGCATTAATCATGCTATCTGTGACACTTGATAATGCGGATGTTGCAGAATCTAGCCAATCACCCCAGTCACCGCTGTCATAACCATTTTGTAGAATGGATACTGTATTTTGTAATTGATGTGCTGCTTGGGACGAATATGACATAAAATCAGCAGCACCATGCAATTTATCAACCCATTGGTCTAAAACCGGTAAATTACCAAGATTAATAATTGAATCTTTACCAATTGCAATAGCATCTGCAATTAATCCCATTAAATTGGCTGGATTTTTTTTTAACTCTTTAGCATGATTGATTAATGTGCGCATTGCTTCGATTTGCTTTTCAACTGCATGAAAAATACGCATTCCAGTTTGAATTGCATTGGCAACCTTACTAATTTGATTTCTAATAGATGGTGGCACAATAGATAGTAAAGGGTTTTGGCCATTGGAAATGGCCGGTGTAGGAAGGGGATTATTAGGATCGCCAACGAATTCGTTTAACTCAATAGCAAGTTCTCGTGCAGCTGTTCGACCATGCGCATCATGAATAACCGCGGTAGAATTTATTTGAGTAATTACAAACCAGCCAATAAATTGTCCAGAACCGAATACTAAAGATAAAGCCTGTTGTGCTTCTTTGGCTTGAATCAAATCTTTATAAGCTAGATTGGGGTTTCCTAGTTTCCAATGGAGTTGCAAGCTAAAATTTAAAACAGTTAAATCATTGCCCATTGCTTGTAAGCGTGGCTTACCGGCCAGCACATCGTGCTTGGCATAACTTGCTGTATGCATTTCCTCGAAGCTTGTAAAACTATTTATAAATTCAAATTGGATGTTACCAAGCATAGCGTACATTTTAATAACTCCTTAATTCGTTAGATCGCAGCATACGTTTATACATCTGTTCAAATTCACGCTGACTAGCTTTTAATGCTTGCTCGATAACTGAGCGGTCGGCATTGCCATTTATTTGAATGGTTGGATTGTAGTGAATGGTAATGTCATCAGTATGACTATGCCCCTGTGCGAATTCTGCTGCATTGGCTTTAATTTTGCCATCTACTAAACCAAATAAGTTGCCTGGCTTTTTTAAGAAATTTTGCTCTATACCTGTAGCCAGCTTTTGAATAGTGGAAATAGGTTTTTCTGAATTTCCCGACAACCCTAAATGCAGTCCTTCCATAATGTGACCGCCAAAGCTTTTGAAGAGGCGTGAAGGTGAATTAATTTGCATGGGTTTGGTGAAACCAAAAGTCAGTTGTTTAGGTACCGTATTAACGAACCATTGTTTTACAGCTTCCCACTTTTCTTTTAAACCATTCCATAGCCCCGTCATAATCATTCCGCCGAAATCTGTAAATTTGGCTGGCAGCTCAATGCCAAAATACCGCATAACACTTGCAAAGATGTTATAGAAGAGGCTGATAGGAGACCAATTTAAAATTGTTTTAGAAATATTACCAATTCCTGATTTAAAAAATGAAACGATTTGAATCCATTTCTCTTGAATCCACGTGGCTACAGCTGTTATCTTTCCACCAATCCACATGCCTACTGCTTCACCAAAGCTTTTGGCTTTGCCTTCTCCTTGCTGCGACACCGAAAAGAAATTTTTAAACCAGTCTATAATCGGTTGCACTCGAGGCTTAATTTTTCCCCATAACCCACCAAAAATTTCTCTTATTCGTTTAAATACAGGTTCAAGAGGAGCCATACTTTTTTTCAATCCGCCCCACACACCAATGAAAAATGCTTTTAAAGGCTTCCAAAATTTATAAATGGCAAATGCAACAAGGCTGATGGCAGTGATAATCCAACCAATAGGAGTCATCATTATGGCTCGCCCTAACATAAGTAAAGTTCGACCTAAGAAGCTCAATGCAAATCGGAGTTTACCCAAAATCCCGAGACCCAACCCTGTTTTAGTAAAAAACCTTCCAAAGATTCCTGATACCCGTCTTAAAATTTTTCCAAAAAAACCTGCGGTTTTGCCGGCGCTGACAGTGGACATTCCAAACATGCGAAATAACATCGCCCCTTTGGTTATTTTTCCTAAACGCATTAATTTGAAAAGGCTAAATAATGCTCCAAATTTTCGGAATACAATCAACAAGGATCGAAAAGGCATTAAAATCATCGAAACTGCATAGCCGACCCCTAACATAGTCAGTTTCAAACCAAGAAATCCTGCCATAGTTACAAAAACGCCTTTAATTAGATCTTTGTGATTGCGAATAAATGGAAAAATTACATTCTCCATCAAATTTTGCGCCCGATCGCTAAATTCTTTGATTTCTGGCGCAAATATTGATCCAAATTCGGCAGCCGTGTTTTCCACCACCCCCCCGAGCTGTTCAAGAGATGAAGACAATGTAGATGTTTTTACTTTGATTCGATCTTGCAAAGATGCTTGCTGATCCATTTTCTGTTGGAATGAATCAAATCCAGACAATCCAGCTTGGCCCATAATTTGGGCTACACGTCCACCTTCCTGCCCGAAAAGGGCATCTGATACATCCATTACACCTTTATCACCATATTTTGCACGTATCTTATTGAAATTCTTTTCCAACTCTCCTGTAATATCTCTTAAAGATTTCAAAGTTCCATTTTTATCAAAAAATTCAAATTTGGCCCCTGATTTATCTATCATATTTTTAACTTCAGACTTCATGCCGCGTTTGGCCAACTCGACCATTTTGGACCCTTTTGAAAGCTGGCTAAGCATCATCGAAAAATTGGTACCAAATGACGAACCTTCTAAACCTTTAGTAGCTGCCAACCCCTCGACTGTCAAAATCTGCTTTTGGTTATTTAGGCCAGTTAAACCAAGAGTATTGGCTTTAGGTGCATAATAGGCCATGGCTTGGAACATATCGTCTTTAGTTAGACCAGCTGCGAATTTCGCTCGTTGCGTCAAGTCCGCGGCTTTTAAAATTTCACTTTCCTGAATTCCATGGGCTTCCATTAGTTTTGCAAAAAACGACCCGTCAGCAATATCATTACCGAGCACAACGTTAAGCTGTGCTGTGGCCAATCCTCCACCATTCAGTATAGTTTGATCTGATATACCTTGACTTTTTAAGCCCATGGTCATTTTGGTAAAATCGGTTTTGTTGCCTGGCAACAATGCTCCTAAATGAGTATTTAACTTATCTATAGCTTCAAACTGCCCAAATCTGCCATCTTGCTGCATCATAGCTACTTTAAGATCTGCTGCTGCTTGTTCCTGAATCATAAATTGTCTAACAGAGCTAACAATAGGGGCTCCAATTACAGCTGCGTGCGCCCCTGTTTCTAAAATTTGCCCACGTAACTGCTGCCTGTGCAAAGATGCTGCTTTTTGCCGAGCTAATGCTTTGTTCAACAGTTCTTGATTTTTAGTTGCTTTTACAATCTCTACAGTCATGCGTGCATATTCTCTCGATTGCCTGGAGAGATCTTTATTCATTCCCAGAGCCTGCATGCTGCGCATCGATTTAGCAAATTGTTCTTGTTTTTTCGTAGCCGTCTTTATCTCTTCCCCTAAAGCTTTTGCTGATTTTTCTGCTTTGCCAAAAACCGTACTAAAACCAGCTTTCAATGTAGCACCGACTACGACGCTTACTAATAATTCTTTAGACATTTCAGGTCACTTATGATAAAAACCAAGTATGGATATTGATTTTAAAAATGATTTCACAGCTTCATTGGCAACAGCTTTATTTACAGTTGTTTGCTTAACAGTTGCAATTGCGACTTTTATAATACTGTGGGCCAGTTGCAATAGTTTTTTACTAACAGTGATTCTATTTGTTTTAATAGCTCCAATTTGTGCCATTGGAATTGGAATTCTTGCTGCGGGGTTTAGTTGGGCGGTCGCGTTACTCGTGTCTGCGTTACGACAAGGCTTAACCCAGACACATTCACGCTAAAATTTAGTGTACTTTGCCTTAATCTGCCGATTTGACTGCTCTTGCCAAATCAAGAGTTCATCTAATGTTAGCTCATCAATTTGGGCAGGCGAAAAGCCAAACCACCATGCCAAATCAGCTGCGGTTTGATAGAAACTTTGCCAATCAGTGAGCACCCAAACAAAACTGGCGCAGTTGGCTATAGTCCTCCCACACTAATTCATCAAAGTCTTCAATCTGAAGACCCGACGCCAAGGCTAGGCATTGTGCTTCTTGCAGTACCACATTATCGGGATATTGTTCTGCTGCACGTTTAAAGTCTTTCACGCGCACGCGCCTTAAAGTCAGCTGATTAATAACTCCCGTCGGAGTATGCAAAGGCTCGATAAGTGTAATTACTTTGCTCGCACCTAGCTGTTGTTGCAATTGTTGCGCTTCATTGTTATTCATCAAAAACTCCTTAAAAAAAAACTCAACCTACTAATGTAGATTGAGTTTAATGAATTTGTGAGAAATCTGCTTTTAAAGTACTTTAAAACTTAAATACCAATATTTGATCTCATCTGGGCTAGCATATCTCGGCCATTAACCCGATATTGGTTAGTGAACGCATTAAAGTAAAGTGTTTCTCTGCCAGATAATGTTTGTCTAATTTCCGTAGCTTGGTACGTACTCGAAAATTCAGCTTTTTCTTTAGGTTTAAACGTTCCTAAAGGGTTCTTACTGAAAGTGGCAGTCACCATTACCACCATCGGTACCTCCGTAGACAATCCCGCTGCATTGAAAACTTGAACGTTGGCACGTACCATTAATTGGCAAGCTTTAAAGGGATTATAAATTTTGACAAATACATCCGGATAAAAGCTGTTCCAATTGATTTCGCCCTCCAGAGCCTCAACTCCGCTAGGCAATTTAATTGTACCAACAAGCCCTAAACCTTTGGTTTCATCTTGTGAAATCGATAATTCTGGTAATTTAAACTCGCTAGCACGGCCAAGCTGGCTATTCCCATTAACATATACATTCGCATTATGAATTGTATTTAATTCCATAAATTTTACTCCTAAACGGTTGGATTACTAACCAGATTAGCCAAATATGTTCGAGTCATCACACTTGTATTGGTAATGCGCTCAGCAGGTAATTTTGGTGTGTAATCATACTTTATTGGTACCTGACCTTTACTAAACGCATCGGCTAAATCGTAGTCATAATCTAAGCCCACACTAAAGCCAACTAGACTTTTCAAAGTGCCTAAATAAGTCCGTACTGTACCAACCAAACTGTCAATCAAGGCATCATCAATAGGCAAATCCAAATACTGCAATTGAGCCCTTCGAATGGATTCATCAATTAAATCACCAGTGCGCTGAGCGGTTTCAAAATTTTTAATATGGGTTACCGTTGGGAAACAGGCCAAACGATTACCCCACATCCTGAAACCGGTACCATAACTATTAAAAACTGTAGTAATCCCTTTTTCATTTAAACGATTTGTCTCAGCCTGTGGGTCTTCGAGGCGGGCGGTTAAAGGAACTTCAATACCTGTTACCCCTAACAGTTCATGATTGGAAATACTAAACCAGTAGCCTTGATCTACATCGGTTTTCATTCGTAAACCAGCAGCATGAGTAGCTAAGCTTTCCAATTGCCCACTGGTTCCAAACACATAAGGATAAAATAATTGAGCTCGGTCTGATGAAGTCTGAAAATTAATATTTCCTAAAGATCCACGCCCTTGAATCGCTTGAGATAAATTAGTACCTTTAGGGGCAGCGATATAAGCAATAGCTTCTAATTTTTCCGCTAATGTGATCATAGCTGCTGCTACATTTGGATCGGCATCGTAATCTGGAACAATTATAATTTTGGCATCAGCACCCAAACGGTTAAAGCCTTCTGTCATCAATTCCATACCAGTTCTTTTACCAGTTGCAGCTACATAACCACCCATTATATCGGCCACGGTAACCTTATTCGGATCCAAGTATGTGTACGTGATCTCAGCATTAGTTTGGTTTTTCGCGAATGTAATTTCGCCAAATTCAGTATTAATTGTGTAGTCAATGCCTTCCCTCAGCTCTTGATTATTGGCTTTAATTTCATAGCCAGCCATTAGCGCAGGGTGGGCGGTTTTGGCAATTAAGGTATCAATATCCACTGTTAAAGGTTCATTTGCAACCTGAGTTTTATGTTTGGCTGGATCTAATACGTTGACCACATAGGCTACTCCAGACTGATAGCGTGTCCATATATTAGCCGCATCCGGTAAAGTAAATCCGGCACCGACGACAGAACCAAACTGACTGAAATCCTTAACAGTTTGACACACGATTAATTCATTGACCGCACCGGATAAACCAGTTCCTATAATGGCTGTAATCGCGCCGTCTACGGTATAAACAGGGCTGCTACCACCATCGATGCGGATCGTTTCGACGCCATGCAAATAAGCTGCTGCCATTTTTATTCCTTTGGTTTTAAATTAGGGTTTAGAGGTTGATCAGTTCTTCGGCTCGGGGCATGAACAAACTTAGAATTATTGCTGTCTTTTCGGTCTTCAGTTTCTATAGTTTGTGTCTTTACACGTATTTCATATTGCCATGCGCCTGCCTCTTCATCTAAAAACCTCTCGCTTATTAAATGAATGGGCAAACAGCAATGGATTGGTTTGAATCCAATAATCGAGGATCGCAACCGATCCAATAAATCGAGGGCTGCGCCGTCTCCATTCAATCCTCTGCCGAATACCGTAAAATAAAGATTAATATCACGCTCTTGCGCGGTTAAATCCGTAGCCAGAGATTTTTCAAACTGGCTTCCCTGGTACCCTATTAATACTGCTCCTAAAGGGTGGATGAATCGATAATTCGCGGGCGCATCTGGAAAGAGCCTGACTTCATAATTAACTAAAATATTACGAAGATGCGCTTGGACATCATTCAATATCTGTACGGTTTTACTCATAATAGCTACTCCAATCCTGCTTTTTAGGAGCACGTACATGATACGAACCAATTTCAGGCTGCAAACTATCGGTTGCGGCTTCATCGCCACGTACGCCAAGATGTAATTTGCCATCTCGCACTAACGCCAATTGTTTTAAAGCATCTTGATAAGCAATTTCTAATGGTTTCGGAAAATTGGCAGTATTAATACGACGACGATGGAGCCAGTGGCGCGCAATATCAGTGCACCACATTCTGAGCATACTTGTAGAATCCACCAGTGGCAGGGTATACCGACCTTGTAGGAAACCGTCGGCCAGTTCACACGCGTAAACGATTGCGCGATCAACTATCTCCCAATCAACATCATCACCAGATATAGGATTATCGTTGGACAATTGCGCTAATTCCGTTTTACTCATTGAGTCAGATATGTCATCGCGTCCGATATACATCATTTCACCTTTTTTACTTCATCAGACTTAGTCGAATTTGATTTCTTTTTCTGATCTTCATTCTCACCAGAATCATTGACATGATTCGGTATGACATATGCACTGACATCCTTAAATTGAGTTTCAGTCAATTCAACTTTATCTCCGGCACTTATTCGATAAGTTCGTCCTGCATCATCTGTAAGGACTAATGGAATTTTGGCTATATAAGCCTGCTTACTTGAGTTCACCTTTAGCCTCCTGTAAGAAGAATACGGATACTGGAACCTATACCACTGGCTGAATCCAGTGCTCGCCCAACAATTACACCTGTATTATCAAACTTAACCGCCAAGCCTTGATCACCGGCTGCTACCGGATCACCGGCTGCTATTTGTCCGCCGGCCTCGACACTAATAATCCCAATCGCGCCGACCGCTCCAGTATCACCCTGATCCGCTTCATAAACCGATACCCCAAGTACCGCTTCACCTTGTGAAGTTTGCTTCCCAAAATAATTAACAAACCGGTTTGCTTGCCACGCTTCTGATGCCTGAACGGTCGTGATCAACAAAACTTGTGATGTTTTTGCCATAACATTGGTCCTCAAATAACATTTTGAAACAAATAGCCACAGCTACCGCCAATTACAGCAGGCTTACGGATATCGGTGTATCGCGAATATTCAATTTTTCCACCATTACCCGAATAGCGATCAACCAATGGTAATCCGCGTAAACGAAATGTATAGCCGAAGGAGGGATCACCCTCATCATTCCCTATACGAATTTCGGGACGGAGCAATAGAGATGCAAAGTTTTTCCAAATATCCATTACCGGCATAGACGCCTCAGACGAGGCAACCGCTTTGCCTACAATGATTTCATCCACTTCGAACAAATTAGTTAAGGTATCAATATCTAATAATTTGCGCTCAGTGCCGGATAAATAAGATTTCAAAACTTCATTAGTCTTAAGCTTATTCATGACTCTTGCGCCGAGAACCAATATATTTGGTTCCTGTCCGCATTCTCTGCGTACCTTCTCCTTGGCATTGAAAATCGCCTCTACAACATCTGCTTCGTTCCATTGCAGATCAGGTTGTGCAGCCAAATCTTCAGTCAAGCCATTGTTATATGCTGATGCGGTTTGAATCAGATTTGCGGTTTCGATTTCTTGACGCAATTTGACGCCATTAGTCGCCTTATTAGTTGCCCGCACTCGCAAATCAAACATGGATTCAGCGGATGCACGATAATCCACCGGTACGGCTAAATCGTGTTCATTTAAGACAATATCCATCATCTTGGCCGAATCCACAGTCACCATATTACTTTCTGCCCCTGTCGCACGTTCCGTCTCATACGATACAAACGACCCTTTGCCAAAAATAGGCACTCGATTGCCTTCTTTATCAACTGAAACTACAGGCATCACTTTTTCAGCAATATATTCATTCTGTTTATAGCCAACGGCTAAATTGGTTAATACCGGATCGATTTGGCGTAATTTTTTTAAATAAGCACTCATGATTTACCTTTTATTTAATAGTTAAACGGGCAGCTTCTTCATAGCTGACATTATTTTTTTGCGCATAAGCCAACGCGCGGACGTGGTGGTTTAAGCCCTCTGGATTAAATTCTGCATAATCCAAAGTTGTACCAGCGATTACGGTTTGGTCGGCAGTGGGTTTAGTAGCTATTTCTGAAAACTCTAAAATTTCTTGCTGGTTGTTCAGAAAATCGCGGAAAGCTTGCGATAACGTTTTCTTGTTTCCAGCTTCTCCAAAATCAACCGTTCCATTCTCTGGGTATTCCATAAAATCCAACATTTGGACAACTAAATCCTTATCGGCTGGTTTTAACTTGCCCGCTTGAGTGAGTTTTTCTGCAAAATCTGAATTGATTTTGTGCGCAGCTTCACGCAACGATTTTTCTTGCTCATCCTGAAGTTTTTTTAATTCAGCCTTTGCCTCTTCGGCTTCAGCACGGGCCTTTTTTAGTTCGTTTATATTCATATTCAATTCCTTTGAAAGAGTGGGTGATAAAAATGGTTCTGAAAAAAAAGAAGTCTGGAGTGATTTATTAGAAGAAAGTGAAATATCATTAATCAAAGAATCTGGAATGGCTTCATCAGCGGCATCCTTTCCAAAATTAGACAACAGCCATTCTCGTAATCGTCTAAACATCCCTGCGGTATAATTGAATGCCTGTTTATTAAACTCAATACATTCCTCGCCTTCGGAAAAATTGATTTGTTTTAGTCCCTTGATCGCTGGGGGCTGCGCGCCAAGAAATCCTAAATGGCGTAAATACCAAGTGCCAGGTTTGGGATTATTCGAGTTACTCGGTGAGTAAAATGAAGCTGATACTTTTTTATATCTTTTATCACGCACCAGTTGAGCAAAATCTTCATCCACTTCACCAAATTCTGCTAACAGCTTGTCACCATCCGCTACCAACTCTTTAATCCAACCATACGCCGGTGCTGTATCATTTGGATGTCCAATAACTATCGGGGCTTCATGAAGATTGGTGTTATAAGCCTCAGCCATCGCAGCGATATCGTGCGTGGTAAAATTAAATTTTGAACCATCACTAGCCTCATGATGGCCCGCTTTGAAAATTTCATATTTCATCTGATTGCCTTTCATTATTTTTTATTATTATGGCAATCCTGATATGCGTTATCTTTTAATGCGTTTTAAAAAAACCGGCTCATCTAAAATAAGCCGGTTTAAGAGACATTAGCCTCGAACAATACAAAGTTATTAATCGATTTTTTTAATACGAACAACCGCGTTTATAAACATTTATAAACGCGGTTTATATCCCAACACAGAACTCTTCTTCAAGAAAATAAATCTTGCTGATTTTTTTCCCGTTCGCGTATACCAATTTCGCGAAGAATTTTATAAATTTGCTGTAACGTAAGGTCATAGCGTCTGGCTAGCTCATTATGATTCTTACCGTTAAAATCCTTCCAAATATTTATGTCGCGTTCAGACAATTTCCCGCTCATGTTTTTAGGTATATAAATCAATTGACCGCCCCAATCATCCGTAATTAGTCTAACGGCTCTATGTGCGATAAGCATGGCTGTTGGCTTATCCAATTTAAATTCATTAATGAATAAAATAGTCAGCTTATCCACCACGTCCGTAACTAACTCAGGTATATTATTCATGTTATTCATGGCAATACCTTTCGATTCAACCATTTTTTTAAACACTCTATGAGTAGACTAGCGTTCTCGGTGTTGAGAAAAGCATAATGATCAGTTCCAGTAATTTTTTTAGTAAACCGAGCTAATGCAGACTCTGATACATCCTTGATGAGACCTTGTTCATATAAATCCAACCACAACCCCCTAATCATCCTAGATTGTCCATCATCAGCATAAATTGACTCTTTGATATTTTTAGAATTAGACTTAATCGTAACCACAAAGCCCTGAGCTTTCATTTTTTTTAATGCAAGTTTGAGCTCTTCCAAGTTAAGATCCTTACTACTGACCTTTTTGTTTTCGGTATTTTTTTTTAAACAGGATGCAATTAATTCTCTATACTCATCATCACTCATCATCAATTGAGTTTTGGCCACATGCAGTAAAGTTATTAATTTTGCTTCTTTTTGCTTTACAGTCATTTTCATTTTTATTCTCCAATTAAATCTAACTTTCAAACCTGCTGCTGTTATCAACAGGCTTGAATCAGTGGATAATTTTTACACCTTAGCAATATCCAAATTTAATAACTTATACTCTTGATTCTCTTGCCGGACATAAACCCGTACAAAAGATTTACTTGTCACCACCATTAAACTGTCAGCCAAAGCATCCATTGCCATCTGCCATTTGGCATCTTCAATCTGAAGACGTCTTAATCCAAGAACGCGGGCGGTGCTGATATTTCCTTCGTTGTCGGCATCAAAAGCCGCATTGATCAAAACACGAACTTCGTTACGACTTTGACTTGTCCACTCTTCTATACATTCATCAATCAATTTCTTAGCAGCTTGTAGACCCTCATCAAATATAAGACGGTCTTGTACTGCCAGCAGAACACGATATTTGCCATCGAAAGAATGCAAAGTGATATTACCTTTGCGCCCTCCAATTTTTATATCGTAACGATCTGCTGACAGCTGTACAAAAGCAGCAATATCATCTAAAGCTTTTTGTTTAAACGCCTGTAATTGCTCTGCACAGGCGTGCGCTTTTGCAACTAGTTCTTGGACTAACTCGTCTCTCATCAGGTCGATTGGACGAATATTTTTAATTGGTATTAAATTACCCCGCGCATCCTGCCGATAATCGTCTAAATTTAAAGTATTCATAATTAATTATCCTATTCTATTTTTCAATTCATCTAACTTCCGCCTAGCCGCTTCCTTTTGTTCCTGCGTCAACGGAGGGCGATCTAATTTAGGCTGTGTTGGTCTTGGATTAAGTACCTGAATTAAATCTTTAGGATTTGGCCATTTTTCAGCATGTGACCCCAGATACTGAAAAGCCTTTTCTATTCTTTTTTTGTCTAAATCTATTTGCCAATCGGACCTATGATTTAACAACTCCTCACGCCAGATATTAGCCACCGCAATCAGATCCAAAGCTGCCGGTTTATTGGCTAAATTTAGAACAGATAATTTGGCTAATCCAGCACCCACAACTGCTTTCAAAAAATCACCATCTTCAGCCCAATTAGCCAAAGCAGCCACACCTTGCCTTAATTTTGAATTGACAGGTTGTGAAGTTACTGAAGAATTATTATTTATAATCGGGCTCAAGCTAGGCTGATAAAATTTTAAGGTCTCATATAAAAAACCGTGCGTGGATAACGGTGTTTTTAATTTTCCTAAATCGCGAGCCTCAACGCACTTATCAAATGCCCAGATCCAAGCTTCACGCGGGGCCGTAAAAGTTTGACGATTACGTATAATTTGACCGCCTTGAATATCAGGTATAATCTGACCTAATAACTTAGAAACCCGCGCAAAAGATAAATCTTTGCTATCTGGTCTAAACAAAGCCAAATATCGTAATGCGGATCTTGTTAAATCATCAGATATTTTAAATAATTCAATAATTAATTCTCGTGCATCATCGTGGCCAATTAGGGAATCTAAACTAATTGATGATCCACAAGCAGGACAGCGTATTTTCATTTTAAAATCCTACTTATTAAAAACAGGCTCAAGAACAATTCCATTCATTTTTTCCTGATCAGACATGTCACCATAAACCTTCTGCCATTCCTGATCTGCTTTTTTTAGATCTTGATCCTGCTTTTCTGGGCTAATATCTGGAATAATATTTAGTGTGTGAGAATCCAAAATTGAAAATGCATAAGAATAAATTAAAAAAATCAGACCACACACTAAAAACCGTTTCAGAAAACACGTGAAAGCGTAAGCCATATCAGATACTCTTCACAATGTCGGCATCTACTTTATCGAATCCTAGTTCTGTTGCTTGATTTAAGGCAGCACTTACCAAATTGTTAACCGCTAGGGGATAAAGTAAGCTGATTGATTCAATACCTTGTCTTGTTCTTGATTTATGTTGCAAGCGTTCAGCAATGGCATCGATGGCATCAGTTGTGATGATATCGTTATAATTTTTACCTACACGATTTAATTTAAATTTTAAGTACTGTTCTAGTTTGCCTTCAGTTAAAGGCTGTAAGGTAACAATTTCGCAGCGTTGTACCACCTCCCGCACTGTAGGATTGCTTTCAGACAACTTATGACTAAGTTCAGTCTGTCCAATAAGAATAATAGACAGTAATCGTTCAAACCCCTGCTTTAGTTCAAAAAATCGTTTAAGATGCTTTAGAGTAGGCAAGGGCATGCCATGCGCTTCCTCAATAATCAAAACATGTTTATTACCAGCTTTAGAACTTTCTTGTAGTGCCTTATGTACTTGACGAAATCGGGCTTCAGGGCTACGTTTAGGATTAATTCCCCGCGCCACTGAATCCAATATTGCTTCGGCGATGTGTGATGATTTTAAGGTTTTACCCTTAATATCATTGTCCTCCATCGCGAGTACATAAGGTTCAATCATAATAATAGATTGACCATCACGATGAATCCGGTCTTGTAGATCTTCACGTAACGTTGATTTCCCTGCGCCTGATTCGCCAATCACCGCTATAAATCCCCCGTGTGCAGCTGTTTGATACATGGCTTCTCTTACATATTTAATATCCGGGCTGGTGAATAAATCCTCAGCACTTCTAATTTCCTCGTTGAACGGATCAAATCTAAAACCAAAAGAAGCCTTTGTAGCTTGCGTTAACGCGGTTTTTCTAAGTAACATAGCATCGTCCTTACTTTGTTGAGTGGGGTCTGGTGCAGCTTCCGAAGTCTGTGAGAGGTCATTAGGAATGTCTGCACCACAATCTGTAATAAACTTAATTAATACTTGTCTGATATTATTTTGATTGCGCTTGGGCCAGATACTATGATTGGCAATTTGACTGATTACTGCTGGAGAAACACCTACTGCGCTCGCCACAACAGCATAAGACTTACCAAGCATTTTTAAAGTTTCTTTAAAATTCATTATGCCGTTCCTGTTTTATACAGCTTGAAATTGCTTGAAGTACGCAGTCTTTCAAATACTGTTTCAATCTCGCTCACTACAACGCCGTCTGGATAAAGCCTTTGTAATGTTTTTACTGCCTGCATCCAATTACCACCGGCAGCCTCAATCCTTGGCTTTAATATTTTGGCCAGCTCAACTTTACTTAACACTTGTTCAATCACCTCCATGTTGTTGTAATCCAATTGTTTCCCATGTTTTTCCAAAAATGAAATCTTGTTTGAATCCAACACTTTGTTTTGATGTTTAAAAGGATCAATTGTTCCGCCAAATGGTACAACTTGATTTTTTCTTTTCTTAGAAGCTTCTTCTAAAGATGAGGCTTGCATGGCCAGCTTGTCTAAATCCTTTTTATTGCTTTGTGCCCGTGTTTCTTTAGGGGCGCGGTATTCATCACCCAAAACCACCGCATTTTCTCTAAAGCCGAAATCACCAAACTCCACCGGTTCAAGCACCACCCAATTTTCATTGCCTTCTGCATCAAAAACAGCTACCTGTGCTGCTTCCTTACGCCATGGGCTGCGGGCAACCAATAGCTTCTGACCTACCAATACATCTAGATCGCGTACCGAATAATGTTTACCTTTAAACCGTATTTCCAAATCCGGTGTAACTTTTGCTTCCACAGGCGCAGATATGGCAAGCTCCCTGCAATAATCAGCGGGGGGTGGCAAAATCAACTGTTCAGCTTTAATCTTGTTCCACGCGCCATACCGAGTTAAACCATGTCTACTGTGGCGCTGCGTCGCGTTGTAATACTGCATCCAGCGACAAGCCAACTCATTTAAATAATCAATATCATTGATTTCAATAAATTTCAGATTGGATTCAAACGCTGTTTCAACAATATCATTACCTTTTTCAACTTGTCCCTTTGCCCGAGGTTTATGTGGTGTATTGATCTGAACCCTTACACCCAGTTGTTTGCACAGATTTTTGAAGCTACTACTTGTATTCGCACTTCCAGGATCCAACATCACCCCATACGGCACGCCCCTAATCGGATCTTTACTAATATCTGCCTTTGGCTGCATCATAAAAATGAAGAAATCACACAGATTTTCACTTGTCTCACCTCCGAAATAATAGCGTACGCAAATTGTGCCACTGGCATGATCTGTTCCGGTATAACGCCAGACTCTATCATTAATCACCTTAACCAAATTTTTAGGCTTGTTCTTATAGAAATCTTCCACATTGGCGACACGCAAACCACTATCTTTACCGTTTCTTGGCAAGTAATACAAAATGCATAAACTAGGGTCGATTTGCCACCAATGATTTGGATACAAAGATTTCATACGCGTAACCGGTTCGGGTTGTAGTAGCTGATTAGGATGCACGCCGTACTGGTATAAAGCGCGTACAATTGCACTATTTGATAAAGGCGTACACACACCGTCTTCATCGACTTGCTGAGCTGCGATTAAACCATTGGCTCTGAGCATTTCTGTAGCTTGCTCAATAGTCATAATCCTTTTCCCGTTCTTCCGTGCAGCTTCTAAAACCGCTGCACTAATCAGCTTTGCTTCTTCAATCTGCAATGAAGGTTTTCCAGAATCATTCCTTTTCTTTCGCAATGGTCGCACAGTCACTTTTTTCAAATTTCTGTATAATTTATCAATGCTCCAGCCCATTTCCTTGGCGACAGTATTTAAATATGCTGTTTTCTTACCGTGTCCAAGATTTTCTGCCTGCCGAGCGACACAGAATAATTTTTCAGTTAACGCTGGATTGTTCATTAAAAGCTCCTACATTTAACTTATTCCGCAGGCTCACTTAACCACTCTGGTTGCGATTCTGTAGAAGCTTCAGTGTTTAAATTAAATTTTTCTCTAAGGCATTCACAGGCAAGAATAATTTGGTTGAGACATCCAATCATTACAGCTGAATTATCCTGTTTATTTTCATCCGCATGCTTTATTAATTCATCAAATACACCCGTTAAACGGCTAATTTGACTTTCAATGCCGACCTGAATAGAACTCATCTGTAACTTGATTTCTTCAGCCACATCCTCCGGCTTAAACTCCTTAGTTTTTTGCTTTTTAAGCAACTTCTCATTTAATTCATTAATTTTTTTATCCTTGTCGCTCGACACTTTACGCGCTGCTTCCGTCTCATCCCGCGAATCCCGCAACGCTACACGCAGCTCTCGCACACTCATACAATCAATTTCATCTAGGCTTTTTCCGCCAACTTCACCACCATCAGTTAAATCAATGATTTTGTCATCATCTTCAACGAGTAACTCAAATAATTTGGATTTACCCAAATTCGCTAACTTAGGTAAAGCTTGTTTCATTTTGGGTGAAGCAAAACGTTTAGTGGCCATAATGATTCGAGCAGTTTCACGCCGATGCATTCCAAGTTCATTTTCGACAATGCTAATAAAACGACCATGCTCAGTATGCTCCTTTAAAATAATTAAAGCCCGCCCAAGCTCAAACAAACCTTCTAAAGCCTGTCTTGCTGCCTGCCTCGCGCGTTCTATCCAACGATCTTCATTGTAATTTTCACCTCCTCCCCATGCGTCCATAACCTGTACGCTTTCCAACATAGCCTGATTTGATAGCAACTCAACATTGGTTTCTACCACCTCTATATTTTCAGTTTTTTTATCAGAACGCTTAGCCATGATTCAATTCCTTATAAAATTTTAAATTGGACGACGT
This sequence comes from uncultured Neisseriaceae bacterium, assembly GCA_945267035.1. Classification (GTDB taxonomy): domain Bacteria; phylum Pseudomonadota; class Gammaproteobacteria; order Burkholderiales; family Neisseriaceae; genus Snodgrassella. The sequence continues at coordinate 9,419 of CALYOS010000027.1, read as the reverse complement.
CGTCCCATTTACATTAAAGTCCTACGGAAATACGTTTTTCTAATTCATCTAGGCGCGCTTTTAAACGCTCTTGATCACGTCTAAAACGCTCTGCAATTTGCAATGTTTTAATTCCATAAGCATAATTACCATTATTCAACCTTTGTACTAATCCTTCATCTAACAAATCGGCCAGATCTCTTGAAACTTCGACCGGTCCAATTCCTAAGCCATCTGCAATATCTTTATTACTAATTCCAACAACAGGATGAGCTTCTAAAGCCTTAAAGACCTTTAACAACCTTTTTCCTTTCACAGAAGCCATATTCATCTTCCTTATTTCAATCCCAACTTAACGGCTATCTCATGCCCTTTACCATATTTAGCCTTGACGCACCCCGACAAGACTCGATAAACCTCTTGCGGTCTATAACCATTTTTTTTTGACCATGCCGAGAGCGTAACGCCTTGAGCGTAAAATTCCGCTTTAATTTGTTCAGAAGTTTTGGTTTTTCGCATAATTGTCCCTTTTTTATGGCAAAATACTTTGCTATTAATTTGCTATATCATTGCTATGATTATGGTACTTAAAAACGTACCTGTCAAGTACTTTTTATTAAACTTTTTAAAAAGGGTTTTGGTGTGACAATCGGTAAGAGACTTAAAGCTGAAAGAGAACGAATTGGTCTAAATCAGACAGCTTTTGGCGCAATTGGGGGTGTAAAGAAGCAAGCGCAATTAAAATATGAAAATGATAGCTCGTCACCTACTGCCAATTATCTTGCTGAGATCGCTAAAATTGGTGTAGATATTCAATATGTCATTATTGGACAAAGAAGTAATCAGGCAGTATCACCTGAAGAGACTTTGCTATTAGAAACTTTTCGGCTTTCATCGCCGGATGTTAGAAATTATATGCTGAGGGGTGCACAAACAAATTTAACTGCGCATAAAGTAGATCAACAAATTCACGCAGGAGACAACGCATCGATTGTTTATAACAAAAGATAAATATAATTACTATTGGAGTAGGAGCACCAAAATGGACCAAAAGCAAGGGGTTAAAATGATTGATCAGTTCATACTAGCTCATAACGTGTCTCAGATCGTATATCAAACACGATCATCTCAAAATCATCAATACACGAAAACCGAGCTCATCCAAAAAATTAATATTCTCCGGCAAGCAGAACTTAAAACATACCATATCTTTAAAGGTCCATTTTTTTTTAAAATAATATTAGTATGCATAATGTTTTTATCAATTATGTATGAATTGACCTCTCCCGACTTAAATAATCATTCACCTGCAATGTGCCTTTTCTATATGGCTTATTCCATCTATCTTTTGACTACAATAATTAAAAATAAAAGAAAAAAAATTAATTCTGATCTAGAGTATTATGAACAATTGCTGCGACGAGGTCAGTATCAAAAATAAAACCCCTAGTTAAAAATTAAATTAATACAAAGCCAAGGAAAACAAAATGTGCAGCAATACAATGAAGAAATTAACATTTAGATTAATCATCGTACTTATTCTATCTGCCTGTTCCGAAGAAGAATTTCTATACCACAATCATGCTTCAGAAATTCAGCCATCAACAACAAGCTTGAATGCCGTCGAATTCATGCAAAATAAACAAATTGATTATTCTATTAATGATTCTGGAATTGTAATATTTAATAAGGCACAAGACCTATTTAAAATATTTAATGATTACCATGATATAAAATTCAATTCTGATTTCGATTTTGTCATATCCATAGAAATTCCAAAACACACTTCAGAAAATGAAAGATTAATTATAATACGTAAGGCTTTTTTATATGGTGTTTATCAAACATTCGCCCACACAAATGCCAACACCGTCACTGTAGAAGCTTTAGCTATAGATTCTCAAAATCATAACTCACTGAATAAATTAAAGGCTAAAATCTCTAGGGACAAAGCACTGGACGTATTAAGGCAATATTCTAAGGCTAATTCTTTTAAAGATTTAGTCGAATTGGAAGATAATGATCACTTTAAGGTAAAAGGCTATTCCTCTTCATTATATTTCGATAAATTTGTAACTGATTTAAAGACGCAAAGAGAAATAGTTTTAGCATTAACTGAATAATTAGTTTTTAAAGCACATTAAAATCAAATATTAGAAATAACAATTAAATTCCTTACATCTAGCTATGTAAGGAATTTTTATGTCAATAATCACAATTACCGCCGGCCATAGTAATAAAGACTGTGGAGCCATTAATCCTAAATCAAAAATCACAGAAGCCAGCGTCGCGTGCGAAATGCGAAATATGGTCGCATATTATTTAAAGCAAGCAGGAATCAGCTATCGCACAGATGGGATGGGTTCTGATAATAAACCTCTCAAAGACGCTATAAAATTAATCAGCGGAAGCAAAGCAGCTGTTGAATTTCATTGCAACGCATCAACCAACATAACAGCATGCGGTGTAGAGGCGTTGGCACAATCGAAAGACCGAGAGTTATGCCAGCGACTTTGTCAAGTAATCGCCAACACCATGGGCATACCACTTCGTGGTGATCGTGGTTTCAAGCCAGAAACTGCCGGTCAACATTCCAGACTTGGTTATGTCCGTGCAGGTGGCATTATTCTTGAACTTTTTTTTATCAGCAACGACCAAGAATTGGCTACCTGGAATACTAAAAAATGGCTCATTGCCAAAGCCGTTTCCAAAGTATTAATAGAGGAATGCAAATGAATAAATCTTTCAAATGGCTTGGTGGTTTAATAACCAATCCAACAACTGGCAAAATCTCTCACAGTAAGCTATGGGCAAATGTCGCGGCTGCTGCTGCCACTTACAAATTTATTCTCCTACCAGATTTGGATGCGGATATATGGATAGCATATCTAGGGTTAGTAGGTGGCTATGCTGTAGCCAGAAAATGGCTGTCTACGCGTACTAACCCTAATTCGAGATGGGAAAAAAGTGAAAATGAATAAACTAAATTTCAATCGAATGTTAATCGTATCAATACTGATTGCATTGGTTAGTTTTTATTTTCTTGGGGAACGTCATGGCATAGAAAAACAATTGGTTAAACAACAAAAACTACAACAACAATTGCAAAAAAATATTGATGATGCCGAAAAACAATATCAGCAAAAACTGGCACAAGTTAATTCAGAAAAGCAACAATGGTTTGAGCTTGCCAATAAGCAAAGTTTAGAGCTAGCTAATTCTAATATAAAACTTAATGCCCTTAAAGAACAACTCCGAAAGGATATTTCTAATGCAGTTCAAAAAGACAAAGATTACAGTAATGATTGCCACTTGCTTGGCACTAACAGCTTGCACATCTATAACCGAGCCCTCGGCTACTCCGATTCCGATTAAGGTTCTAGAAAGACCAGTGATACCGCCTGTAGCTGCCGAACTTTTAGTGGTACACGAGCGACCTGATCGGCTAAATCATGGTTCTACAGAAGCATTATTAACTCATTCCATCAACTATGGGGCATGGTGTGTGCAGCAGGATGAACAGTTACGGGCTTGGCAGAACTGGTACAAAAATCAAAAGAAATAGAGAATATATATGCAAGAAAAAACATTTATTTCAATTGAATTTTGGCAAATCGTTGGCTTTTTATTGAGCTTCTTAGGTGTATGTTTTACTTTTGGCAAAATGCTTCTTAGTCAATTCAAATCCCAGCTGGAAGAGAAAAATAAACAAATTGAAAAACTGACTGAAAAGATAGAATTATTAGCTCATAAACAAGCCAATTATGACGCAACACTACCCCTTAACTATGTCAGACGTGAAGACTATATACGTAATCAAACAGTAATTGAAGCCAAACTAGACTCCGTTCAAGAAACATTGACTAATTTATATAAAATTGAAAGCACAAAACGATGAGCAATATAGAAAAAGCGCGTCGCGAAGGGATGCGTTGGAATATCATTAATGCATTAAATAAAGCTCGGCCATATACCACTAGTGAAAAATTTTTATTGGACATTATGCAGGGTATATATCCAGATGCTACCGCACTTGAATTGCGCCAGCATCTAGACTATTTGCATGATTCAAAATTGGTAGAAGTGGCCAAACAGCCAAGTGGCTTGTGGTTCGCCGATCTAACAAGTTTAGGTGTTGACACCGCGGAATACACTATTAATTGCCAAGCAGGTATTGCCCGACCAAATAAGTATTGGGAGGCTTAACATGGCCAAACGTAGCACGCTTGCAATCCTCCCAGATGATATTCGTCAAAACTTTGAACGTAAACTTGCAGAGAATGGTTTTTCCAATTACACAGAGCTCACCGAATGGTTACGCGAACAGGGATTTGAAGTCAGTCGATCTTCAGTTCATCGGTACGGCCAAAAGATTGAACGACGTTTTGCTGCAATCAAAGATAGTACAGAAGCTGCGCGACTGATAGCAGATCAGGCCACGGATGAAGGTGACACACGATCTGAGGCACTGATGGCCATGCTGCAAACAGAATTATTCAACGCAATGGTGGATATCGGGGAGATTGATGATGAAGAATTACCGCCGATCAAAAAATTTGGATTGATGTCTCACGCAGCTAAGAATATTGCCGCATTGACCTCCGCATCCGCACGGTTAAAAGAATATCAAGCAAAAGTAAAAGTTAAGGTAGAAGACACGGCGGAAAAAGTGGCCAAATCAGCTAAAAAAGGTGGCTTGAGTAACGAGGCCGCGGAAGCAATTCGACGTCAAATTTTAGGAATCACCTCATGACCAAAAATTCAGCAAGCATAAACCGTACACCCACAGCCTTATTACCCTACCAACAACAATGGTGTGCAGATCTATCCCCTGTCAAATTGTGTGAAAAATCGCGCCGTATAGGGCTAACTTGGGCGGAAGCTGCCGATACTGCATTGTTATCTGCATCCGCTAATGGCATGGATGCATGGTATATTGGTTATAATAAAGATATGGCACTTGAATTTATTCGGGATTGTGCCAACTGGGCTAAATACTATAATTTGGTGGCTGACGAAATTCAAGAAACCGAAGAAATTTTTGTTGCCGGAAATGAAAAGCAATCAATATTAGCTTTTGTTATTCGCTTCGCCTCGGGGTGGCGCATTACCGCCTTATCTAGTCGACCATCTAATTTGCGCGGCAAACAAGGGCGTGTAATTATTGATGAAGCTGCTTTCCATGATCAACTAGATGAATTATTAAAAGCAGCAATGGCTTTATTAATGTGGGGTGGGCAGGTTCACATTATTTCTACGCATAACGCCATTGATAATCCTTTTAATGAATTAATCATAGACATTCGCGCCGGAAAAAAACCATACAGCCTACATCGTATTCCCTTTGATACCGCTCTAGAACAAGGGTTATATAAACGTATTTGTTTACGTTTGGGCCGTAAATGGTCATTGCAAGATGAAAAAAAATGGGAAAAAGAAATTCGGGATTTCTATGGCGAGGATGCTAGCGAAGAATTAGATTGTATACCTAAAAACAGTGGCGGAAAATGGTTGAGCAGAGCTTTAATTGAAAATCGCATGTCACCAGATACACCCATCATCCGTTTTGATAAAAAAGATGACTTCGGATTATTGCCAGAAAATAAACGAGCAGCTGAAGTAGCAGATTGGATTGCTGATGTCTTACAACCTTTATTGAATAAAATAGATAAAAATTTAAATAGCTTTTTAGGGGAGGACTTTGCCAGAAGTAGTGACCGCTCCTCATTCGTACCGTTGTTGCAACAATCAAATCTTTTATTAATTTGTCCATTTATTATCGAGCTTGGCAATATCCCATTTGCACAGCAAGAACAAATTCTAAAATACTTATTACATGGTCTGCCTAATTTACGTGGGGCCGCTTTAGATGCTCGCGGAAATGGTCAATTCCTTGCCGAAGCGATGCAAGATGAGTTTGGACGAGATTTAATTGAGGCAGTAATGCTTTCTGAAAATTGGTATCGATCACATACTGCACCATTTAAAGCTGCTTTAGAAGATGGCACGATAGACCAATTACCTAAAGATGAAGATATATTAGCTGATCTGCGCGCCTTTGAATTAGTAAATGGCGTTCCAAGAATTCCAACAATAAGAACAACCGGTCGTGATGGCAAGAAACGACATGGAGACACCGGAATTGCTTTATTACTTGCTCATTATGCAAGTCGTGAATTAAATATTTTGCCTGTAAAAGTTACAAGTCGGAAAGTTTCTAGAAAAAGCAAACTCTGTTTGGGTTACGACCTTTTTTAAAACCTATTAAAAGCCGATTTAATCCTAAAAATATATCCTATCTTTTTTAAAGAAAAAATTAAAAGGTATCGCATGCGTAACGGAATTTACTGTGTGATCCAGAGGAAACATAATGGCATCCAAACCGCATTTCAAAATAAAAATAAACAATCAATCATTAACCTTAAAAACCTCAACAATGAACAGCCATTATGCGACAGGCGGAGAGATGCATGCTTATGGCATGAATAGCTGGTTACCAAATCCAGACCCAATTTTAAAAAAAATGGGTCTAGATGCTACCGTTTATGAAGAATTATTATCTGACAGCATCGTCGGTAGTCATGTCCGCCGGCGCAAAGCATCTGTGGCAGGTCTTCAATGGCACCTAGATGCCGAAAACGTAACTCCGAAAGTCCTTGAAATTATCGATAATGTGCTATCAAATTTAGATATTTATAGTTTAATAAAAAATATCTTAAATGCTCCTTTCTTTGGTTTCCAACCACTAGAAATTCTTTGGTCAAAGGATTCATTATGGCTGCCTATTTCAGTAGTAGCTAAACCTCAAAAATGGTTTAGTTTTAATGATAAAAGTGAACTGCTTTATATTGGCAATAAATTAACTGGAGAAATCGTTCCGCAGTATAAATTCTTATGTCCAACCCATGAAGCCAGTTATCTGAATCCTTATGGTCGCGCCGATTTATCCATGATATTTTGGCCAACAACATTCAAACGAGCAGGCCTAAAATTTTGGGCTGAGTTCACAGAAAAGTACGGTGCGCCTTGGGTTATTGGCAAGGAACCGCGAAGCAATACAGAAAAAGATACTTCCAAATTACTTGATGCGCTCGAAGCCTTAATAGGTAATTCCGTTGGGACAATTCCCCTTGACTCCAGCGTGGAGATTAAAGAGGCATCGGGTAAAGCCAGCTCTGTTGATGCTTATGACAAATTAATTAGGATGTGTAGAAGCGAAATTGCTATTGCTTTATTGGGTCAGGATCAGACAACAGAAAAAGATTCTACCAATGCCAGCGCACAGGCTGGCTTAGAGGTTACTAAAGACATCCGCGACAGTGATAAGCGTATTGTAGAAAGCACTATAAACCAGCTGATTAACTACATTTGTGATTTAAATTTTAATGATTCAGTTCGTCCAAAATTTAACTTATACGAAGAAAAAACCGGAAGTGCAGAATTAGCATCTAGGGATAAAACCTTGTCTGAATGTGGTGTTAATCTATCCAAATCGTATTTCCAGCAAGCCTACAAATTGGCAGATTCTGATATAGAAAGCATTGCACCGACAAAAACGACGACATCGTCGCATGTATCTAACTTTTCCGAATTAGACAGATTTGATACCAGTGAAATTATTGAAACCATTGTTCCCAATGATAAAGAGTTAACAAAACAAAGTAAAAACCTAACAGATACATTTATTAAAGCATTATCGCAGGGAACCGAACCCATAGATATATTAGAGTGCTTGACCATTGCCTATCCAGAAATGAATGATCAAGCTTTACAACAAGAACTAGCCCGATTACTTTTTATATCTGAGTTAGTCGGACGGATTGAAGCATCAGAGGAAATTAAAAATGAAGCCCTCAGATATCAAAATACTCTTTAGTTTACAACCGCGAGAAGCTATTGCTTATTTAAAGCTGAAATCCATTCAAGTATCTTGGGATTGGCAAGATATGTTAGATGATGCTCATGCGACTGCGTTTACTATTGCTAAAACTACGGGCATGAACGTTATTGATGATATATATCGTAGCATTAATAAAGCAATAGAAAACGGTCAAACTTTTAGGCAATTCACAAAAGAATTAAAACCAATCCTAGAACGTAAAGGGTGGTGGGGTAAAACAGATGTAATTAACCCAGAAACAGGAAGTTACCAAAAAGTACAGCTAGGAAGTCCTTACCGTTTAAAAACAATCTATTTAACAAACTTACAATCCGCCTACATGTCTGGCCGGTACGTAACCATGCTTGAAGCTCAGGACACACATCCCTATTGGATGTATGTGGCTGTGATGGATAACAGAACAAGGCCTACGCATGCAGCATTAAACGGATTGGTATATGAAGCCACCGACCCCGTTTGGGATACCATGTACCCACCCTTAGATTTTAGATGTCGCTGTAGAGTTAGACCATTATCAGAAAAAAGTGGAAAAAAACTTGTACGCCCAAGCCCAAAATTAGAGACTCAATATATCGATATTGGTCAAAATCAATATACGGGTGAAAAACGATTTGCTGCACGTACTGGTATTCGGTTAGATGGTGAATTCATTGCCCCAAGTGCCGGATTCAATTCCAATCAGGGCAAATCCATGCTTAGCCGTGTAGCCAGAATCGCCATTGACAAAGCACAGTCAACACATCCAGACATTGCCAAAGTTGCCATACAGGAAATGATTAAAAATCCAAAATTTGTTAAATCCTTAACCACCGATCAACTCAAATTTGTAAATAAACTATTAAGAGTTCACTAAATGTTATCAATAGATCTTGATTCAAGCCAACTAGACAAAGGTTTTAAACAATTACTTATTAACGCACGAAATAAAAGAAAAATGATGGTCAGCATTGCAACAGAAATGCAAAGCCTAACAGAAGATAATTTTTCAAAAGAATCATTTGGAAACGAGAAATGGATAAAAAGCCAACGTGCAATAGAACAAAATGGCCAAACCTTACAGAGTTCCGGCCAATTAGCAGCAAGTATAAGTACTCATGTCGAAGAGGATTTTGCACGTATTGGAACAAATAAAATCTATTCAGCCATTCAGCATACAGGAGGTAGCGTAACACCAAAAAATAAACCATATCTTTGTTTTCGTATGGGTATGCAATATATAAAAACAAAAAAAGTAACTATACCTGCACGCCCTTATTTACCTATCAACTCCGAAGGTAAACTTCAATCGGGTGCACAAAATCGTTTTATCGAAATCGCGCTAGAAGCTCTAAGCAAAAACATATAAAGTAAACGGGAAAAATCCCGTTTACTTAATTTCATTACATGAAACAACTTTTCATTTTTAGTATCCCACCAAATCCACCCAAATCCCATATAATCCCATTTATTGCAAATCATATATTATATTTATCTTAAACAACTACAACAACAATATCGTTATTTATGGCTTTTATCTATTTAATCCGCTTTATACACAAGG
>CALYOS010000026.1 GCA_945267035.1 uncultured Neisseriaceae bacterium | reverse complement strand
AGGATAAAATCATGTTTAAGAAATTGGGGTTAATGGTAGCGATATTGTTGGTATGTTTCGCCCAAGGGTCATTTGCCGCAAGCCACAATAAGCCTGTCAGCACAAAAAATGACGTCGCTCAGCAACAGCAATTAACTAAAACAATAAAGCAAATCATTCATTATTATAATCAACATGATTTACATGGGTTGAATCAATTTATCCACCCAGATATTAAGCTATTTATTACGTTTGAGGGTTTGCTTGATTTTTACCAATATGAGAGAGTGCCCAAACTTAAAAAGCATATTGAAAATATTCCTGATTTTGTTTTGGATGATTTAAAGCAAAATGTCATGACAGAAGATTTTCCTGTTACCTTTCTGACTAAGCGCAAGACGAGGTGCAATGAGGCTGAGAACCCAGCAAAAAAAGGTCTTTTTGTTACTGTCCATCAGCGTCAAATTGATGTAATGTCTGGAATATTTCATTTTTATAAGCTTAATGATGACAATTATGACTCAGCAGATGAAAAGCTGATTAAACAGATTACTCCACGAACAGTCAAAGTCACTTATCGGGGTAAGGGTAAAGATGAAAGCGATCATAAAGAATACCAAAAATTTTACTTTACCTTTCATCTTACCTTAATCAATCATAAATGGTATTTAACCGTGCTGGAGCTGCAAAATGAATGTTGTGGCGAAGGTTGATAAAAATTCTGTGAGTAAAACTATGCATTATAGGTTTATCTAAACTGGTGCAGCGCTGGTTTAAGTCTGTTTTGGTTATTAGCAACGATGATCAATATGATTGATTTGCTGGAGGTGCAGTTAAACAGCAGGCACAGTATAGTTGAAGCTTGATGCACTTTAAATCGGTCTGTTTCGAGAAAGTAAAAAATATAGTTTGCTCGTGGCACAATAAACAAACATTAGCAGGCAATCCATTATTAACTTGATCTATTTTGCTTTTGTTATTGGAGCGAAAAAAGCATGGGATAGGGTTGCTGTTAGGTGGAATAGGGTTGCTGTTGAAGGTTTTGACGCTGATAAAAACAAGATGCCTGCAATCAGGGCATTAAGATAGCAAGAGATAAAACATCGATTAAGACTCAAAAAGCATCTATATCGTCTGGACTAAAAAAATGGTGTCAATAGATTTAATGATGGTGCCATGATATTGATTTAGTGGCTGAAGGAACATTGGTGAGCTAAATATTATATTATGCATCAATGATAATTTGCTGGTTCAACCTTTCAATTTATGCTGGTGATTGGTGTCTTTGTTATTTCAGCTAATGGGGCTTATCCAATGTTTCCATCAAGCTAGATAAAATGGATGAAGATGTACCGATTATTGGTCAGGTTTTGGTTTAGCTATAAGTGAAAAATGAAAAAATCTGGGCTAATTGGTGGCTGGTTGAGTAAGGGATCCAGTCTGTTTTATTGCGCTATACAGTACGGGAACAAATCTCGCGTTAATTTCGCCCGAGCCAAAATAATACCGCTGCAAGCCATGCAGGCCTGAAGCGGTTTATTCATTCAACACAATAGTTAGTCTGTTGAATCTGGATGATAAGGGCTACCATCTGCCAATAACCATTCTGGTTCGGTACCCAGATTAATCACATCCTCATTAACAATGACTTTTTTGACGTTTTTGAGGTCGGGCAGTGCATACATGGTATTGAGCAAAGCTCTTTCCACAATGGATCGCAAGCCACGTGCACCGGTTTTACGTGCCATAGCCAGTTTGGCAATAGCGCGTAAGGCAGAAGGTTGCACTTGTAATTCAACTCCTTCCATGGCGAATAATGCCTGAAACTGTTTGATTAAGGCATTTTTTGGTTCGGTTAGGATGTTGATTAAGGCATCTTCATCCAGTTCGGACAAAGTCGCAATAACGGGCAAACGACCGATTAATTCAGGAATCAAACCGAATTTAATCAGATCTTCGGGTTCAACGGTCTGAAAGAGTTCGCTGATGTTGGTTTTTTCATCTTTGCTGTGAACATCAGCACCAAATCCGATGCCCCCTTTTTCAGTGCGTTGTCGGATCACTTTTTCCAGACCGGCAAAAGCGCCACCACAGATAAATAAAATGTTGGTGGTATCAACGTTGATAAATTCTTGATTGGGGAGTTTGCGTCCACCTTGAGGTGGTACTGAAGCAACAGTGCCTTCTACTAATTTGAGCAAGGCTTGCTGTACTCCTTCACCAGATACATCACGCGTAATCGACGGATTATCGCTTTTACGCGAAATTTTGTCGATTTCATCGATATAAACGATCCCTTTTTGCGCTTTTTCAACATCAAAATCGCATTTGGCCAACAATTTGGTGATGATTTGCTCAACATCTTCACCCACATAACCCGCTTCGGTTAGGGTGGTGGCATCAGCCATGACAAAAGGTACATCGAGTTTGCGTGCCAGAGATTGCGCCAGCAGTGTTTTGCCCGAGCCGGTGGGACCGATCAATAAAATGTTGGATTTGGACAGTTCAACTTGTCCTTCAGTCTTGCCCATACGCAGACGTTTATAATGGTTATAAACAGCTACGGCTAATGACTTTTTGGCCGGCTCCTGACCAATTACATATTGATCCAGATTGGCTACGATTTCCGCTGGTGTGGGTAATGGCTGGTTTTCATTATCGCCTGAGCTGGCCATTTCCGCTGAATCTTGTTCATCGGGGTTATGCAGCATCATGCTACAGGTGTCGACGCATTCATTACAAATCAGTGCGTTTTCGCCTTCAATCAAATTTTTTACATCGTTTTCGGCTTTACCGCAAAACGAACAATAACGGGTATCTTTACTCATAAATACGATTTCATTGAGGGAATATGCATAAGTTGCAAGCTTAAAATGTTACAATACTAAGTCTGTAGCAGACATCAGGTGATCGATGAGTATATAGTGTTATTGCTGGGATATCAAACCGTATGCTGTTGTCCAACTGTGAATGTTGCTACTTGGTCAGAATTCAAAAATTAAGCTAAAATAGTTATTCATTATATTTTTTAATATTCAAGCAGTTTGAAAACTCGAGATGAGGAATATTAAATGTTGAACAATGATGAGTGATCGCTACTGTAGGTGGCGTTGTTACGGTAAGATTCATACAGCTGTAATGATGTAGCAGACATGATTTTCTCTGCAGCTATGAAAGTCAGTTAGTGATTTTTTGTCATTAGCGCCCTTAAAGGGCTCAAAAGGAAATGATTATGTCACGTTTATCTTGTTTACGTCGGTGGCAGTGGATCGGTTTATTAGGCAGCAGCTTGTTCATGGCTGTACCTGCAATGGCGGATGATTTAGATGTACTGGGACAGTTTATAGAACAAAGACAGGCCGCAGATGAGTCTGGTTCAGTTAGCTCGTTTATCAATCATCATCCAGATTCTAATTTGGAAAGTCAGGCACAGATTGCCGGTCCATTGTTAAGTTCGCAATCGGCTTTGATTATGAATAATCAGACCGGTGAAATTCTTTATCAGAAAAATATTAATCAAGTTCGTTCAATTGCTTCAATTTCGAAGCTGATGTCTGCGATGGTGGTTTTGGACGCCAAGCAAAACATGAATGATCAGATTACGATTACTCCAGCTGAAATTGATCGTCTGAAAAATTCCAGCAGTCGGTTATCGATCGGTACTGTCCTGAGTCGGCGCGAGCTGTTGCATATCGGGTTGATGAGTAGTGAGAACAGAGCGATCCATGCTTTGGCGCGAACCTATCCAGGTGGTATGCCGGCTTTTGTCAACGCTATGAATCGCAAGGCTGCTGATTTAGGTATGACTAATGCTCGTTTTTATGAGCCCACCGGCTTAGATCCTCGTAATCAGGCCACTGCCCGTGATTTGGCCTTGCTGGTGCGCGGAGCCAGTCAATACCCTTTAATTCGTCGCTATACCACTGAAGATTCTGGCGTGGTTTATACCAGTAATGGTAAGGTGGAGAAATACCGCAATTCAAACGCTCTGGTGCGCGAAGGAAGTTGGCCCATAGCTTTACAGAAAACCGGATATATCCGTGAAGCCGGAAAATCTATGGTGGTGTTAACCACGATTCAGAATCAGCCCGTTACTATTGTGTTGCTGAATTCTTCCAGCTCATTAAATCGGGTTAATGACGCGCGTACATTAAGATCTTGGGCGTTACAACAGCAAGCATTGTAATTGATCGACGCCTTTGTTATCTGGCTGTGCTTTTTTAGTGCAGCGAGGTAATGAAGGCTATTCATTCAATTAACGCTGATTTTTTTTCTGTTTAAGCTGTTTGTTGTAAGCTTGTGATTTAAGATGGTGGTTCATTCTGGTGCTTTATAAAGCTGGTTGACAAAATGAATTAATCACCTTCTATATTTATATTGGGGCAATTGATCATGACTATTCTTGTTACAGGTGCTTCTGCAGGTTTTGGCGCCAGTATTTCCCGCACTTTGGTTAAAGCTGGTTATCAGGTCATCGGTGCTGCTCGGCGGCAGGATAAGTTGCAGCATTTAAGTCAGGAACTGGGTGCTGCATTTTTACCACTGGAAATGGATGTGACTGATACCAATAGTGTAGATCAGGCGCTGGCATCAATTCCTGAACAATGGGCCCAAATTGATTTGCTGGTCAACAATGCCGGATTAGCTTTGGGGATGGAAGTAGCGCAGGAAGCTAATTTTGCCGATTGGGAAAGGATGATTCATACCAATGTTCTTGGTTTGACCTATGTGACTCGAAAAATACTGCCACAGATGGTGCAGAATAATAAAGGTTATATTATTAATCTTGGTTCTACTGCCGGTAGCTGGCCTTATAAAGGTGGTAATGTGTATGGGGCCACGAAAGCTTTTGTGCGTCAATTCAGTTTAAATCTACGTACTGATTTGGTTGGTACCCGAATTCGTGTAACCAATGTTGCGCCGGGTTTATGTGGTGATACTGAATTTTCCAATGTGCGCTTTCGTGGTGATGAAGATCGGGTTCAAGCGGTGTATGAAAATATCAGTTACCTCAAACCCGAAGATATTGCCAATACGATTTTATGGCTTTATCAAACTCCCGCTCATGTCAATGTAAATCACATTGAAATTATGCCAGTATCACAAACTTTTGCCGGTCTGAGCGTGACCCGCGATCTGGCATAGGATTTTGGTATGACTGGCAAGTTATCCTGCTCAGCGAATACGGCAGAAAAAGCACGGATTTTAGCGCAATGTGAGCTGCAGGGAGCCACGATTACGCAACTGCGAGCGCAAGTTCTGGATATTGTATTGGGTATGACTGGTGTGATTAAGGCGTATCAGGTATTGGCATGTATGCAGCACAATAGCAGCAATACAATCGCCCCGCCTACTGCTTACCGAGCATTAGACTTTTGGACTGAGCAGGGCGTGCTTCACAAAATACCAGCAATCAATGGATATATTCTTTGTCGTCATGTGCAGCATGAGTGTGGCGATCTTTGTCGGCAAGATCCCATCCATCATAGTGATTTTGTTTTAGTTTGCAATCAATGTGGTGCCGTTGAGGAGCTCAGTATGAGTCAAGAATGGCTGGCGTTACGTCAACGAGTGGCAGACAGTGGTTTTCTGCTCAATGATGAACATATTGTTTTAACTGGTATGTGTAATCAGTGTCGCCAGACGGGTGAAAGCCAGCAGCAAAATAAACAGCCTAACTGAACACAGATTTCTGTGGCATGCTTTTAGCTCTATCCGCTAAATACTCTTTATCTATGTTGCTAATATCTTCTAGATTACAGATCCTATTCAGCAAATTAGGTTAGTTTTATTGTTGGTGTAACCATTTGATTATCCATGTGGCTATTGGTTCCATTGTAGCAAATCAATCAGCACGAACTTTTTGTTATTCAGTGCGACTTTAAGCACTGATTGACCTTAGAAAATCATTGCCATTATTGTCGAAAATTCTAAAATCAAAAGTTTATGTTCTTTTTCTGCCTATTCTTGGCTATTTCTTCAAGATCATGTTGAGCTATTGCAGGTGTCTAAAGAAAAAATTTTACTCTAATAAAAGAATCCCCCAATTTGTATGGATCTAAAATGGTTTTCTATATGCCTTTTTTACTTTGCTCCTAAGTTGGTTTTTCAACAAGGTGCGCATTGAGATCTTTCTACATCCCTCTTATTAACTGAAGACAAAGTTATTCTAGGTTTTAAATGAGTAGCATCTGGCTATTTTATGCTTAAACCATGAACTACTATCGCTGCTTTGGCTCAGTCATCTGTTGATCATAGGAGAATATCTAATACTTTTTTTTTGCTATTAAAGTATTTCCTTAAATATGAATAAAATTGATGGCTTGACCGTGGGCTTTGACCCTGTTGATCGCTGCTATGTTTAAAAACATGCAGTAGTACCTGTGGTAATTCGCTAATAAAATTGCCATACTTTTGGGGGGCAAAATATCGGTGGATGGGTATGGATAATGTTCGCTATCTTGTCAAAATTGAAATCATTAAATTTTTCAAATCGTCATGCAGTATTTTGCAAAGGCAATTTATATTGATGGCATAAATCTAAGCTAAATTTTGTTTACATTGTCGATATTAAGTGCTTAAATGGTTAATGTTTTGGTTACATTTCAGGTATGGAAGTGCATTTTAATAACCAATTTATCCAAAAAGCTCAACATTTTATTCCCCTTAAAATCATATCAACTGGTGTTGCTTTGCCAGATGGCAAGTTAACCTCTGACGAACTTGATCAAAAACTCAATAAACCTCATGGCTATACTCTGAAACGCTCAGGGATTGAATATCGGTATCATGCTGATTATCAGCTTAATCAGGCTGATCTCGCCGCACAGGCTTTGAATGATGCCTTAGCTCGTCATCATATCGCAGCAGATTCTATTGATTTATTGATTTGTGCTTCTGCATTGAAAGTACAAGCGTTACCTTATTGTGCGGCACATATTTTGCAGGCCAGTAATTTGCCTGATAAAACCGCAACATTGGATGTCAATGTTAGTTGTGTTAGTTTTATTTCTGCCTTGAATTTGGCAGGTTGTTTAATTAATTCTGGAAGTTATCAACGTATCGCTATTGTTTCAGCTGAACTGGCATCCCGAGGATTAAACTGGGAGGATGAAGAATCCTCAATGATTTTTGGGGATGGAGCAGCTTGTGCTATTGTGGAAAAGGGCGATGGTCAAAGTGGGATTCTATCGTTTTTACAGGAAACGCATACTGCGGGTATCGATCTGTGTCAGATAAAAGGTGGTGGTACTCGCTGTAATTTGCGAACTGGAATGAAAGATAGCGATTTTCTTTTTCACATGCAGGGTAAGCCTTTATTTAAGCTTGCTTCTTCTTTAATTGAACCTTTTATGACAAAGCTTATGCAGTTAAGTGGTTTACAATTAGAAGATATTGTCACCGTTATTCCACATCAGGCCAGTCATCTATCGTTGGAACATATGCGTAAACGGTTAAAAGTTTCCCAGCAAGCGTTGATCGATATTTATCGATTTCGTGGTAATCAGGTGGCTGCATCTATTCCCAGTGCTTTGCACGAAGCGGTCATTACCGATCGATTTCAAGCTAATCATCCGGCGATGCTCATCGGCACCGCTGCTGGTCTGACCTTTGCCGGAATGATTTTACTGCCATGAAGTTTTTGGTAACTGGTGCTACCAGTGGTTTAGGCAGAAATGCGGCGCAATGGCTGTTACAGGCAGGTTATCAGGTTTGTGCAACAGGTCGCAATAAGCTTGCGGGGGAACAATTACGCCAAATTGGGGCTCAATTCATAGCTTTGGATCTGGTTACTGCCTCCGATGAGGATTATTTGAACCTTTTACAAGGTTGTGATGTGGTTTGGCATTGTGCGGCTTTATCATCCCCATGGGGTGATTATCAGGATTTTTACCAAGCAAATGTGGTGGTAACTTCCCGTTTGGCACAATTGGCGGGTCAGCTGGGTATTAAGCGGTTTGTACATGTATCGACGCCATCGCTGTATTTTGATTTTCATTCCCATCAGAATATCAGCGAGAATCAATTGGCAAAGCGTTTTGCAAATCATTATGCTTCAACAAAATATTTGGCTGAACAAATGATCCAGCAAAATGTGCATTCTTTTCCTGATACCGTTTTTATCATTCTCAGACCACGCGGTATTTTCGGCCCTCATGATCGGGTGTTGATTTCACGCGTGCTGGCTTTGATTGCCCGGACTAAAGGGAATTTGCCTTTACCCGGTGCTGGGGAGGCAGTGATAGATCTGACTTTTGTCTTAAATGTGGTGCAGGCGTTATTTTTGGCATCCACCAATGAGCAGTTACTATCTGGGGAAATCTTTAATATCACCAATCAACAGCCTATGCAGCTTAAAACCATGCTCAATATGCTGCTTAAAGATAGGTTGCATATTGATTATCGTATCCGCTCTTTCCCTTATCCAGTGCTTTTTGCCCTTGCCTGTTGCAGTGAATTGGTGGCGAAGGTGACAGGAAAAGAACCAACATTAACGCGCTACAGTGTCGGCGCGCTATATTTCGACATGACTTTGAATCCTGAAAAGGCTAATCAACGCCTTGGCTATCAACCCATCTATAGCCTAGAAGAAGGAATCAATCTAACGGCTGAATGGTTAAGCCAAAACGGAAAAACAGTATGATGGCCAAGCTAACCACCTTTGAAGCAGGCTACTGCACGCATCTTGCCTGTATGGCGCAAAAGGGAGCGGGGTGGAATATCTGCAAATTTCCTGCACGAACATGGTTAATTGAAGTGGGTAGTAAACGCTGGTTATGGGATACGGGTTATGCCGACTATTTTTATCAAAGCACGCAGACTGGGATTTTTAAATTTTATCGCAAGCTAACCCCTGTATATCTACAACAACAAGAATCGATGAAGATGCAGTTTCTGGCTTTAGGCATTGATTTAGCCAGCATAGATGCAATTATTCTTTCCCATTTTCATGGTGATCATATTGCTGGTCTGCGTGATTTTCCCAAAAGTAAGTTTATTTGCAGTGGTGAAGGATGGCAGAAAATGCGTTTATTACGTGGTTTTTCTGCTTTAAGGCATGGATTTGTGCCAAATTTAATTCCGCCTGATTTTGAACAACGGCTTACTTTTGTGGAAAGTTTTGCTCAATCTGCTTTACCACAGCAACTTTGGCCATTTACTGATGGCTATGAGTTACCCCAAAGCCATCAACAGGTCTTTATTGTTCCTTTGCCAGGTCACGCCAGTGGTCATATTGGTGCCTTCGTACAGACTGATCAAGGTTGGACACTACTGGCAAGTGATGCTGCCTGGACCCCGGCTAATTATCAACAGTTAAAAAGTCCATCTCGTCTGGCTCATCTGGTGATGGAAAATCCGCGCGCCTATTATCAGACGTTGCGCAATTTACAGCTTTTATCGCGCCAATCTCAGGTCAATATCTGTCTTAGTCATGAAGGCTATATATGAATACGTTGAAAGTGTTGTGGCACTACTGGAAAACCAAACGTTTGTCGTTTGCCAGCAGGGAGGAACTGCAAGCATATCAACAACAACAACTAACCCGATTTAGACAAAAAATACTCAGTAAAAGCCCTTACTTCCGGCGTTTTGCCACACTTGAATTTGACCAATGGCCTTTAATGAATAAACAGATCATGATGCGCCATTTTGATGCAATGAACACTGCTGGATTAGAGCTGGAAACGTTATTAGATTGCGCCCGCCAAAGCGAACAATCTAAGGATTTTTCCCCAAAGGTTGGTCAATACAGTGTGGGGCTGTCATCTGGAACATCCGGCAGTCGGGGGCTGTTTGTTGTTAGCCCAAAAGAGCAGCAAATGTGGGCTGGTGCTATGTTGGCTAAAATGTTACCCAAGGGTTTACTGGCGCATGAGCGTGTAGCTTTGTTTCTGCGGGCAGATAATCATCTTTATCATAGTGTTGATACCAG
This sequence comes from uncultured Neisseriaceae bacterium, assembly GCA_945267035.1. GTDB lineage: Bacteria > Pseudomonadota > Gammaproteobacteria > Burkholderiales > Neisseriaceae > Snodgrassella. The sequence goes on along the minus strand of CALYOS010000026.1, from coordinate 24,398 downwards.
TTGGCTCAAGTTACGCTTTTTTGGTTTGTTTGATCATTTTCAACAGCAATTGCATGCCTTGGCAGAATATCAGCCAACGATCATTATTGCCCCGGCGCAGGTGTTGTGTGCCTTAGCTCGTGCGAAACAAGATGGCAATCTCTCAATCTCTCCGGATCTGGTTATTTCGGCCGCGGAAGTACTGGAATATCATGACCGGCAAATGTTAGCTCAAGTTTTTAATCGATTGGGCGAAGTGTATCAGGCGACTGAAGGATTTTTAGGATCAACTTGTGCTCATGGTGTGTTGCATTTGAATGAAGAGTTTATTTTAGTCGAGCCACAGTGGCTGGAAGAAAAGCGTTTCGTTCCTGTTATTACCGATTTTACCCGTGAAACGCAACCGATCGTACGCTATCGATTGGATGATATTCTGGTGCGGCGTGAAGAACCGTGTTTATGTGGTCGGCAAGGAATGGCGATAGCGACCATTGAGGGTAGGCATGACGATCAAATTATTTTGAAAAATCAATGTAATGAGTCTATAACCATTTTTTCCGATTATTGTAGTCGCGTTATTGCCAATCATTTGCCGTTAAACAGTGATTACCGCTTGATTCAACATGCTACCGATCAAATCGAGTTAATAGGATGCTGTGCACTTTCCAGTCTGCAATCTTGTCAGCTGGCGTTGCAAAAGCATTTTCTACAGCAAGGTGCGCAGATTGATCAATTAGATTGGATTCTGAAATCTGTCGACACTATTCCAGTATCGTTTATGCATAAAAAACGCCGCATTATTCGGGAAAAATAGGTTGTATAAGCGAATAAATGCCAATATGCTTATTCATTTCCATTTTAAAAACATCAGTATCAATTCCAATATGCCCTAAGTTTGATTTAGAGTAAAGTCTCGAATTGTGAGCAAGTTATGATGTTTGTTATTACACCTGTGGTCTGCAAAAAAGGGAAAAAATAATGAGCACTACCTATATGCATTGATGATATGGTGATATCTAGGTTGCACTGACAGGGTACATAGCCATTCAGAACAGATCTAATGAAGTGAAGGGAATCGATGAATCAGCTAACTATGCCAATCATTTTCATGCTATGCAGTGTTTATATTGAAGCATTAGTACTCAAAATAGTTAAGAAGAAGCACATTAACTGGCTGGATATTATGTTTAATTTAAATTCTGGTCATATTGTTTTGTGGTTTTTTAGGGGGCTGGAAATTCTGTGCTATGCACTGGTTTATCAGTATTGCAGTTTGAATTTATTTGCACATGTGCCAGTCATTTTTGCCTGGATATTTGCTTTTATAGCCTGGGATTTCTGTTTTTATTGGCAACATCGGTTGTTACATACGTTTCGTCTGCTTTATGCGGTGCACATTGTTCATCATCAGGGCGAACACTTTAATTTATCTTTAGCGGTCAGGAATTCATGGTACTCGTCTTTAATGTCGGCCGTGTTAAATATTGTACTGGCATTTATTGGGGTTTCAACAGAAATATTTCTGACAGTATCGATATTTCATTATTCTATTCAGTTTTTTAATCATAACGACGTCACCCCAAAATTGGGTATTCTAGAAAAGATTTTTGTTACCCCGAATCACCACCGAGTACATCATATCAATGACAGACATTATTCTAATCGTAATTTTGGCGGCTCATTTATTATTTGGGACAAGTTGTTTGGTAGCTTTGCTGTGATGCCTGCAGGTAAGGTTAGCTACGGTTCACCGGGAATCAAGACGCAAAATCCATTGCTGGCGAGTAATTATCCCTTCATGCAATTGTTGAACATTTCTTTTGTCCCCGCCGCACCGACGAAAAAATGGGTTTTTTCCAGTTTCCTGTTGACCTTGGGTGGAATTCTGCTTTTTGCGCTGACTATTGCTTATGTATATAAATATGCTTATGGTATGACTAATATCACGTTTAGCCAATATACTCTTTTTGGTTTTTTAGCCGCGGGGACCATTTTTCTTGGGGCAATGGCAGAAGGACGGATATGGGGATTGATTGGCTGGACCATATTAACTTTAAGTATGCCCGTAGTGTTTTTATATCTATTTGATTGGCCACAGCTTTACTGGCAGGTTATCATTTGGTTATTGACTATACACGGTGTGGTGATTTTGCTCTATACTTTGATAAATGGTCATAAAACCACCATCCCTTGTGCTAAACAGGCATCCTCATGAAGCCAAATTGTCTGGAGCTGATTTATGATCGGCAACAAGATCAGCGTTTAAAAGAGTCCCTTGAAACAGCGCTGGCAGAGTATTTATGCCGGCATCAGGATCATCGTTATGCTGATTGGGGCATGAAATTCAAGCTGGTTGCACTCTGTTTGTTGTGTGCCGGTGCTTATATTGCAGCGTTGCATCAAACAAAATTGCTGTTTTTTTGTCTATTCTATTTTTTCTTTATTACTTTTGCCTTACTGTTGGCGATTAATGTGGTGCATGATGCCTCGCATAATGTTTTTTTTCGTTCTCCAAAAGCCAATAAATGGCTCAATTTTTGGATTACTATTCCGCTGGGCATAGATCCAGAGTGTTGGCGAATACGGCATGTGCTGCAACATCATCCCTATACCAATGTTGAGTTTTATGATTTAGATATTGATTATAACGGGGTATTACGTCAAACACCGTTTCAGGTGCACCATTGGTTTATGCGCTATCAGCAATATTACTGGCCTTTGGTGGCAGCGATGACTTTTCCGACCATTGTTTGGTGTTTCGATTGGCAGGATAGGTTAGGCATGAAATTCAATGTGTGTAAATTTACTTACCCCGGTGTCAAAGGGTGGCTGGTGTTTTTGTTATCCAAAATGCTGCATATTATTCTGGCATTTGTTATTCCGGCATGGGTGTGTCCGCAGTTTAACTTCTGGGTTATTGTGCTGGTATATTGTTTGAGTCAGATGTGTTCATCACTGATTTTTGTCATTCTAATTTTGGGGAGTCATTGGGCAAAAGCCACTTTTTATCAGGCACCTCCACAAGGGCGGTTTGAGCATGGAAAATTGCAGCATGCATTTTATACAACCTTAAATTGGCATTTGAAATATGCCTGGCTGGAGTACTGGCTGGGGGGACTGAATTTGCATCTCACTCATCATCTCTTTCCGGGGGTCAGCCACAGACATTATCATAAGTTGACGCCAATCGTGGCGCATATAGCGCGTGAGTTTAAGCTGGATTATCAGGCTTTGTCCTTAAGCGGTTTGCTGCGCTCACAGCAGGTATTTCTTCGCAAAATGGGGCAAAATTATCGTCAATAATGCGGCCCACGCCAACGATATTCAGTCAAAAAAATTCAAATTCGTCTATTTTTCTGCTTTCAGTAAGCGAATAATTTGCCAGATGAAGCAGAAATGGTTTTAAATAAACGCTATACACATAGCTTAGGGGCTGGAGTAATGAAAGATATTAAAGTTGCTGTGGTGCAGATGGTATCCGGTACCAATGTGGCGGAAAATGTCGAGAAGATGTCGGCACTGGTGAAACAGGCGGCTGAGACTGGGGCTCGCTGGGTAGTATTACCAGAATACTGGCCGCTAATGGGGCAGGATGATCGGGATAAGGTGGGCATAGCCGAGAAATTGGGTGAAGGCGTGTTACAGCAAAGTCTGAGTGAATTGTCGGCACAATTAAATATTGTGTTATTCGCCGGTACCATACCATTACAAAGTACCGATCCAGACAAAGTTTTAAATACTATGTTGGTTTACGATCAGGGTCAATTAATTGGTCAATATCATAAAATGCATCTCTTTGGTTTTCAGTCAGCCAATGAGTCTTATGCTGAAGAAAATACCATAATGCGTGGGCTAGAAGTGCCTGAACTGAAGGTAGACAAGATCGCTGTGGCGCAGGGTATTTGCTATGATTTACGTTTTCCCGAGTTTTTCCGAGCGCAGTTACCATTTGAAGTGATGGTTTTGCCTGCTGCATTTACTTTTACCACTGGTAAAGCTCACTGGCAAACCCTGTTGAGTGCCAGGGCGATAGAGAATCAGTGTTATGTTTTGGCATCAGCTCAGGGCGGAATCCATCAAAATGGACGCCGTACTTATGGACACAGCATGATTATTAATCCTTGGGGTGAAGTGTTGGCTTGTTTGCCTGAGGGAGAAGGGGTGATTACCGCTACTTTGGATGCAAATCAGTTAGATATGGTACGCAGCAAATTACCTGCTTTGAATCATCGGCTGCTTTAATCTTCTTCTAGAGCAATCAGGGCGGAAAAATTAGATAATTTGTCTAATTATTCTGCCTTTTTTATATTTACTTGACATAATTTTTTACAATTCTTGTCCAATAGTTTAATTCATGGCATGATTAGCCACTTTATTTTTGACTTAATCGAATTTTTAGATGAATTATTGTAATCAAATCATATCAGGCTGTGAGGACAAGAAATGAGTGGAAGCATAACAATGAAAAAATCACACTCCCAGTGGAGTTCGCGCATGGGCTTTATGCTTGCTGCTGCTGGATCAGCTGTTGGGCTAGGTAATATATGGAAATTTCCGTATATGGCTGGAGAGATGGGTGGTTCTGCTTTTGTACTAACTTATCTGATTTGTATGTTTGTGATTGGTTTGCCCATATTGGTAGCAGAGTGGCTGATTGGTCGGCGTGGGCAAAAAAATCCGATACATACTATGGAAGATGTGGCCAAAGCAGAAGGAAGATCTAAAAACTGGCGCTGGGTAGGCATTATTGGTGTGCTCGGGTCTTTTTTAATTTTGTCTTTTTATAGTGTGATTGGTGGCTGGGCTACAGATTACATTGTGATTGCAGCCAAAGGCTCATTTGTTGGTATGAATGGCAATGGTACCAGCCAGCTATTTGAGAATTTTTTGGGCAGTGTCAGTCATCTATTTATTTGGCATACAGTGTTTATGTTTGCTACTGCCTTTATCGTTGCACTGGGGGTGGGTGCCGGATTAGAGCGTTCATGTAAGATCATGATGCCAGGATTGGGCTTATTACTGATTGGTCTGGTGGTTTATGCTGCTTTGGTCAGTGGTCCAGCATTTGAGCAGGCATTTAAATTTTTATTTACCCCAAATTGGTCAGCTATAACCGGAAAAGCTGTGTTGGCTGCTTTAGGACATGCATTTTTCAGTTTGTCTTTGGGTATGGGCATCATGATGGCATACGGTTCCTATCTGGGCAAAGACGTTAACCTGATTTCCACTGCTCGCACAGTTGTTATTCTGGATGTGATTGTGGCTATTTTGTCCGGTATGGCTATTTTCCCGCTGGTATTTGCTAATGGGTTACAACCGGGCGAAGGTGCTGGTTTGATTTTTGTTACTTTACCCATTGCATTTGGTAATATGGCTGGCGGAACTATTTTAGGAGTATTGTTCTTTATTTTCCTAACCTTTGCTGCGTTAACTTCTTCAATTTCACTGCTGGAGCCTACGGTAGAGTTATTGGAAGAAAAAACGCGCCTGAGCCGTGTTTCTGCAACGGTGGTGAGTAGTGTTGTTATCTGGGCTTTGGGTATTGCTTGTCTGTTATCATTTAATGAATGGAAGCAAGTGACTTTGTTCGGAAAAAATATCTTTGATTTGCTCGATTATCTGACCAGTAAACTGATGTTACCGCTAACAGGTCTGGGCACCATTGTTTTTGCTGGCTGGATGATGAATCAACAACTTATCCGTGAGGAATTACACTTAGGTCCAGCATTATTTGCTCTGTGGAAATTTTTGTGCCGTATCGTCATTCCTATTGCGGTCGTCGCCATTATGATCTATGGTTTTATGCCACAAAAGTAGTATAAATGATTGACTTGGCAGTGAAAACAGCTCTGATATTTTTCAGAGCTGATGTTTTATGACCGTGAGCTATGGGCAAATTAGCGGGTTAATGCTAAGTTGATGCTTGGACAAAATAAGGTCAATGCAGGTTAGGTTTAAGCTGTGACACAACTATTCTCACATTTCAACGCCGGCTTGGCGCGCAATCGCCAGCCCTTCTGCAACACTCATATACTGTGCTGGCTGTATTTCATCACGCAAAACAATTTCTCCCTGACTAAACATCACCAATTCATTCACCGCTAATTGTTGCCATTTTTCATTACATGTTAAAGGTAATGTAGCGATGACCGCAACGCGATCGTTGGGAGTGGTGACGGCGGAAAAATCAATGGCAACATCTTCATCTACTAAAGCCGCCTCGCCAAATGGAGCCTGACGGATAATATAAAACAGCAGAGTACTGGCATGTGCTAACAACCAGTCTCCATTGGAAAGCATATAATTGAACAAACCATATTTTCTCAGTTCATGCGTTTTTTCGGCAATGGAGGCAAACAATTCTTCGCGTGAAGGTTTGTATCGGAAGCGCTGACGCAAGTGTTCCAGAAGATAACAAAAGGCTTTTTCTGAATCAGTCGAGCCTACAGGGTTAAAATATTCGCCGTCAATTTCTTTAAGCCCACGCAGATTGCCATTATGAGCAAAAACCCAGTATTCACCCCATAATTCGCGTACAAAAGGGTGGGTATTGGCTAAACTAACCTGTCCTTGCGTTGCCTTGCGGATATGCGCAATAACATTTTCCGATTTGATTTTATATTGTTGCACGAGATCTGCCACAGGAGAACGAGCACAGGGTTTGTCATCCTGTAACAGCCGAATACCGTGTTGTTCAAAAAATGCAATGCCAAAGCCATCTGCATGGCTATCAGTCAATCCACCACGCAAACGAAACCCTTCAAACGAAAAAACAATATCCGTTGGGGTGTTACAATTCATGCCGAGCAATTGGCACATTTTAGACTCTCCTTATACAACCAGGCATAGGGTGGAATTAATAACCTAGCCACAGAGATGATGTTGGACTATTTTATCATCAATTATTTACTAATTTTATTTATCCGATCACTTAACACTGAAACAGTAGAAAAATCGGTTGAGGTCTGAAGAGTATATTGACCTTCAATTCTCGTGTTAACCATGCCAATACATGATCCTAAAGTTTATATAGGTATAAAGCCAATAGCTACTGTTAGCGGTCGTATTTATAAAAAATTGGGTTGTTTGTTGTTTTATGCGCGCACTTGCGATCAAAATTTTAGCCGTTTCATTGCGAGCAAAAATGAATTATTCAGATTGTTACATCTGCTCAACACATTACGCATAGTTGAATTTTATTAAGTTGTAACCATATTAAACGATTATTTTGCTGAAAGAAGATGATGACTGAACAGGCAATAAATCCTCAAGATCAACTGACTCGCTTTATGTTTGAAACCTATCCTGTGCGTGGATTGCAAGTGAATCTACAGCAGGTGTGGCAGCATGTTGGAGAAAATAAAAAATATCCAGCAGCCATCAAACAAGCACTAGGAGAACTGACCGTAGCGGCGGTATTGCTCGCCAGTAATCTTAAATTTGAAGGCAGCCTGATTGTACAGGTTCAGGGAAGTGGTATTCTAAAAATGCTGGTTGCAGAAGCGACATCTTCTGGCACCTGTCGAGCCACTGCACGTTGGGATGAATCTGCGCTTATTGATGATGATATGAGCTTGGTCGATCTGCTTGGCTCCGGCGGTATGTTTGTACTGACCTTACAACCAACACATGGAGAATCATGGCAGGGTGTGGTAGAGCTGGCAGGCGACAGTATTGCGCAAATGCTGATGAATTACATGGCGCGTTCTGAACAATTAGCTACCTATATTGCCTTGGCTGCGGATGATAATCATGCCGGTGGCTTGTTATTACAAAGATTACCCGGGCAGGATATAGAAGAAGATTGCTGGACAGAACTGACTGCTTTAGCAGAAACAGTCAAAAAAGATGAATTGCTGCATTTACCAGCCGAAGAATTATTATATCGTCTGTTTCATGAACATGAAGTACGCCTGCTGGCGCAGCAGCCGATAGAATTTGCCTGTACCTGTTCGCGTACCAAAGTTAGTGATATGTTGCTGCTGTTGGGCGGACAAGAAGTGGGTGAAGCGGTGGCTGAAGAAGGCAGTATTCAGATCAATTGTGATTTCTGTCACGCTAATTATGTGTTTGATGAAGCGGATGTTAATACTCTGTTCGGACAAGACATTGTTGAGACAGCCAAACAACAATTGCATGCTCAGCAACGTAATCATTAAACAACATTATTAAGCAAACAGGCAGCAGACATAGAGTCTTGCTGCCTGTTTGATTAGATAAAAGCCTATTGCTGCATGATGGTTTCAATTGCGCTGGTGGTTTTGGGTACTGAGGCGGTCAGGTTTTCATTTCCATTTTCTGTAACCAAAATATTGTCTTCAATACGGATGCCAATATGATGAAAAGCGGCGGGGATGTCATCAGCTGCGGCTATATAAATACCCGGCTCGATGGTGGTAACCATACCAGGTTGTAACAAAATTGGCTGACCCTGGTGATCAAATCGCCCGCCAACATCATGAACATCCAGACCCAGCCAATGTCCCAAACCATGCATGTAAAAACGACGATAAAGCTGTTTATCAATGTTTTCCTCAACACTACCTTGCAAAATGCCCAGATCGATCATCCCTTCAGTTAGCATTCGTGTGGCATTGGATGCAATGATCTGCCAGTCTGCTTGATTAACTGTGGCATCAATACTTGCCTGATTAACAGCTAAAACGATGTCATAGACATCTTTTTGGGCACTGGTGAACCGTCCACTAACGGGAAAAGTACGGCTGATATCACCAGCGTACATCTGATATTCCGCTCCTGCATCAATCAGGAGTAAATCTGACGCTTGTAGCTGATCACTGTTGCGGACGTAATGCAAACAACAAGCATTTTTGCCACCAGCAACGATACTGTTGTAAGCCGGATAACGTGCACCATGCAACATGAATTCATGTAGTATTTCCGCCTCAATCTGATATTCGTATTTGCCCGGTTTAGTGTTGCGCATGGCGCGGATATGAGCTTGAGCACTGATTTCCGCTGCAATGCGCATTAAAGACTGTTCGTGTTCATCTTTGACTAGCCGCATCGGGTCAAGAATGCTGCTCAGATTAATCAAATTCTCTGAAGCGATGGTGCTGCCAGGAATGCTGTGGTGATTGGTGATCTGGTTAATTTCATTCCACAAAGCAATCATTTGGGTATCACGTTGAGGATATAAACCCCAAAGCGCATATAATTGCCGATGACCGGGTAAAGCTTTTTTTAAATGTTGAGTAAGTTGGCTAATGTCATCTGCCTGATCAAACTTAAATTGCTCCCGCGCGGCAGCAGGACCATATCGAAAACCATGCCAAATTTCTGCATCAGGATCTTTGTGACGACACAATAAAGTAGCACTCTGTTCTTGCCCATTCAGAATCAAAGCTGATTCAGTTTCAGGAAAGCCGGTGAGGTAATGGAAATAACTGTCTTGTCTGAAAGGGTATTCGGTATCGTTGCTGCGACGTTGTTCTGGCGCGGCAAATACAATAGCAATACCATCGGTACCGATTTTTTGAAGTACGGCTTGGCGACGCTGCTGATAAACCGATTGGTTAACTTTCATGCTGAATTCCTTGAGACATGCTACGGCGAGCAAATTGAATTTTTTTCGCCAGCCAAAGCGCACAAATCGCCCCGAGCAAATCTGCTATGGCGTCCAATATATCGCCACTACGGTGTGGTAACTGTGATTGAATCACCTCACTTATAGCAGCCCACAATAAAGCTAAAATCAAATATTGGCGTATGGGCAAAGTGCTGTTAGATTGTAAGCAGATTTTACATAATAACCAGAACTGACCGAAAAATAAACCAAAATGGCATATCTTATCAAAGTGGGGAATGGACACAGACTGATTGCCACTGGAAAAAAACAAGGTATAAATACTGGCGCCAAACCAGATTAGCGCCAGAACAAACCATTTATTCAGCCACTGAGTTTTCATTGCGTATTATCTTCATTAAGCCATTGCTGGCACAGCGTGGCCAAACGGAGGAATTTATTGCCACGTGATTGAAAAATTTGTTGCCAGTTTTGCACAACTGCTGCAGAAGGGGCTTCATCCAGAGTGCATTCATTTAGCCAAAAATCAAGTGTTTCTGCACATTCACCATAGCTGGCTGTTTGCATGAAGTCGGTTGTGGAGTGCATGAGAGAAAATAGAAAAATCAATATTTTAGAAGATTAAACGGGCTGATGATCAGCCCGTTTGAGTTTTATTCGGTATCCAATACCGCAGTAGTGTAGACGTTTTGCACGTCATCCAAATCTTCAAGCGCATCGAGTAAACGCTGCATTTTTTCCGCATCTTCCCCTGCAAGCTCGGTTTCGTTGACTGCACGCATGGTTACTTCACCATCAGCAGCATGAAATCCGGCTGCTTCCAGTGCTTCTTTCACCTTACTATGGCTGTAAGGCTCAGTAATCACTTCCTTAGAGCCATCTTCCTGCGTAATCACATCTTCAGCTCCTGCTTCCAGCGCCGCTTCCATCAAAGCATCTTCATCGGTTGCAGGATCAAAGAGTAAATAACCCTGATGAACAAATTGAAATGCCACTGACCCATCAGTGCCCATATTGCCGCCATGTTTATTAAAGGCATGACGAACATCAGCAACAGTACGGGTTTTATTATCTGTCAAACAATCCACCATGACAGCAGCACCGCCAATACCGTAACCTTCGTAACGTAATTCAACGTATTCGACACCTTCCAGATTACCGGTACCTTTATCAATAGCGCGTTGAATATTGTCTTTTGGCATATTGGCATCAGTGGCTTTGTCCATTGCCAAACGTAGGCGTGGGTTTGAATCAGGATCGCCTCCACCCAGTTTTGCTGCAATAGTGATTTCTTTAATCAGACGGGTAAAAATTTTCCCGCGCTTGGCATCCTGTCTGCCTTTACGATGTTGGATATTAGCCCACTTACTGTGTCCTGCCATATTAAAAATCCCTCTTAATATGTTGATTTAAGGCATAAAATAACGCCAAAGCACCAAACCTTGGACAATCATATTGCCATTAAATATTTGATAAATTGCCCTAATTTTAACATATCAGAATTTTGTTGAGTAGACTACCCAGTGGTTAAGTGAAGGAGGGCAGGGTTTTAAGAAAAGTACGGGAAAAAAGTGTCTAGACAGCACGTCATGCAAAATTAAAACCGCTTTAATGAACAGGCAAAACGCGATAAGTCATCACGCTTTAGGTGAGTGATGTTTTGCAGAAACGCTTGTAGCGAATGCATTTATTAAAACTTAAATGTATTTGTCATAAAAATCTAATTAATTGTCTTTTTCTATCGTCTTGAAACTGCTTAAATCAACCCCTATCTTAAATCAACAATAACCAATTTTAGATATTTCGGGAAAATCATGAAACAGACACATAGTTTTCAAACTGAAGTGAAACAATTGTTACAGCTGATGATTCATTCATTGTACAGTAACAAAGAGATTTTTCTGCGTGAACTCATATCCAATGCCGCTGATGCTTGCGACAAACTGCGCTTCGAATCATTACATAATGCTAGTTTGTTGGGCGATGATACAGAATTCAAAATCACTGTAACTGCCAACGCTGAAGAACAGACCATTACTGTAGCAGATAATGGTATCGGCATGAATGAAGCTGAAATCATCGAACATCTCGGTACCATTGCCAAGTCAGGCACCAAAGCATTTCTGGAGCAACTGACTGGAGATGATAAAAAAGATGCCAATTTAATTGGTCAGTTTGGTGTGGGTTTTTATTCTGCCTTTATTGTGGCCGACAAAGTAACAGTGGAAAGTCGTAAAGCTGGCAGTGCCGACAATGAAGCAGTGCGCTGGATTAGTGCTGGCGATGGTGAATTCACCGTTGAACCCATTTCTAAACCCGAGCGTGGAACAAAAGTCATCTTGCATGTGAAAGATGACGAAAAAGACCTGTTATCCGACTGGACTTTACGCCGCATTGTCACTACCTACAGCGATCATATTTCTGTGCCTATCTACATGAAAAAAGCACCGGAATACGATGAAGAAGGCAATGTTAAAACTTCTGACGAACTGGAAGTAGTGAATCAAGCTCAGGCGTTATGGCAACGTCCCAAAAACGAAATCACTGATGAGCAGTATCAGACCTTCTATCGCCATGTTTCCCATGATTATGATGATGCCTTAGCGTGGACGCACTTTAGAGTAGAAGGACGGCATGAATACACGGGACTATTATATGTGCCCAAACATGCACCTTTTGATCTCTACGAACGTGAGCCCAAGCATGGTGTCCAATTATACGTAAAACGCGTATTTATCATGGACGATGCCAAAAAACTAATGCCAACTTATTTGCGCTTTATTCGTGGGGTGATTGACAGCAGTGATCTGCCCTTGAACGTTTCGCGTGAAATTTTGCAGGAAAGCCGTGACTTGGATGCCATTCGCTCTGGTAGCGTTAAAAAAGTCTTGTCCCTGCTGGAAGATCTACAGAAAAATCAACCAGAAAAATATAGCGAATTCTGGAACGTGTTTGGTAATGTCCTGAAAGAAGGCATCGCCGAAGACTACAGCAATAAAGACAAAATTGCCGGACTGTGCCGTTTTGCTTCAACGCATAATGATCATGCCGAACAAACCGTTTCTTTGGCTGACTATATTAGTCGAATGAAAGAAGGACAGGACAAAATCTACTACATCACTGCTGACAGCTACGCAGCAGCGAAAAACAGCCCACATCTGGAAATTTTCCTGAAAAAAGGCGTAGAAGTATTGTTGCTGACAGACCGTGTCGATGAATGGGTGGTTAACAGCCTAACTGAATTTGACGGAAAAAAACTGGTTAGCGTAGCTAAAGGTTCCTTGGATCTGGGCAACCTGGCCGATGAAGAAGAGAAAGCAGTTCAGGCGAAAACCGAAGAAGACAACAAAGAAGTGGTAGAACAAATCAAAGCTGCTTTAGGTGATAAAGTAGAGTCTGTACGAGCCACTGCCCGCCTAACGGAAAGTCCTGCCTGTTTGGTTGTGGGTGAGCATGATATGAGTCAGCATTTGGCACGTATGCTGGAAGCTTCCGGTGCTGGTGCGCAAATCCCGCACACCAAGCCAACACTGGAAATTAATCCTGATCATCCATTAATTAAAAAAATTGCTGCGGAACAGGATAATGAGCAACGAACCGAATTGGCTGAACTGGTTTATGATCAGGCTTTACTAGCCGAAGGCGGTAAACTGGACAATCCGGCAGCATTTGTTAAACGCATGAACCATCTGCTGCTGACCATGAACCATTAATTCTTTAGCGAATGAAACCAACTGCCCGTCTAGACGGGCAGTTTTTATTTAATGATTTGTGCATGCAGTGCTGCAAAACAGCAACGATTAAACTGCCAACTAATTCATCACCGCAGCAATTAAATATCTTGAAAAATAGAATAGGGATTAGGCAAGAGCTGTGGCGTATTTCAATATGTATGCCATTTCAATGTCAATCAGGCAACCATAATAAATTGACAGACAGATTACTTCTTCTAAATTGCCTCTCTGTTTTGACAGAGGGAAAAAACGAGCAATCAACCAGCAGCCGATATACTGCGGTATCATTTCCCAGGAAGGACATTAACCTCTTGTGAGGCGGAACCTGCTTTTCCTCCTCGTTTTTAATCGCCTCCATTTGTCTTGTTTAGTTTTACAATTCGCGTTTCATTTTATTGAAATAAGTGGTACCAGTTTTTTATTATCGCTAATTGATTCACTTCCGGGCATATTATTTCTACAATACCTTTCAATTTATCAACAAACAATAATATTTGATTATCTAAAGCATCTTGTGTTTCGGCGGGTATAGAAGGTTTCCAATCAGTAGTTGAAATGTTTTTAATTTCAACTATGTTTTTATCATGAATTAAAAGTAATTTTCTATCAGTTCCTACTTCGTAAAAATCTAAGATATGCTGTTTTTTAATCCCTTTTGTGACCTTTAAGATATCAGCTAATTGTTGCAGAAAAACAGAGAGATCACCAAATACAGTAACGTTCCATACTTCACCAAGGGAATTAAAATAAAACTTTATTTTATGAGTTTCATAAATAGCATCTTCAATGATAGAAAGTGCCTCGGTTAAGGAATCTTTATCATATAACTCAAACTTAAAGTCAGTTAGTTTCGTTAATGGTTCTTCAATGATTAAATCAAATTTCATTTTTCAGGTATTATTTTAGGGTAAGTTGTAATTCAAATATTGGTTGAGCCATCAGAAATTTTTTATAAAAATAGCTTTTGTAGCTGCAACAATTGAACCATCAGGTTTAATCACTTACCCTAAACCTTTAAGAAAATCTATAACATTCTCTTTTACTGACGATTATTCAATTTATTTTGCATATAGCGATGCAAAAAATACATCAGCGTTAGAAAAAACAAAAAGGGTAGACCAAAAACCAACGTGGCATGGAAAATAGGCGTAAACCAAGTGGTAATCAGAATACTAATGATCGCAAACAGCCCAGCTAAAGTAACAAACGGATAACCAGGTACCTTAAATTTAATTTGCTCTCCTTTGCGCTGCATGTGCTGACGAAAACTCAAGTGTGACAAAAATACCGTTCCCCAACTGATTAAAGCACCAAACATGGATAATGCAATCATGACCGGAAACGCTGTTTCTGGATTAAAAATATACACCATTGCTGCCACAGCAATCCCAGCAGAAGATAAAGTGAGCGCATTCAGTGGCACACCATTGCTGCGTACTTTGCCTAAAATTTGTGGCGCTTCACCAGCTCGAGACAAACTGAACATCATACGCGTGGCAATATAAAGCATGCTGTTCATCGAAGACAGAGCAGCCACGATCACAATAAAATTCAGAATACTGTCGGCAAAAGGTATACCGACAATTTGCATCACCGTCACAAACGGACTGGTACTGTTTTCTTTGATCAGTTCCTGCCATGGCACCAACATCACAATCAGACTTAAAGCCAGCAAATAAAAAATAAACAGTCGTGCCAAAGTTCCTTTGAAGGCTGTTTTAACTGCTTGTTCCGGCTTGGTGGCTTCACCGGCGGCAATCGCAATCATCTCAATGCCCAGATAGCTAAAAATCGAGATAATCACCCCAGTCCAGATACCGGAAAATCCATGTGGGGCGAAACCACCCTGATCAAATAAGTGCTGTTCTATTTTTCCGATACTGCCATAAGTGAATAAAACACCAATGCCAAGAATAACAAAAACCAGTATGGCAAAAATTTTAATCGTCGAAAACCAGTATTCCACTGAACCAAAGGCCTTAACACTGTAGGCATTCACCGCGATCAGACTAAAAGAAAATAAGCCTATCCATATCCATGAGCTTATCTGTGGAAACCAAAACTTCATGTATTCTGCAATCGCAGTAACCTCAGTGCCAACCGCCAGCACAATACACGACCAGTAACTATAGCGCACCAAAAAACCGGCCAAAGGATGCAGATAAAATTCAGCATAAGCACCAAAAGAGCCTGAAGTAGGGTGCTGAACCGTCATTTCAGCCAAGCATCCCATTAAAGTCAGCGCAATTAATCCTCCCAAAGCATAACTGATGATCACTGCCGGACCGGCAAAACCAATAGCGAATTTACTGCCTAAAAATAATCCTGTTCCAATTGCTCCGCCAATCGCAATCATACTCATCTGCTTGGCAGAAAGTTTCTTATGTAAACCTGCTTCACGTGACTGGATCTTGTCAAAATTACCCATTGTTTCCCTTTAAATATGCACTGACAAAGAGAAATATTTACCTTTTCTCGTTAAAGCTGCATATTTTGCAAATAAAAATCACAATTTGTATATTATAATAGCAGGTCGCGATGAAATTATATTAACAACGCTAATTTTTTAAGGATGCATTATTTAAATATGATATGCATCAAGTTTGAATATGTCCTGATGATTGAGGTAAATGATCAGTGACAAAGCGCGCATCCCACCCAGTAATCATCTTCTTTTCAATCCTACATCGCAGTGGTGCTAACTTAATCTACCTTGTGACAACGGCTAAACCGCAGCCAAAAAATTGATAACTTATCTAAACAGCTCAAATTCAAAATTGGGCTCAGTAGATAAAGCCTATTAACGCATTAACTGGCTATCTAATTTTGTTCTTACTCTGTCAACAAGATACCCTTATCCAACCCATAGCTGTAAAGCAGAATACTTCAATAATGATTCAAAGGAGAGGTTCACTACAAAAATAGTGATCAGCGAGTCATAAAGAATAAAAACCAGACTGCAAGAGTGAGTTTAAGCTTCTATCACTACATCTCTGCTCAAAACAGCTGGAGAATCACCTTAATCATCACTAACCATCAAATTAGCAGCCCGTGTTCCCGGATAACCTCAAAGCCAATTTTACACAACTCAATTTGCCAGCAACTGCCCATAAATCAATGAGAAAAAAATGATTTAGTCACAAGCAGAACAGATGCTGAATTAAATAGTCACACGTCATTATTGCACTAAAGCATTTTTTAAAATTAATCCAAATTGACTATGGCAAAATCATTTTTCAAAGCAAATTATTATATTTTAAATTATGTTCAGATATAGCCAGTTTAGTTAAGAAAAGGTATAATTTAAAAACATTAATCATTGATTTTAATTAGTAATTTTGTATAGTGCGTCTATACATAGGGGAGTTAATCCATGATTAAAAGCTTTAAACATAAAGGACTTGAACAATATTATCGAACTGGAAGCAAAGCATGCATACCCAATTCTCATAGCACAGAATTAAGAGTAGTACTGACTGCGTTAAGTGCAGCAAAAAAGCCTATCGATTTAGAAGCACCATTCTGGCGGCTGCATGTTATCAAAGGTAATCAGAAAGATCGTTGGGCTGTGATTATAAATGGCAGTTGGCGCTTGATCTTTGAATTTGATGAAGATGAAGTGGAAATCGTCGATTATCAAAACTATAACATGGAGAATAAATATGCATAATCCTTGTCATGCTGGTGTAATACTTAAACAGTATCTAGGCGAAACAAATATCAGCGAAGCGGCAAAACATTTAGGGATAACAAGGGTCACTTTATCACGCATCATTAATGGTAAAGCAGGAATTAGTGCGGAAATGGCGGTACGATTATCTATTTTATTGAACACCACACCGCAATTCTGGCTGAACATGCAGGTCAATTATGATTTATGGAAAGCATTGCAGAAAAAGAATCATGGCGTGACCCCGTTGCAGCGACATACTTGCAGATAAATGGTGTTTATCCATGTACCAAAAAGCCAATTTAAAGTTTATAAGGACGATATCCATCTATATTGTAGATAAAACGTATTACCTATATTAATCTGAATCAAAAATGCTTTTAGCCAGCATCTGCCGGCTATAGGTTCAGTATTGTATACGAGACTGGTCTGAACTTAATCTCAGATAAGCAGGTGACAAGAAAAACACACATCGTCTTTAAATTAAATACAATTGATAACAGCGCAAAGTCATCAAATCTTTGATCACTTAAGTGAACATTCTCCTGTGGTACACCAACTATCAATATTACCCATAAACCTCTTTCGTTAAAAAAAAATGAATACCCCAAGGTATGTTTAAAAATAGGGGGAAGCAGCGGAATTTAAACACAAAAGATTTTAACTCTTAGCATATAGATAAAAAATTAAACCTGACCTGATCATGTGGACACATGAAAACCTACTTAACCGGTATTGTGCTCAGTCATCATGAAAATATGATGACGACTGTGGGTAGAGGAAGTTTAAAGTTAAATTAAAATCTTATCGCTCTACCGACAGCGACGAGATGCACCAAAATCAATGCGCGTGTTAAGCAAAAGGTGTGCAAATTAACCCAAACCAACTAAATGCTGTATATCAAGCGTCATGCTACGCATACAAATTAGCCAGCCGTAGGTGGCTGGCTGAAGATGATCAACCAAACTTGCATCAGGTCACTTGTCTGCGAGTTTGAAATTGTGGCTGCGCCCATTCTTGCGACACCAAGACTTGCTTAAGATGTTGTACCGCTTGCCAGATATCACAAAAGCTTAGATATAAAGGCGTTACCCCAAGCCGAATAACTTCTGGTTCACGATAGTCGCCAATTACCCCACGGGCGATCAATGCTTGCACGATGGCATAACCATGCGGATGTCGCACACTGATGTGACTGCCACGATGAAGATGTTCACGAGGCGTGATCAGGGTTAAATCATAACCAGCACACTCCTGTTCAAGCAGCTGAATCAGCACATCAGTTAGTCGCAAAGATTTCTGTCGCAGAGCCTGCATGTCGGTTTGCAGGAAAATGTCTACCCCACATTCCACCAGACTCATAGAGACAATCGGCTGAGTGCCACATAAGTAGCGTCGGACATTGTCGGCAGGAGTGTAGCTGACGTCCATAGCAAAAGGCTTGGCATGTCCCCACCAGCCAGACAATGGCTGATTAAATGCGGTTTGATAGCGACTGTGTACCCACAGCATCGCCGGCGAACCCGGTCCGCCGTTGAGGTATTTATATGTACAGCCAATAGCAAAATCACTATTGCTGCCGTTTAAATCGATCGGCACAGCGCCAATCGAATGGCACAGATCCCAGATGATTAGCGCACCTTGGGCATGTGCTTGCTGATTCACGGCAGCCATATCATGCAAATAGCCTGTACGATAATTCACATGTGACAACACCACCACTGCAGTTTGTTCATCTAAATATTGCGGCAAATCCTCTGGTTGATCAATTAACTGTAATTTATAGCCTTGATTAATCAATGCCATAAAGCCTTCAATCATATATAGATCAGTCGGAAAAGAATCCCTTTCAGCAATAATGGTTTTGCGCGTTGGGTGTTGCTGCTGAATCCCGATGGCGGTAGCCAAAACTTTAAACAGATTCATACTGGTGGTATCAGTAACCACCGTTTCATTTTCACGTGCACCCACCAATTGGCCGATTTTATTCCCTAATCTAACCGGTAAATCCCACCAGCCAGCTTTATTCCAGCTATTGATCAGATCAGTGCCCCATTGTTGATTGATCACCTGCTGGGCACAGTCCATAGCCTTAATCGGTTTGGCTCCGAGAGAATTACCATCCAGATAGATGACCCCTTGTGGTAAATCAAACTGGCTTTTTAAATTGGCCAGCTCGTCTTCAGCATCCCATTGCTGACATTGTTCAAATGTAATCATGATTTGGCACAGATTATTAAATAATTAAAACACCGTAGTTTACTTTTTGTTTACGCGAAAGGCGAACAAATTTTAATGAGATTGAGATCTTATCTTGGTTTAAGTCAATAAAGGTAAGTCATGCAGCCTGAGTCATTAACAGCAAATGATGGTGATAATGCAAAAATATCTTATCAAATCCTAGAGAAAAAAATACTTGTCAAATTTTCGGTTGTTCTTTATCGGCTTCGTTTTTATAGTTTCCCATAGCCTACTTCTGCTCTGTCAGCATGAATGAATCAATCAAGACTGAGGGTTGTGAGCGCAGAGATACCGCATAACAGACAAAAAAGCCTGCAATATAAATGATCTAATGAACTAAGAGACAATTACATGACAAAGATTACCGATGCACAACAAATCGAGACCTTTTATCAAGCTTTATTAGCCAAAGATCAACATTATGTTGGTATATTCTATGCTGGGGTCACGACTACTTCAATATTCTGTATAGCCACTTGTCGAGCCCGCAAACCGAAATTCGAACATGTCGAATTTTTTTCCACATTTAAAGCAGCATTACAGGCAGGCTATCGACCCTGTAAAATCTGCCGGCCAACAGAAAATGCTGCTGAGGCACCACAAGAAGTGCGTAGGGCAATTGAACTAATCAGGCAAAATCCCAAACAAAAAATCTCTGACAGCATATTGAGTGCTCAGCAGATCAGTCCGGAAACGATTCGGCGCTGGTTTAAAAAGCATTACGGCATCACATTTCAAACATTTCAAAGAATGTATCGTATAAATCAGGCCTATCAGGAATTAAAATCCGGCAAAAATGTCGTCAATACCGCTTACGATTCCGGCTATGAGTCCTTAAGTGGTTTTTCTTATATGTATAAACAGATTCTCAACAATTCACCTTCACAACATTCACACAACGACATCATGTTGATCAATCGCTTAACCACGCCGTTAGGACCGATGTTTATCTGTGCTACAGCAAAGGGTGTATGTTTACTCGAATTTGTAGACCGCCGAATGTTGGAAACCGAATTTCGCGATCTGCAAAATCGTCTCAAGATGCCAATTATTTTTGGAGAAAATGAGCATATTCGTCAGACCAAAAGAGAATTGCAAGAATATTTTCAAGGAACCAGATACCATTTTACCGTCCAACTGCATACCCCTGGTACAGAATTTCAACAAGCAGTCTGGGCGTGTTTAACCCAAATACCTTATGGTCAGCTCACCACTTATAAACAGCAAGCACACAGTATTCATCGACCGCTGGCGGTGAGAGCAGTGGCCAGTGCCAACGGTTGTAATCGCGTGTCGATTATCATTCCTTGTCATCGAGTCATTGGCAGTAATGGTGATCTGACTGGTTATGGAGGCGGACTGGAGCGTAAGCGCTGGCTAATTGAGCACGAAAAATCACATGCTGTTGACCGCGGCGATGGCGTGTAGATGGATAGAAAATAGCAGCTATACCGCTTCATGCTAATTTATACTACTGCGATTTTCTGAGGAAAATTATTTTGCCACAGACTATTTACGTTTATATATTGCCACTGGGTAGTGGTGTACGACAAAACCTAAGTCTCAAGCTTAAATCTTTGCAATAGTTTAGTCCATGAATTAATGGGCATAGGGTATAGCAATAAAAAAATGACATTGGATACCCTTAATGTTACTATTGATTAAGTTGGGTGAAAACAGTTTTACCCCAAATTTATATCAACGCTATGATTGCTCAAAGAGCAGCCAGGCATCAAATGTTGCATTAATTTGGACTTCGATAACATGAAGAAAAAGAATCAATTGTTTTTAATGCTATTGTGCTTATTTCCTGCTATTTTGCCCGCTAAGAATTCAACTCATTCATCTAATCCCGATCAAACTAACACTTTTTCAGTTGATATTGAGACTGTTAAACAGTACAAAAATTTATCTATTGAGCAGTTCGAGGCAATCATTGCTACGGAATGTCAACAACTTGGAGAATTCGCTTCACGGTCTGTTGATAATTGGCGACTGAATAAAATAGGGCAAAAAACAGAGGCCAAAGCAAAAAAATACAGTGAAAAATTGATGCAAAAAACTGTGCAGACTCAATCTAAACTGTCTGCATTTCCTTTTGATCTGCAAACCTATCAAGCTCTTGACTCAGCTCTGCGCAAAGAAATTTTTGAGCAACAAAATATTGAATTTAGCAAAAGTGATTTAATTGCTAAAACCAAAAAGCGTTGCCAAAATCGCTTGGCTCCACAAAAGTATTTTACTATTTTGAGTCAATCTCAATATAGCCAAAATGATCAAAACTCTATAGATCTAAAGCAGCTGCAAGATAAAATCAATAAATATAATTTAGAAATTTTAATTATTGATGATTCGTTTGCCGAGTGGTCGAAATTAACGCCAAAAGGAGTGGGGCAGAAATTAGGATTAACAGATACTGATTTAAATGCTACTTATTTATTTATGGCAAATAATATTAAAGAAGTGATGGATGAGATGGGTGAGCCCTGGTATGTTTACCAATATGTCGTTAATAAAACGTATCATGAATATCAAAATTTTTTAATCAATGGTGGTTACAATAGACAATTTGCTATGATCGCTTTAACCAGCAAAATCATCCAAAGTGGTCCTACTAGTAAACCTGAGGGAATCGATAAATTCGTGTTTATTGATATAGAACCTATAAAACTAGATTTGGAATTTAATGGAAACAACAGTGAGATATTATTTGTGCTTAAATTGGTTGGCTATAACAATATTAACGAGGGCGAATTAAAACAGTGGATTGAAATATTAGGCTATTAATTCAAACTAATAGAAACAATATAACCTATATTTTAAATAGTGCCAATTTTTTTGAAAAAAGGTTCTTTATAAAAAAAGGAAATTCTTTTAATTCTGGTCAATTACCCAGTCGATTCCCCATTTTACGCTTAAGATTTGTCAAAGTAATATCTTAGTGGATTAGATAAATCAAACACTTCTAACAGAAATAAAAATGACTTCAAGAATCCATCACGATTTTGATAACCAATCATGTAATCACTAGGGTTTTTAATTAAAAAAAAATTTAGCGACTTAATGCTAAAGAAATTTTTAAAATCAAAAGCACAAAACTAAATTAATATAATTTTAACGTAGATTGTCAACCTAATATTCAAGTAGGTAGTAAAGCTAATGCTATATAATGCTCTTTATAAGGTCGTTTGTTGTTAAAGTGCATACTTGGCTTAGATTTGAATTTGATTTTCTAAAATCAGGCTTATCTAAAGTTGAGTAGCTAAAATTAAAAGCAGAATTGATGTTTTAAAATGAATAATAAACATAGAGTTAATTTTTCTCAATTAAAAGTAATTTGGTTACCCGTTGTACTAGCTTGTTTAATCTTGATGATTGGGATGGGTAATAGATTAACTATTGGATTATTTGTTCATCCAATAGTAGATCATACTGCAATGAACATTGTTGAAGTAAGCATGGCCTTAGCTATTGGTCAACTTATGTGGGGTGTTTTTCAACCCATAATGGGTGCTTGGGCAGATAAAAAGGGTGCATTTCCAGCTTTACTAACAGGGGCGATCATATTATCTATTGGACAAATTTGTACGATATTTTCTACTTCTTTTATTCCCCTCACTATATCACAGGGACTCCTGTCTCCTGCTGGAGCTGCTGCAGGTAGTTTTTCTATACTGATTGGAGTGATTGCTACAAAATTACCTCAGAATAAACATTCTGTTGCCAATGGCGTTATTAATGCTGGTGGGTCCTTAGGGCAGTTTGCTTTAGCTCCAATCGTACAATCCATTATCAATGCAATTAATTTTAAAGTTGGTTTAGTTTTTCTGAGTGCTCTTTCACTCGTTTCAATAATACCTTCATGGTTTTTATGTAAAGCTAAATCAGCCATTATAGTTAATCATTCTAATTCTCAGGTTATCAATAAATCCGTAGATACCCATACTATCAGTTTGAAAAATCAAGTCTCAGTTGCATTACGTGATCGCAGTTACATTTTGTTACATTTGGGTTTTTTTACTTGTGGTTTTCATGTGGCTTTTTTGATTACCCATTTACCTGGCGAAATTGGTTTATGTGGGCACAATGCTTCAGTTTCAGCTACTAGTATTTCATTAATTGGTCTGTGCAATATTTTTGGCAGTATTGGTGCTGGAATACTGGGAAAAAAATATAAAATGAAATATATTTTAGCCACATTATATGCGTTAAGAGCATTAATGATCACGGTATATTTACTGTCTCCTAAAACGCCATTAACCTTCTATATTTTTTCAATATGTATAGGATTTACGTGGTTAGCAACGGTACCTCCTACGGCAGGAATCGTAGCAAAATTATTTGGTGTTAAATATCTAGCTACTTTATTTGGGTTAATCTTTTTTACACATCAAATAGGTGGTTTTCTTGGTGCGTGGTTTGGTGGATTAGCTATAAAGTATTCTGGTAATCTTTTATGGGTATGGTATTTAGATATCGCTTTAGCTATCTTTGCTGCTCTAGTAAATTTACCTATTAAAGAAGAAAAGGGTTGATTGTTACTTAGGGCTTGTAATAATTAGGAGTATCAAGAAAGATAAAATGTATTTTGAATTTGTGGCATTCTAATTATTAAATAGTGAATGTCTTAAGACATGGTTGACAACAATGTCTTGATTTGATTTAAATACCGATGATTGAATATGGTTGCTCCTATTAGTTGTTACGATAAACCTACGTTAGGGCAGGGTAACCAAGGTAAAATGTGACACTTTGATAATTTAATTATTCATTTTTTAGGAGGGTTTACCCGCAGTTATTCCTCTTTTTTGTCAGAATAATTATTTTAGTTTGACTTCATCTATCCCCTTAAATGGTATTTGAGTAGATTTTTATTGGAGAAATTAGACTTGAATTTATTTTGGACTATTTTTGGAAGTTTGTATTTAGTTAGACAAATTTTTCCACCATGATATTTACAAGGCGTATAAATCCTTTGGGATGCATATATAATATTTCCAATAATGACTTTTGAAATAAGCTAATATATAAACAGAATAGTAATTCTGAATTTATTGTAGCCATTGATCTACATAATCATCACCTCATCAAGATTGATTAATCTATACTATGATATAAAGTTAAGCACTTAGCTAACAATAGACTATTTTAATTTTCCAATGCAATTAACCGTTCTCAATTATCAGGAAAAACATGCTCCTGCGATCTGCCAATTATTTTACCACTC
>CALYOS010000025.1 GCA_945267035.1 uncultured Neisseriaceae bacterium | reverse complement strand
TTATGAATCAGCAAAATAAGCCATTGGCTTCAAATCAGTTTTTTCTTTCAATCATTTTGATGGTAGCGGCTGGGCATTTGTGTAATGACTTTATACAGTCTATGCTTACGGCTACCTATCCCTTGCTGGAGGAAAAGTTTAGCTTAACGTTTGCTCAGATAGGTGGTATTAGTCTGGTCTATCAAATGACGGCATCGATTCTACAGCCGGCAATAGGTTTTTATACAGATAAACATCCTAAACCCTATCTGCTGCCACTGGGGATGGTGGCAACGACCTTTGGTCTTTGTATGCTGGGTTTGGCCAATCAATTTTATTGGTTGTTAGTGGCTGCGGCTTTTTTAGGTGTGGGATCTTCAACTTTTCATCCTGAGGCATCTCGGGTAGCGCGTAATGCTTCAGCAGGGCGATTTGGTTTAGCACAATCGGCGTTTCAAGTTGGCGGAAATCTAGGTTCGTCACTGGGACCATTGCTGGTCAGTCTGGTGGTACTGAAATATAACCGGCAAAGTCATATTCTTTGGTTTGTCGCGGTAGGTGTGGTGGCAATCATCCTTCTAAGCCGGATCAGTGCCTGGAGTGCCCATCATTTACGTGCCAATGCCCATAAAGCAGCGCAGAGTCGAGCGTTGCCATACGATAAGCGTAAAACGGTGTGTGCGTTGTTCATATTGTCTGTGCTGATTTTTTCTAAGTATTTTTATATGGCCAGTATGAATAACTATTTCAGTTTTTATCTGATTGAAAAATTTGCCTTGACGAAAGAATCAGCGGTGCTGTTTCTGTTTATGTTTCTTGCCAGTGTAGCAATAGGGACGTTTGTGGGTGGACCGATTGGTGACCGTATTGGTAGAAAATATGTGATTTGGTTTTCGATTCTCGGTGCAGCGCCGTTTACACTGGCTTTGCCATATACCAATCTTTGGGCAACGGTGGTATTAAGTTGCGTGATTGGTTTGGTTATTTCTTCAGCCTTTGCCGCTATTATTGTGTATGCGCAGGAGCTCATACCGGGAAGGGTTGGATTAATTGCTGGGTTGTTTTTTGGCTTGATGTTCGGTATGAGTGGTATTGCAGCAGCAATATTAGGATACGTAGCCGATAAAACCAGTTTGCAGCTTATTTTTAAGTTCTGCTCTTATTTACCATTGTTGGGTGTGTTAACGGTGTTATTACCCGATGTGGAACGTTATAAAAGGTAGGATAGAAAAGGCCAGGTTAAATGGCCTTTTTTTATACCGTGCATATTTAAATGATTTTAAGTTGTTTGAGAGACAGCTTGATAAAGGCATAAAAGATAGGGGCAAAGATGAGACCGATTACGCCAAAAATGGTTTCACAAAATACCATGGCAATTAAAAGTTCACAGATACCAGCATGAATTTTGGTACCAACGATTTTAGCGTTCAGAATATATTCCACTTTGTGAATGGTAATCAGATATAGCAATACGATAACAGCGATCCAAAATGAAACGGTAAAAGCGACTAAGAACATAAGAGTGTTGACAATGAGGTTACCAATAATGGGGATCAGTCCTAGAACGAAGGTAGCCAAGATCAGGCTTTTACTGAATGGTAAGTGAATACCAAACATGGGGAGAACCACCAACAGGAAGATCCCTGTCATTAGGGTATTAAATAAGGAGATGATGACTTGAGAAAAAGCCACATATTGAAAAACTTCTACTAATCGATCCAGGCTGTCTTTAAAGGCCTGCATATAAATGGTGCTGGGTTTGGTTATTTCATTGATGTTACGTTTATTTTGCTGGTAACCGGCAATTAAGCCAATGATCATGCCGATGATGATGATCAAAAGAGAATGAAATAGTTGTTTGATGATGGATTGAAGGTATAAAACATGGTCTTTAATAAAATTTAGGGCATTGGCGCGTAATTCGGTAAAGTTATCTGGCAAATAGTCAGCTACCGCTGGCGGGAGGGATGTAGAAATGCTATTAAAGAGGTTTTGTATATGATTAAGTGTCTGTTGCGGGTCACGCGCTACGCCAATAATCCAGTTAAATAAGTAACCAAAACCACCAATGAGTACGCTCATGAACAACAAAGATAACAAGAGGACGGAGAATAATTTGGCTTTATGGCCCCAACGATGCATTTTTCTGGCTAAAAAATTTTCCAGTTTCTGCATTAAGGTATAGGTGAGAAGTCCGGAAATAATGCCGGACATAAGATGAACTTGCATCAGAATGATAAAAAAAACGGAATATAAACAGAGACTAAACAATCCGATCTTTTGTTGTTCGTTTAACAGCATGGTTGATTTCTAATCCGATTCAGATAGGGTTTATGGGATGATTTTGTGTTGAATATCATTCTTCTTGCTGGAGTCATTCTATGTCAACAGCATGAGGTAACTTTAGGCAAAAATCCGCAGTACTTTTTATGCGCTTGATGGCATCATGATTTAGCTATTATCAGGTTATTTCTAATTTGGTTGTTTGTTAGAACAAAATGCATCTTGTTGGCTGTCCTGCTGCCAATGGTATTCAATTCTGGTGGCAATTTGTTCAGCGGTATTTTTATCTGTTCTGTTTTGCACAAATGCTAAAGCCATGTCCATTCCAGCACTGATACCGGAAGAGGTGTAGTATTTGCCGTCTGTAATCCAGCGGGCTTTTTCTATCCATTTGGTTTGTGTTGATGAGGTTTTTACCCAGTCAAAAGCGCGTTTGTTGGATGTTGCCTGACGTCCATCAAGTAATCCGGTTTTGGCCAACAGAGCACTGCCGGTGCAGACGGTGAGTACATACTGGCTTTTTTGTGCCAGTGATTTTAGTTGCTGGATGAAATCAGTGTGCTGTATCAGGCTACGGGTGCCCGGTCCACCGGGTATAAAAAGGGTATCTATATTTGGGGGAATGGAGGCAAAGTCTTCAGTTGAAATACTGACGTTATCATGATTACAGATAAGACCACCATTTTGTGAATAATACTGTATGCGCCAGCCAGGCACTTTGCCAAATATTTCTACTGGCCCGAACACATCCAGTGTTTCGAAATCTGGATAAAGCAGGATGGTAATTTGCATCTGATTTTCCTTTGTCATTTGGAGTAGAGATATGTTAAGTTGCTGTGCATAATAATTAATTTATTACGCTAATAGGATAGCATAGTTTCTGTGAGTGACCTGATAAATTTTTAGTCAGATAACAGTAGAAAATTTTTTCGAATTTGATGGCTGAGTTTCTGCTGTTAAATATGTCTAATAATGATTTCATGCAGGTGTTGCAAAAACGGATAAATCAAAAAAAAAGAATTTTTTAATCAGCGATAAAATTATTTTTGCTAAAAAATAAGCATCAAAATGGGTAGCCAATATTTGTTGTTAAGTGCATAGGGTTAAGAGCTGGAGCTTATGTTGCAAAATATCAGGCCTCAGTTTTTTTTAATTCTAGCGGTGAAATAGCGCAACTGTTTAAGCATTGTTGGAATAACGGTCGTTTTTAACTGTTAAACAATCAGAGACAACGCTGAGCAGATTAATTAATGATTGGCGGATGAGGAATTTTTAATATCAACCTGACATGGCTGTTGTTTTAAGCTCTATAACGTGTTTACCTCTGGTTAAAAATATTAAGTGTGTAGCGGAAATGGCAAAAATGGTGGAGCCTCGGGACTATAAGCAGTAAGAGATATGGATTGTTTACTTGGTTAGGTAAAGAAATTAAGTGTTCAGGATTAAGCTTGTATCAGTCTAGAAATTGACTTATCTAATTTTGCAGAATTGTTGTAACCGTAATTATTTAAGTTTAAAGATTTTAGCGATTTTTCTATTTAAAGACTGGTTGATTGTAAGCAAGAGAATTGGTGTAAAAAATTCAGCCCAGATGGTGCTAATCCGGGCTGGCGGTTTGATCAAAATCTGCTGTTAGAATTGCTGGCTAAGACTGAAGCGGATATCTCGACCGGTACCTGATACGGCTTCACCTAGATAAGGATAGTATTTTTTGTTAAATAGATTATCAATGGTTAAATTAATTTTAGGTCCTTTTTTTTGCCAGGGTTCCCACTGGGCAAATAAGCTGTGGATGGCATAGCCTTTGCTTTTAGGTAAAGCATAAAAGACTGCTTTAGGATCTTGGTCGGCAATGGAGCGATCCTGACGGCGGACGAAGATTCCGCGCCAGCCGGCACTGAAATGTTGGCTGGGAATGTTGAAGCCAAGTGTAGCAGTGGCTTTGCGCGGCGGAATGCTGGTGATCCAAGTGCGCTGATTAAACCATGGATCTACTGGTGAGTCATCGCGCTGACCTTTCATTGCTGACAGGGATAGACCGGCAAACCAGTATTGGCTATCGTAGTTACCTTCTAATTCAATGCCTTGTATGGTGTAACCTGTTAGGTTGCGGTTGTTGCTTGCCGGCCTGGCACATTTGGCTTTAGGATTATTTTTGGCTTCAAAACACATTACCCCTCGTCTTTTGAAGATCTCATCTTTACCGCGATTTCGGAAGTAGGTTAGACGCAATTGGGCATGATCATCGTTGCTTAGCAAGGAGCGATAATCCAGTATGCTGCCTAGGCTGAGGGCATTCATGCGTTCTTTGCGTAAATGGCGACTGGTACCGGTGGTACTGCTGTTGATAAACTGTGATTCATATTGTTGATCTACGCTGGGTGATCGCCAGCTATGGGCATAATTGGCAAACCAGCCCAAATGTTCAGTTTGCTGCCAGAATAGGTCTAGGCGCGGGGTAAAGCCGGCATAGGTTTTGGCGCGGTAATCCTGTCCATATTTAGGATTGGGGTTTTGATACATTTTGGTGGCATGATTGCCATCACCTTTGTTCTGAATCCAGTCATAACGCAATGATGGTGATAGGGTGACGGATTTTATTTGAATGTCGTCTTTAATATAGATGCCGGTGGACTTTTGTCGTCCTGAAGGCAGATAGGCAGGTTCATAATAGCCATAGTTGTAGTCTGGATTTTTGAGTTTGGATTTATCCAACATGATGGCTTGTTGTTTTTTATTTTGAAGTTGTAATCCGGTCACGATGTGATGTTTGATCCAATTTCGATCGATTTCGCTGGTGTTTTTTAATTCAAATGAGGTGGTGGTGTAGTCAACCCAGCTTTCGTTACCCATGTTACCAGAGGCAAAGTTTGATGCATTTTCCGGACGTTTGTCGTGCTGGTGGGTTTTCGAGTAGTTGAATTGGGCAGTTAGGTTGATTAGGGGGTTATCAGAGAGGTATTCATAGCCGAGGCTGGCACTTTTATCATTTTGATTGCGGTAAACCAGTTTGCGTTTCCAGGCGGCATCCAAACCGTATTTTTTGATGTCGGCTTGAGACGGATAGGGCATTTCATCGCGCATAGCGGCAAATGGTTCCCAGCCACTGTGGTTACTGTTCATGATTGACCAAAATATTCTGTGACCATAGGCTGGGCGTATATTGCCTTTTATTAAACCGCTTTGCTGTTCATAGGCTGAAAAAAGAAAGTGGGTACCGTCGGGGCGTTTGACGTTGTGTGCGTTTCGATTGGTGTAATAGGCCAATATATCAAATACTTTATTATCGGTTTGAGCAAACAGTGCTCCAGACCAGTTGTTTTGGATGTTGTTGCTGCTATGGGTATATTTAATCAGTGCCCCAAGGTTTTCATCTTCGCGTAAGAAATCTGAGGCATCTTTGGTGTCTATTTTGATAGAGCCACCAAATCCACCATTACTGATCGCTACGTTATGTGGACCCTTATTAACGGTAATTCTTTTAATTAATTCAGGTTCGATAAATACGGAGCCTTGGCGATATTTATCAAAGGTTTTCAGGGAACCATCTACGCTAACTGGTACGTCTTCAGGGTCACTCATGCCCCAAATATTGATTTTTTGACCTCCGGGACGAGGGGAACCAACCATGCTGGTTCCGGGCAGATAATCCAGCAATGAGGCGATGTTATTGGCTTGAATAGTGTCAAGTTGTTCTTGTTTGAGGGTGCTCGTACCCACTAAATTTTTACCAGGGTTGGTAGCAATCACGTTTATGGTGGGTAATCTGTAGCTGTTGAAGTTACTTTTCTCGTTTGTATCTTCGGCTTTAACAATGGGAATCATTAATAAGGTGGCTAATGCGGTCAGCAGAGGGGATAGTTTGAATGATGGAATTGAAGACATGGAGACCTTGGGTTACAAAAAGTGTTAAATAGAAATGATAATCATTAATATAGTTTAACTCAATTTGGCACTAGAAGTGAATTTATTTTGATTTGCTAATGATTGATTTGTTTATTTTGGTTGTGCTTTGATATCTAGCATAATTATTTAATGGATTAAGCTGACCAATGATGCCTTTTAATCAAGGCTATTTCTGAATCGATGCAACAGAAAGTGGCAAATTTAGGTTTGTCGTTTTGCCTATAGCTACAAATGATCTAAATTTTTGGCTTGTATATTTGAGATTGTTGCGGTGTTACTCAGATAAAACGATACGATTTAACCAGAAAAGGGTTTTGTTGGTGATGTCACGATTAGATAAGTTAACTATATATTGAAACAAGGGTCACTACTTCGATTAGAAAAGATTTAAGGGTACATATAAGTTGGTGTGTTGCCTGAAATAAAGATGCTCGGGTAAATGTGGTGCTGAGAAGTTTGCTTTCACTAGTTTTAGACGTGTGGTACATAACTGCTCAACTAGACGGGTGGTTATATAACAATGGAGGCAGAAGTTTACGGACGCTCTCTACCTTAGCAATGACTTTATTCTGCCCGCCATGCCCGATGGTATGTGTTTTCCAAGGTGAGTGATAGATTCAGGCATTGATGTTCGAATGTTGGGTAATCTGACGATGAAATTGATAAGAATGATCAGAGATCAATGTTCTTTGGTCCCCTCTATATAGTGAGCTTAGTCAGATTTATGCTGATAGAGACAAATTAGCTGCGGTAAAACTATTTATACTACCAACAGCAAAATTGAATAGGGATATGTTAGTATTTGTTATGTTTGATGTCATAAAGTTTGCAGTGGTATTGTTAAAAAGGGGGCAAAATGCCAAGCTTGCAATCTAAATTACCCAATATAGGTACAACGATCTTTAGTGAAATGTCAGCTTTGGCTTGTCAATATGGTGCACTGAATTTATCTCAAGGATTTCCTGATTATCCTATCGATAGCAGATTATCGGATTTGGTTGAGCGGTATTTACAAGCTGGTAAAAATCAATATGCGCCAATGATTGGCGTTGCAGAGTTACGTAGCCGTATTCAAGAAAAATACCGTGTAGTGCATGATCTGACGATTGACGTAGAGCAGGAAATTACAGTTACTGCCGGAGCTTCTGAAGCTATTTTCACGGCGATTGCTACTTTGATTCGGCCAGGTGATGAAGTGGTTATTTTTGAACCTGCTTATGACTGCTATGCACCGACTGTGGCTTTGTTTGGTGGCAAAGTCATTCCCGTGCGATTGATGGCACCTGAATTT
Source organism: uncultured Neisseriaceae bacterium (assembly GCA_945267035.1). Lineage (GTDB taxonomy): Bacteria > Pseudomonadota > Gammaproteobacteria > Burkholderiales > Neisseriaceae > Snodgrassella. Next base: position 29,571 of record CALYOS010000025.1, on the reverse strand, counting down.
AGTATCGACTGGAATTATGTTCAATCTTTGGTGACGAGCAAAACGCGTCTGATCATTGTCAATAATCCTAACAACCCAGCCTGCAGGGTATTTAGTGAGGCAGATGTTAATGATTTGGCGCAATTAGTTGACCGAAGCAATGCATTTGTATTAAGTGATGAGGTTTATGAACATCTGATTTATGATGGCATCAGACCGAACACGTTGTTATCTCATCCATTACTACGTGAACGTACGCTGGTGGTTGGCTCATTTGGCAAGCTTTTGCATGCAACAGGCTGGAAGGTTGGCTATTGTCTGGCTGCTGCTGAGCTGATGACTGAGTTTCGCAAGATACATCAATTTAATGTGTTTAGTGTGCATACGCCAACACAATATGCTATTGCTGATTATTTATCTGATGACACTTATTATGAAGATTTGGCAAAGTTTTTTCAGCGTAAAAGAGATTTTCTGTTAGCAGGATTGGCTGATTCGCGCTTTGAGGTATTGGTACCGCAGGGAACTTATTTTGTCGTTTTGAATTATCGCGCCATCAGTGATTTACCCGAAAAGGAATTTGCTCGAAAACTGACAATTAAGCATAAGGTGGCGACTATTCCTTTGGCTGCGTTTTATCATGATGGTTTTAATCAACATTGTATACGAGTATGTTTTGCTAAGCAGCAAGAAACACTTATACAGGCTATAGCGATGTTGAATATGGTGTAATCAGTATTGCTCGATGATGATACTTTTTATCAGTTGCAGATTTTAAGAAATCGCTTAGCTGGTGAACCGAGATAACTTAAACAAGATGTCACGGTTATCTGATTATCTCTGAGTCTTAAGAAAAAATTTAGTTTTAAATCATGCCGTACCAAACGGTGAATTTGGTACGGTAATTGGATAAGCATAAATATGAAAAGAAATTATTTTGACTAGAGTAAAATTTTTTCTGCTTATCTTTTGGGGGAGTGGAGTTTAGCCAGAGAAATGTTTTCGATACTGCGTCGAATGTCACAATAGATTCAATTTACCATAACCATAAGCCAACCGATGCTGGTATTCTAAATTAATGGTGAATAGATAGCATGATCAGAAATAGGCGATATCCTAGATCAAATAGATTTTGTCGGCGTCAATGAATACAGTCTGTAGCCTTATTATCAGCTCAATATGGAACAGGTAACGCTATCTATAATGAGGGAAAATGGACAGGCTATTATCTAAAAAACCTAAAGAATACTTTATGATCAATTTGTATAGAATCATACCGAGCTAATTGCATTATTGTTTAACCAAGATCACGCAGTATGATATTTATTGATTATTCATGAAGATAAAGCTTATCTGCTATGTAGCCTAAAATATGCACAGAGATTAAATACGGCCATTTTGTGAAGGATTGACGCAAACGGAAATCGATTTAGTTTGCCCGCCACTACGGATAAAACGGTGGGTTTTAATTGATAATATGAATTTCGTTAAGCGTTGCTGCGTGATGGTTTTTTCTTGATTGGATGATGCTGTAAGTATTTTATTCGATTTAAATCATTAATGATTGTCTGCGAAATTAGTGGTTGTTGTCGTGCTGATGAGTTGGCTACCTTAGAAAAGTCGCTATCGGTACAGGTTAATATGGGTATTGTATGCTCAAGTGCTTGTGATTATTGCATTTCATTGCTAACAGTGAAGATGTAATGATGTTATAAATAATTAATATAATTAAAACATTTGTATGATTTTTTGCCTTGCTGCAGCCATTATTTATCTCGCCGTTTTGCCCGTGGATGGGTATCATCGTAAATCTGCGCTAAATGATTAAAATCCAGTTTGGTGTATTGTTGAGTGGTGCTGATGGATTTATGCCCCAGTAGTTCTTGCACTGCGCGAATATCATGCGCATTTTGTAATACATGGCTGGCAAAGCTGTGACGCAGCATATGCGGCGATAGATGACGATCGCTGTTTTGTGTAATAGACCAGACATTGAGCCGGTTCTGAATTTGGCGGGCGGTTAGGCGGGTGCCTAATCGGCTGGTAAAAACGGCATTTTCACCGGGAATTGCAATGCGTTGAGGCAAATAGCGACGAAGTGCCGCCACAGATTTACTCCCTAAGGGTACTTGTCGCTGTTTATTGCCTTTACCACTAACGTGTACCCAGTTTTCGTCGAGCATAAGGTGTTGCAGATCAAGTTGTACCAGTTCACTGAGGCGCAGACCGCTGCCATAAAGTAATTCAAATATAGCCTGATCTCGTATGGATAAGGGGGTGTTCGCGACGGGATGATCAAAGGCTTGATTGAGTTTTTCAGCTGGTACGGCTTTGGGCAGTCGAGCCCCTGCTTTAGGTGCCTTGATATTTGAAGCAGGATTGCTGCTAATTTGTCCATGCTGCTGCAGAAATGAAAAATAGGCGCGCCATGTACTGAGTTTACGCGCCAATGATGCTGGCTTATCGCCGCGTCCACTCAATTTTTTTAAAGCACCAACAAGATGTAATCGAGTTATTTGGCTGGAGTTGAGCTGATCAGGTAATAGTTGAGCCAATTGCTGTAGATCACGTTCATAGGCATCAAGAGTTAAGGGAGATAGACCACGATGACGCAAATGTTGTAAGAACTCTGTCCATAAAGTCCAGTTAAGGTTTGATGGCATTTTAGATACTCTGGTTTAGGTGTTGCAGAAAATTTTCCGGGGTGCGACTAATACGCTGACGCTGATAGTTATAGAAGGCCATTCCGGTGTTAACCAGAGCTATGTCAACCTGATCGCTTAAGCGCTGAATACGATAATTTAATACAAATCCGGTCTTACTCAGATCAGTAATGGCTAAGCTGAAATGAAGTTTATCGCCATAAAATGCCTGACGTTTGAATTCAATCGCAGCATCCACCATGATTAGACCTACCCCTTCTACATCCATCTCGCTATAACCCATGCTGGTCAGTAGCTGTAACCGTGCTTCATGACAAAGGCGTAAAATTGCATCATTGGCCAGATGGTTACCATAATTAATATCTCCAATCTGCACACTGATTTCAGTGTGAAAATGCCATTTATCGCTAGGCTGAATGTGTAGGCGGCTCATATTGCATTCCTAATAAGCTGGATTGTTATGGTAGCAGTTTTTTTAGGTATTGGTTTGTACGTTCATGTTGACGGCGGTAGTTTTGTGCTAAGCTTAGCCTGTTTTATTTATTTTAACTAGCTGTTTTCATTGTTGTTATCTGCTTATTTGTGGCGAGATAAATCAGGAGAATAATGATGTATCACAAAATTATGGTACCGGTAGATGAAAGTGCAGCCGCCAAGAGGGCATTGCAAGAAGCGATTATGCTGGCGAAACTTTGTCACTCGGTAATCCGTGTAGTGAATGTGGTAGATTTGGCGCAATTTAGTTGGGGTGGTGTGGGCGCGATGCCTTCTGAAGAAGTCCGTAAAGCAGTGAATGCAGCGGGAGAAAAGGGCGTGCGAGAAGCGCAGGCGCTTTTAGAACAGTCGTCATTGCAATATGAAATAGCTGTAATTGAAAGTGCCGGTGATAAGATTGCTGATTTACTTATTCGTGAAGCGACTGAACACCATGTGGATCTGGTGGTGATGGGCACGCATGGTTTCAGTGGATTTATGCATGTGCTGATGGGATCAGTCGCTGAAGGGGTTTTAAGACAGTCAGATATTCCGGTGATGCTGTTGCGGGTGCGAGAAGATAATTAAATAACCATTGCCACTCTAAGGGCCCCTGATGGTTAGGTATTGGTTGATCACTGCATTGAATTTTGTCAGGCAGGATTCTTTATATTGGGTTTAATTAGGATAAGGTCATTTTCTTGGATCCCATGGTTAAAAAGTAGGCAGGTTGATCGATCTTTTGCATTATTCATCACGGTTTTTGCGTAGTCTGGGATTGTGACGCAGTGATTCCAGCGCAATGTTGATGAAATTCGGCGCAATTTTATTGATATCAAGTTCCAGTGAATTACTGAGCCACAATGTCGTCAACCCTAAAAATAGTGACTGGAAGTACAACGCTGCCTGTTTGATATCAAAATCCTGCGGCAAAATATCTTGCTGGCAACTCATCTGGAAAACAGCACACAGATTTTGCCACCACAAGTTTTGGTATTTTTGCAACAGCTTGACGATGGCCTGATTGTCTGCGGTGTGTTCACAATTTAAGTGTAGGATGTAGCAGAACTTTCTATAACTCTCATCGGTAGACATGCGAAAAAACATCTGTTCCAACGCCTGCATCATATTATTCAGTGCACTGGGTGAGCTGGTGTCAATATCGTGTTTTAACTGGGTACTGACTTGACTGAAAACCTGTTGAAATAATGCATCAAACAGGTCTTCCTTGTTTTTAAAATGCCAGTATAAGGCGCCTCGGGTTACGCCGGCTGCCGTCGCTATTTCCTGCAAAGATGCCCGGCTGACTCCCCGCTGATAAAACACTTCCAAAGCAGCAGCCATCAAAGCTTCTTTGGTTTGTTGGGCTTCTTCTTTTGTTTTACGCATGTTTACTGTCCATAGATGTATGTATTAAATTAGGCAAAGTCGATATTAAAATCGAATAAAGTTGTATATTTTGATTACAATGGTTTGAGAAAAAATAGATTATGCTTGGTTTACATACATTGTTGCATGTATAATGCGCAGCGTAAAGTAATTTTCTAAATCGTCTGTCGTTACATATCTCTTTGTTTAATATTTTTTATTTAGAAAAGAGAGTGTTGACGCAGGCGCTATTTGTGTCACGGTTTTAATTTAGAAGTGTGTAAAGATTTAACTAAATTTTAGTATATGCGCATATTGAGGTGAGTATGGGAACGGATCGAAAAACAAATAAATGGCGCATCAGCGCTATAGTGCTGGCTAGTGCGCTGGCCATGGCTGCATGTGGCAAAAAACAAGAAGGACATGCACAGCAGCCTCCTATGGTAAGTGTCATGACGGTAAACCCGACAACAGTGACGGTAGACTCTGAATTAACTGGTCGATTAAAACCGATTCGTGAATCACAAGTACGTGCTCGGGTGGCTGGTGTGCTGTTGAAACGCCTGTTTGTGGAAGGAAGTTATGTTAAAGAAGGGCAGCCACTATTTCAAATTGATAATGCACCCTATGTTGCGTCTCTTCAATCGGCTCAAGCCAGTTTGGCTACTGCTCGAGCCAATGCCGCTAAAGCAGATGCCGATGTAATGCGCTACCGTCCTCTGGTGGCAGCAGATGCCATCAGTAAGCAGGAATTTGATCAGGCGATAGCTCAACAGCGCCTGGCACATGCGCAGATTCAAAGTGCGCAGGCTGCCATTAAATCAGCGCAGATTAATGTTGGCTATGCTTATGTACGCGCACCGATTTCTGGTCGTATTGGTAAAGCACTGGTAACAGAAGGTGCGCTGGTGGGGCAAAATGAAGTAACGCAATTGGCATTGATTCAGCAAACACATACTTTATATGTGGATCTGACTCAAACTGCTGCACAGGCTATGAAAATTCGTCAGGGCATTGCGACCGGCAAGTTGAAAACGTTGGATGGTGCCATAGAAGTTGCAATTAAATTGGATGATGGCAGTGAATACCCGCAGAAAGGGCGCTTGCTGTTTACCGATATGACCGTTGATGAGGGAACTGGTGAAGTTAAAGTACGTGCTGAAATCCCTAATGACAATGATATGTTGTTACCAGGTCAATTTGTGCGCGTAGAAATCCCTCAAGCTGAAATTCAAAATGCTGTTGTAATTCCACAAGAAGCGGTGACCCGTGGAGCAAACAGCGATACCGTGACTGTAGTGAAAGCTGATGGCTCACTGGACGTTCGTAAAGTTACTATTGCCCAGCAAAAAGGCACCAACTGGATCATTACCGATGGTTTACGTGCTGGTGATAAAGTGGCCATGGATGGTTTGGCTCTGGTGCAATTGACTGGTGCGAAAAAGGTTCAGACTCGACCTTGGCAGCCAGCTAAAGGTAATGCACCAGCTGCTGCGCCTGCTCAGGCAGCTTCTGCGGTTGCTGCATCAGCAACTCAGGCCGCTACGGCTTCTGCCTCTCAGGCCAAGTAAGGAATAAGTAATATGTCACGATTTTTTATTAACCGACCGATTTTTGCATGGGTGGTGGCATTATTCATCATCATTGCCGGTATTGTGTGTATTACCAAATTACCCATATCACAATATCCGACCGTGGCTCCTCCATCCATCACATTGTCCATATCCTATCCGGGTGCAGATGCTCAAACCATTGAAGATACCGTATTGTCACGTATTGAACGTGAGATGAATGGTTTGGAAAATTTGGAGTACATGGAAGCCAAGTCTTTGTCTAATGGTACTGGCACGCTGACATTGACATTCAACCCAGGTACAGATGATGACATTGCTCAGATGAACGTACAAAATGCGCTTTCTCGCGCAGAGCCTCGTTTACCGGCAATGGTTAAACAAACTGGTGTCCAGATTGCTAAATCACGCAGTAACTTCCTGATGTTCACCATGTTCACCAGTGATAGTCCTAATTTGGCTCCAGCTGATATTGCCGACTATGTAGCACGTAATATTCAACCTGAATTGCAGCGTATTGATGGCGTGGGTAATGTGATCGTATTTGGTTCCGAACGCGCAATTCGTATCTGGCTGGATGCGGATAAACTGCGCAGTGTCAACTTGAGTCCAGCTCAGGTTAATGCTGCTGTTGCAGCGCAGAATCAGCAAATTTCTGCAGGTAGTCTTGGCGCGTTGCCTTCACCGGATAATATTCAGACTACAGCAACGATTGTGGTTCCTGGTCAGCTGAAAACAGTTGAGCAGTTCGAAAACATTATTATTAAAGCCAATACCGATGGGTCAATGGTGCGCTTGAAAGATGTTGCTCGCGTAGAAATGGGGCAACAAGATTACTCTACCAGCGCGCGTCTGAATGGTAAGGATGCCGTAGGTGCAGGTATTCAGTTGACCACCAAAGGTAATGCTTTGGCTACTGCCAATGCGGTTAAAGCCAAACTGAATGATTTACAGAAGTATTTTCCGGCAGGAATGGGCTGGTCAGCGCCATACGATAGTTCAACTTTCGTGAGTATTTCTATTGAGAAAGTAGTTCATACATTGGTTGAAGCCATAGTGTTGGTGTTTCTGGTGATGCTTTTATTCTTACAGAATATTCGCTATACCTTGATTCCAACCATTGTGGTGCCTATTGCTTTGTTGGGTGCGTTCAGCGTGATGTATGTAACAGGCTTATCCATCAACGTACTGACTATGTTTGCCATGGTGTTGGTGATCGGTATTGTGGTCGATGATGCTATTGTGGTGGTAGAAAACGTTGAACGTATTATGGCAGATGAAAAACTTCCACCTAAACCCGCTACCGAAAAGGCCATGGGACAAATTTCTGGTGCAGTTGTGGGTATTACAGTGGTTTTGATTACTGTATTCATTCCAATGGCGTTTTTCTCTGGTTCAACAGGTAATATTTACCGCCAATTTTCTGTGGTGATGTCAGTCGCCATTTTCTTCTCCGCGTTTTTGGCGTTATCACTTACACCGGCATTGTGTGCGACATTGCTTAAGCCAATCAGTGAACACGAAGAAGAGAAAAAAGGTTTCTTTGGCTGGTTTAACCGTAAATTTACCAGTGGTACGAAAAAGTACGAATCCAAAGTTTCTTATCTGCTGCATCGCAGTAAACGCATCTTCTTTATTTATGTTGCGCTCACTGCTGCTGCATTATTAGTAATGTTCCGACTGCCGACATCATTTTTACCAGAAGAAGATCAGGGTTATGCTATTGGTCTGATTCAGCTGCCTCCCGGTGCGACTGAGCATCGTACGTTGGAAACCTTTAAAACGGTTGAAAACTTTACCTTAAAGCAACCTGAAGTGAAAAACATGGTTTCTGTTTTAGGCTATGGTATGAGTGGTCAGGGTCAGAACGTAGGTATGAGCTTTTTGGTACTGAAAGACTGGTCTGAACGCAATGGACCGCAGCACAGCGCTAACTCGTTGGCTGGTCGGATTACCGGCGCCATGATGCAGGCATTGAAAGATGGTTATATCTTCGCCGTTGTACCTCCTTCTATTCCTGAATTGGGTACCAGTACCGGATTTAGCTTCCGTTTGCAGGATCGTGGTGGTAAAGGGCATGAAGCCTTGCTAGCAGCGCGCAACCAATTGCTGGGTATGGCGCGTGAAAGCAAAGTGCTGACTCAGGTACGTCCAGATGGTATGGAGGACGAGCCTCAATTACGCATTGACATTGATCGTGATGCGGCCAACGCACAGGGTGTATCCTTTGGCGATATCGCTACTTTATTAGGAACGGCACTGGGTTCAAATTACGTGAATGACTTTCCAAATGCGGGTCGTATGCAACGTGTGATTGTGCAGGGTGATGTCGCATCACGCATGACTCAGGACGATCTAAATAAACTTACTGTAACCAATGCACAGGGTAAGATGGTGCCGTTATCCAGTATGATCAAAACTCAATGGATAACTGGTCCGGCGCAGACCATCCGTTATAATGGTTATACAGCTATGTCTATTACTGGTAATGCGGCACCTGGCTATAGTACAGGTGATGCGATGGCGGAAATGGAACAAATTGCCAGCAAACTGCCTGAAGGTTTTGGTTATGAGTGGACTGGTTTGTCTAAAGAAGAGAAAGATGCGGGTAGCCAATCTACTATTTTGTATATGTTCTCTCTCTTGGCTGTATTCTTGTGTCTGGCCGCATTATATGAAAGCTGGTCTATCCCGATTTCAGTGATGCTGGTGGTGCCACTGGGTTTACTCGGGGTAGTATTGGGTACTTGGATGCGCGGTATGGAAAACGACGTTTACTTCCAAGTCGGCCTGATTACCGTGATTGGTTTGAGTGCTAAAAATGCCATCTTGATTGTTGAGTTTGCTAAAGAGCTACAAGAACAGGGTAAGTCTCCGCTTGAAGCCGCATTGGCAGCAGCACATCTGCGCTTCCGGCCGATTCTGATGACATCTATTGCCTTCATTATGGGGGTGGTTCCACTGTATTTTGCTAGTGGTGCATCTTCGGCCAGTCAGCGTGCAATTGGTACCAGCGTATTATGGGGAATGTTAATTGGTACCTGTTTGGCGGTATTCTTTGTGCCAGTATTCTATTCCAGCATTAGATCGTTGTTCAGCAAGCACAAGAACAGCGGAAATGGTGACAAAGAGCAGAATTTGCCCATAGCAGTGAATCATGATGGCACAGCTGTCATGCCACTGCATAATCAGCCGGATTCAGAGGATAAAGCATGAAACAATTAGTTAAACCTTCCTTGTTGACAGTGTTAATCGCTGCTGCCATCTCTGGTTGTTCAATGGCTCCGCGCTATCACCAGCCAAACGTGGAAATGGCGGAAAACTTTCCTCATGCCAATGTAAACAATCAGCGTGCCGGCAGAGTGGTCGCTCCAGATTTGGGCTGGGAGGATTATTTTGCTGACCAGCGCTTGAAAGAAATCATTGGTTTGGCCTTAGATAATAACCGTGACTTACGCATCGCCGCTTTAAATGTGGAAGCTGTTCGTGCCCAATATGTTATTTCGCGTGCCGATCGTTTACCAGCGCTGGGTGCGAACGGTAACGGTGGTCGATCTCGTGTTGCGCGCGATCTAAGTGCTATACGTGATGCTTACGGCAACCAGACCAGCTACATTGCGGAATCCTATAATGTTGGTCTAGGGGTGACTGCCTTTGAGCTGGATCTGTTCGGACGCGTTAAAAGTTTGTCTGATGCAGCACTCAATCAATATTTCCAGCAAAGACAAGTGCGCGATTCCACTCAAATCAGTTTGATTGCCAGCGTCGCCAAAGCCTATTTTAACGAGCGCATTGCGCAGGCTCAGATGGATTTATCCAGTCGGGTGCTGAAATCACGAGAGGAAAGCAAACGGTTGACAGATCTGCAATTTAAAGCAGGCGTCATCTCACAGGTTGAAGTGGATGTGGCTGTGTCGCAAATTGAAGCTGCGCGAGCAGATTATGCTGCTGCTCAGCAAGCAAAAGAACAGGCTCACAATGCGCTAACATTATTGGTGGGTAAACCATTGCCGGATAATCTGCCTGCTGCGGCGCCATTAAGCCAGCAGTTTGTCAATGCTGAATTACCGGTTGGCTTACCTTCTACTATTCTGTATCAGCGTCCAGATGTTCGGGCGGCTGAATTTGCGTTGAAGTCAGCCAATGCCAATATTGGTGCAGCACGGGCGGCCTTTTTTCCCCGCATCAGCCTAACAGGCAGCATTGGCTCTGGTAGCAACGATATAGGTCATCTGTTTAACGGACCGAATCGTACCTGGAGTTTTGCTCCACAAATTACTCTGCCTATTTTTACCTGGGGGCAGAATAAAGGTAATTTGGATCTGGCGACTGCGCGCAAAAATATTGCTGTAGCGCAATATGAGCAGACCGTACAGGCTGCTTTCCGAGATGTTGCTGATGCATTGGTGGCGCGTGATGCGCTTAAACAGCAATATCAAGCTAAGTTGCGTGGCGAGCATGCGCAAGTCAATCGCTATAAGTTGACTCAGATGCGATATAAACATGGTATTTCCAGCTCGCTGGAGTTACTGGATGCCGAGCGTGATAGCTATAGTGCCCAGCAGGCAGTATTACAAATACAGCAAACACTATTGGAAAACCGTGCTGACATCTATAAAGCATTGGGCGGTGGCCTAAATGCGCAAACCAGCACAGCTGCTGAAACAGTGAGTAATCAGTAGTGATAGCTAAACCAGATGGCAATGGATTTATTGCCATCTGGATAGATATCAGATCTGTAGAGGAAACAACCCTTATAGCAGACTGATTGGAGGCTGGATCGGTTCTGGACTGGCTGTTAGCAACCATTACAGCAACATTTTCACACAGTCTGACCATACAAAATGATTTAATCCTTGAATAGATTCTGCTTTTCATGGTATAAATCGCGTTTTACGAAATTTTAGAAGTTTGGAGTTAACCATGGCACGTGTATGTAAAGTGACCGGTAAGCGCCCGATGAGTGGCAACAACGTGTCACACGCCAACAACAAAACCAAACGTCGTTTCTTGCCTAATCTGCAATCTCGTCGTTTTTGGGTTGAAAGTGAAAACCGTTGGGTACGCCTGCGCGTTTCTAACGCTGCGCTGCGCACCATCGACAAATTAGGTATCGATGTAGTATTGGCCGACCTGCGCGCTCGCGGTGAAGCTTAATCATATAGTGATTTAAGGACAGAGCAATGCGCGATAAAATCAAACTAGAATCTTCTGCTGGTACAGGTCATTTCTATACCACTACTAAAAACAAACGCACCATGACTGGTAAATTCGAAATTAAAAAATTTGATCCAGTTGTGCGTAAGCATGTATTGTACAAAGAAACCAAATTGAAATAATTGTTTCTACTGGTTTGAAAACCTGAGCAGCTCATTGCTCAGGTTTTTTTTGTTATTGGCTACAAGTTAGATTAATTTTATAGTGATCAATAAAATGAACGAAGCGTTATTCACACTTGAGCAACGTGTTGAAGAGTTGGAAATCCAGAATGCATTTCAGGAAGAAACCATTCAGAGCTTGAGCGATACCCTTGCACGCATACAGCAAACCCTTGATTTACAACAGGCACAATTACGCCTACTTTACCAACGCCTGCCGGATAAGGGAGGCGAGAGTAATGAACCTTTTAATCCTGCTAATGAAATTCCGCCACATTATTAATATTCTGAACATTCCACAGTAAAGGGTGTGATGAAAGAGTAACAGAGCCTGTCAACTCCGATTGCAGATGGTGAGCATTAATTTAGCACCCTAACGAGATATAGCGCAAAGAAGCAATCAGCTACAATAATAAATCGCTCTTAATCAGTATAGAAGGCTTCCCTCATTTATCTTAAAAGAAAACTATGTATATTTTGAGGAGGTTCTTTAGTTTTATACCCTATGATTTATTTAATTATGTCTTTTTTAACAGTGTTTTTTATTAACTTGTGCATCATACTAGTTGCTGATAATATGGTTAAATTCCACCAAAAATATAACTTTGAAAACCTAAATAAAAAACCTGTGAAATTTGTGTTATCAAATAAAGAAAAATAAAATTATATAATCGAATATTTTTTATTTTAGGGAGTTGCTTAATGCTCTATGGAGTATGGTTTAAATGGAATAACTTAATAGCTATGAAACTGAAGATAGAATATTGTCTTCTTTAGTTTTATTACTATTACTAAACAGATGCCCAATTGAGATAAATGTATAATCTTATATACCTATTTTTATAAAAAATATTTTTTTACAAAGAATTTAAACATATGAAACTAAAAATTGCTGTTTTTGCTTTTATGTTAGAGATACTTGTAATAAGTAGCATTTTAATCCTTAATGACAGCTATGTTTTAATGAAAATTCAATTACCTTTAATGCTGGTATTTGGTTATTTATCATCTTCTTTTGGAGCATCTTTTTTATTTGATAGAATCAATATTAAAGCAACAAAGAACAATCAACAGAATACAAACCCATACAAATTACTTATACAACTTAATTCTTATATTAACACATTTATTTTTGGATTTTTTGGTATTATAACCTTATTATTTATTATATTACTTATATTCTTCACATAAAAATTGGATACAAACAAAAGAAAATAAATACTTTTTTCCCGTAGAGCAAACACTTTTTAAAGAGTACCTTAAAGAAAATTTTTGGAAATGTCTTTATACTTCTTGTGAAAATCCACTACATTATTGATTTATACTGCCTAATAATGTAAATCCTACTTAATTAGAACTCATTATGATAGATGGGTTGAATAGGGTGAATATAGGACAATGTACTCGAATAGATGGAAGTCCTTATTTAGAAGTACAATTTGCTTATAAAAATTCCTTATTTGAGATAAATACTTCAAATTCGTTAAATAATAAACTAGCTAAAATGGGGGAAGAAATTCTAGAAGAAAGAATTATTCATAGTAAAAGTACAGGAGATTATATGGATTGTTTATGTAGAAAACAAATGAATGTTGGAGCAAATGTAATCTCACGATATACAGCAATAAAAGATTATGATATTAAAAAAAGTGGAGCGAATTTTAAAGGTGTAAGCACTCATATTTCATCAATCATGTTGATCATCAACAGCGCAAAAACAGATAGTTAAGCTGTTTGATAGGCGTAGCTATAAATATAATTAAGATGCACTAACTGCCAGCTGAAGAACAACTAATAAGTTACTTGGTTTTTTGCCGATATCGAATATTTATCATTACAAAATAATTTGTTTATTGTCATAGCGCAATGATCAGCAGCCAAAATATGCTGATGAATATTTGCAATAGTTGATAAATATAATGATTATCATTTACAATAATGCTGCTAATTTTAAACTATGTTAATGATGCTTTATTGTTTATGAAAAATATATCCAGATTGATATCGTTGATGTGTATGGGCTTCCCCGTAGCTTTATGGGCTAAAGATGAAGGACAGCTACCCACTATTTATGTAGAGGGTAAGCAAACTGATCGAGTTTTTAAAGACACTAAGGTGAATGCTGCTGTAATCAGACAGCGGAATGCGGTGGATTTGAAATCAGCAATAAGGGATATTCCGGGAGTGGAGGTATTGGGAATTCAGGGTGCACGCCAAGGAAACGATAGTGTCAATATTCGTGGCTTGAGTGGCAATCGAGTAGCCATGCTGATTGACGGAATTGATTTACCCGAAGCGAATGAAAATAAAACCACCGGACAGTATGTGATTTTTGGCCGGGGTAATTTTATCGATGTATCCGCGCTGGGCAGTGTAGACGTCAGTAAAAATGCCCGCGGATTTGGTTTGGGTGGGGCAGTTGCCATGCATACTTTGAATCCTGATGAGATTTTAAAAGGCGCTAGTGAAGGAGGGTATATCGATACGCAATATAACAGTGTCGATAAATCCCGAGTGGTCTCTATCGCCGGTGCACTGGAAAAGGGCGATTGGCGCGGGATGTTGCTGGGAACCTATCGTTATGGTCATGAGGCAGGTAATCGAGGTCATGTAGGTGGACAAGGTGCATGGCGAACTCAGTCAGATCCTGTGGATTACAACAGTCGCTATTTTCTGACCAAGCATGAATGGGATGTGAATGAAAAGAATATGCTGAGTTTTGCAGCAGAATATTTGTCCCGTAAGCAGTGGTCTGATTCATGGTCCCTGTCTAATGAGCAGTATACAAATGTGCATGGTGCTGATGATAATAAAAAGACGAGATTTTCAATTAGCCATGATTTTCATGGTGGAGAAGGGCTGATACAAACTGGAAAAACACAATTGTATTGGCAGGATACGAAAACGGTTTCCAATACGCACCGTGATTATTTTCGTGGCTGTCTGACCACAGTACCAGGAATCAGAAATCGCTGTGATTTCCATTTTACTAATCAGGATAAGGTGTGGGGACTAAGTAGTGACTGGACATCTCAATTGGTAAATGCGCAATTGCGGCAGGATTGGCGCTATGGTTTGAAAGTGGCGCGGCATGATCTGAGCAGTGACTGGCAAGGGTATTTTGCCAATTCGAAACCAACGGCAGACAGTAAAACCATTCGTGCCAGCCTGTATGTTGAAGGGGATGTGCAATGGGGTAAGCTGGTTGTCAGCCCGGGCTTGTCTGCTCATTATTATCGAATGAATCCAGATGGGCACGGTTTTGTAACAGGTACAACCAGCCCTATTGGTCAATTACTTAAGAAGCATGAATATGCACTAACGCCTCGTTTTGGTCTGGCTTATACAGTTAATCCGTTATTGGAGCCGTATTTTCAATATACCCGAGGTTTCAATGCGCCGTCTTCACAGCAGTTGGTATCGTCCTGGAATCCAAGTATTGTTAGTATTTGGGGAAATCCACATCTTAAGGCAGAGAGTGCCAATAATTTTGAGCTGGGATTACGCGGTAAAAATGATGTTTTTGAGTATGGAATAAGTGGCTTTGACAATCATTATAAAAATTTTATTGATTTTGTGAATGTCTCTCATGAGATGCCATTGCCCGACAGATGGGGTGGAAAACAGGACTTTGTTTTGCGGGCACAAAATTTAAATAAGGCACATATTTATGGAGCAGAAGCATATGCCCGCTGGAAATTTGCTCCTAATTGGCTGGTTAATGCGACGGTGGCTTATTCCCGTGGCTCAATTAATCAGGACGGCGTGAATCAGCCCCTTAACTCTGTCATGCCTTTAAAAGCGAAGCTTGGCTTGAAGTATGATAAAGAAGTATGGGGTGCTCAGGTTGATTTAACGTATGTGGCGAAAAAGTCTGATGATGATATACGCGCAGATAAGCAATTTTATAACCCTTCCAAACAATATACGTTGGTAGATTTGGGTATTTTCTGGAAACCGAGTAAACAGTTTAGTCTGCGTGCTGGGGTAAATAATGTATTTAATCAAAAATACTGGAACTGGGCGGACATCGCTTATCTGGCACCGAATGTGAATAGACAGTCACGCGGTACTTCCACACAAAACGATGGCAGTGTGGCAAGACTGACACGCAATAATGCAGATTTTTATTCCGCTCCTGGACGTACGTTTAATCTTGGAGTGCGGTATGAGTTTTAAATGTAATCAATTCTGGTGATGATGGTTACTGGAAGACAACACGTTCACATCGATAATATTCAATAGATCAGTTTGTTAACTTCGCTTTCCATTTTCATGGATAAAAAGTGCATTTCTTTAATCTTCTTTGCTTTTAAAGCTTATGCTTGATGCGTATAAATTTGAATTTAACATCATGAATTAATTATTAAATTTTGAACGATTGTTATTATTCTGACATGCAATCACAACAGAGATGAAGTTGGTTTTTTTCGGGTCAATTCTTTTGCTCATAAGATGATTTAATGTATCCGTATTGTTGATTAAGCTGGATGATGTTGCCATCAATGATGAGGAAAGATGGTTAGCGGAAAATGAAATAGATTTATGTTAGAATATTAATAATAATAATTCGCATTAACACTTGTATAATAGAATCATTCTTGATTACAATGTGCCATCCGTATATTAAATTTTGTCAAAAGGGGTTAATCAATCATGCGTCGTTCACCCAATATTATTACGCTGGCCGTGACATGCATAGGCTTGCCAGTCGTTGTCCACGCCGAAGGCGAGGCCAGATTACCTACCATTCATGTTGAGGCTGAATCTAATTCTCCAAGAGTATTTAGAAATACTAAGGTTAAGGCGGAGGATATCCAGAAGGAGGGTGCTGTAGATTTGAAATCAGCATTGAAAGATATTCCCGGCGTAGAAGTATTGGATACACAGGGTACGCGCCAAGGTAATGACAGTGTGAATATCCGAGGATTGAGCGGTAATCGTATTGGAATGTCGATCGATGGAATAGATTTACCCGAATCAAGCGAAATTAAAAATACAGGGCAGTTCGCGATTTTTGGGCGCGGTAATTTTATGGATGTTTCAGCATTAAGTAGTGTGGACATCAGTAAAAATGCACGCGGATTTGGGTTGGGCGGTACAGTGGCTATGCATACGCTGACACCTGACGAGATATTGCAGGGAAAACAACAAAGTGGCTATATTGATACACAATATAATAGTGTCAATAAAACAACTTCTGTAACAGGTGCTGGTGCACTTACTGCTGGCAATTGGCGCGGGATGGTACTAGGGACTTACCGCAAAGGTGATGAACTGGATAACCGCGGTCATGTTGGTGGGCAAGGTGCTTATCGAACTAAGGCTGATCCGCTGGATTACAATAGCCGTTACTTTTTGACGAAACATGAGTTGGATTTCAATGATCATAATACATTGAAATTTGCAGCAGAGTATTTAAGTCGTAATCAATGGTCAGATTCTTTTTCTTTAGCCAATGCGTCTTATTCTAATATCACCGGAACAGACGAAAATAAAACATCGCGGTTTTCAATCGAACACGAATATCATGATGGTACAGGATTAATTCAAAGCGGAAATACGCAATTATATTGGCAACAGTCCAAAACAGCTTCTTCGACCCATCGTGAGTATGTCCGCGGTTGTACCTCATCTGTGCCGGGCATAAAGAATAGATGTGAGTTTGACTTTAATAATAAAGATAAGGTGATAGGCTTAAATAGTGAATGGCTGTCCCATTTTGAGAATGACAAATTAAGCCAAGACTGGCGCTATGGTGTTCGTTTAGCTCATCATGATTTAACCAGTGGCTGGCATGGTTATTATGCCCGCTCTAAACCTGCTGCTGATAATAAAACTAATCGTGCCAGTATCTATTTAGATGGTGATCTGCGCTTTGGGCGTCTGGTTGTCAGCCCAGGATTATCGGCACATTATTATAATGTTAAGCCAAATAATCATGGATATGATACCGGAACGACAAATAAAATTGGCGAATTACATAAGAAGCATGAAAGCGCAATTACGCCACGTTTCGGTTTATCCTATGAATTTCATCCATTAGTTATCCCTTATTTTCAATATGCACGAGGCTTTAATGCGCCGTCCTCTCAGCAACTAGCTTCTTCATGGAATCCGGGCGGCTACAGTGTATGGGGTAATCCAAATTTGAAGGCGGAAACAGCCAATAATTTTGAGCTTGGATTACGCGGTAAAAATGAAGTGTTTGAATATGGTATCAGTGGCTTTGATAATCATTATAAAAACTTTATTGATTACGCGAATATTTCTAAACAGGTTTCATTACCCAGCTCTTGGGGTGGTTCGCAACGCTTTATTCTGCGTGCTGAAAATTTTAGTAAGGCACATATTTATGGTGGTGAAGCTTTTGCTCGCTGGAAATTCGCTCCTGACTGGAAAGCCAGTGGTTCTGTAGCTTATTCACGTGGTTCGATTCGTCAGGATGGGGTAGATCATCCGCTCAATTCGGTTATGCCATTTAAGCTGAAGTTAGGCGTGGCATATGAAAAAGAGGTGTGGGGCGCAAATGTGAACTTCACGTACGTGGCCAAAAAGGATGACAGTGATATCTATTCTGCCGATAAATACTTTAATCCCTCCAAGAATTATGCCTTAGTTGATTTAGGCGGTTATTGGAAACCCAATAAACATTTGAGTTTGCATGCCGGAGTGAACAATGTATTCAACAAGAAATACTGGAACTGGGCTGATGTGGCCTATCTGATTCCAAATGTTAACAATGAAGCTCATGGTACATCTGGTCAGAGTGATGGCACTGTGCCGGCATTGACTAAGAATAATGCTGATTTTTATACCGCTCCAGGGCGCACGTTCAGTATTGGTTTGCGCTATACCTTTTAAAGGTATGATCTATGTCAATATTTAATAACAACGATCAATAATAATGGTAATAAGGAACAAATGATGAATTTATGGCAACAGTATCTGGATAAAAAGGCGACGGTAGAGGGTATGTATTTTCCTCGACAGGCAGCTGCAGACATGGGTGTCAGCGAAGGGGCACTAGTCGCAGATGCACCTGAAACTATTTATCTGGGTAACCGGATACGAGAACTGGTATTAAAGCTTGAAACACTTGGAGAAGTACTCAGTGTGGTGCGCAATGATGTGGTTGTACATGAAAAGATTGGTGTGTATGAACATGTCACTTTAACTGCCCGCAGTGGTTTGGCTTTAAATGTTGGCAAGCTGGATTTGCGTTTTTTCCTGCAGCACTGGCATCATGCTTTAGCCACAGTCAATGTCATTGGTGATAAAACGTTGCGCTCGATTCAATTTTTTGATGAATATGGCATGAATATTGAAAAGGTATTTATGCGTGATGACAGTAAGCTAGATGCTTGGCAAGCTCTCATTAATGAATTTGCTACTGAAGGTAAGCCAGAATTTCTGGCTACTCCAGTTAAGCAGGTGGTGGCTCCAGAGCCATTATCTGCTGAACGCGAGCAGGCATTTCAGGAACGCTGGAATGAATTGAAAGATGTCCATCACTTTAGTGGTTTGTTGGAGACATTCAATATAGACCGGCAGCAATCTTATCGTCATGCTCCGGCAGGACAAACTAAGCTGGTGGATCGTGGTGTATGGGAACAGATATTGCAACAGGCACATGAACATCAGATGGAAATCATGGTCTTTGTTGGAAACCGAGGTTTGGTGCAAATTCAAACGGGTAAATTACATAACGTGGTACGCTCTCATGGCTATTTGAATGTGTTGGATGTGAAGGTACCGGAAGAAGGCTTTGATTTGCATATTCGTGATACTGAAATCGTGGAAACTTGGGTAGTGCGTCGCCCGATTAGCGAAGGTTACGTGACCTGCATTGAAGGTTTTGATAAAAATCGTGACACGGTTATTCAAATTTTTGGTCGTCGCGAAGAAGGCAATGATGAGATGCAAACATGGCATCAATTAACTGATGCTTTGTTGGCTGGCTAGGCACTAAAGGTAGAATATGTTGAATTAATATACTGAGTAAGATCAATCTACCAGTTATCTTTATATGCTAAGTGAGATAAATAATGAAAAAATTATTGTTAGCGGTAGCGATGTGTGCCGCTCTTCCGTTTGCATCTGCTGCTCGAATTGTGACGTTAACGTCTGATGTCGCTGACGTGGTTGTGGCTTTGGGTAGTGCTAATGAAGTGGTTGGTCGGGATGTTTCTACGACCAATCCGGCGTTAAAAAATGTGCCCAGCATCGGTTTATTTCATGGTTTAAGTGTGGAACCTATCGCGGCAAAAAAACCGACTCTTGTACTGGGTTCCTGGATGGCGCAGCCATCCACCATTTATGCAAATTTAAAGCGGGTGGGCATTAATGCTGTTAATGTAGAACCCAATAATAGTATTGATGGCTATGCTAATGGTATACGGGAAATTGGTAAACTGATTGGTAAACCGGCACAGGCTGAAAAGCTGGCGAGCACTTGGCTTGGTCAGGTAAAACAAATGCCCAAAACAGGCAAGCGTTACCTGATTAGTTATGATGGTCGATTAGTGGCTGGTCGTAATACTGCAGCGGATATATTGATTCAACGAGCCGGTGGTATCAATGCTGCAGCGGCAATTGAAGGGTTTAAGCCGATGTCTCGTGAAGCTTGGTTGGCGGCCAAACCTGATGTGATTTTGATTGCATCGCGTAACGCTAAAGTCTTAGGCGGCGTGCAGGGTTTTGCCAAACGCCCGGAAATTGCTGTCTCACCTGCGGCTAAAAATCAAAAAATTTATTTTATGCATGCCAACGATATTTTCCGCTATGGCATCAATACCCCACAGGTTATTCCTAAACTTCATCAATTGGCTAAATGACCATGACTCATGTGCAGCATACTGCTGATTCTGTTGAACAGGATAAGACCAAAAAAGAGATCTGGTCATCTGTTATTTGGATTGTTATTGCCCTTGTCTTGAGTTTGGCTTTAAGTTGGTTTTGTCTTGGAATTGGTTTGGGCGGTTGGCAATGGCCACAAACTTTAGATGAAATCACGCTGGATATCCGCTTGCCGCGTGTCATGGTGGCCTTGCTGGTAGGGTCTTCATTAGCTGCTGGTGGTGCCGCGCTACAGGCATTGTTTGATAATCCTCTGGCCGATCCTAGTTTGATTGGAACTTCAGGTGGCGCTGCACTCGGCGTGATTGCGGTACTGGCTTTTGGATTGGGAGCGATATCTGTTCCGCTTGCTGCCTTTTGCGGCGCTTTGCTGGTGTGTATGCTGATTTTAACCGTGCACCGATTGCTTGGCGGTGGCACGCTTGGTTTGTTGGTGATGGGTTTTGTGATCAGTGCTTTTTGCGGTGCTTTGGTCAGTCTGATTCTATTTCTATCTGATGACATTGTTTTACGTAGTGCCACTAATTGGCTGGCGGGTAGCTTAGCTGACGCCGGATTTACTTCACCGTGGTATGGCTTGGTGATTATTTTGCTGGGTCTGGCGATATTGATGGCTATTGGCCGTAATCTGGATATTCTGATGTTGGGTCCAGAAACAGCTATTAGTATGGGTGTAGCGGTGCAACGTACACGAATGTGGACGGTAGTGGGTGTGGCTCTGCTGACGGGTGCTGCGGTATCCTTAGCGGGTATTATTGGATTTCTCGGTATGATGGTGCCCAATGTGGTGGCGCGGGTACGTGGAGGTAGTCGTCGGCGCATTATTTTAATGTCTGCCTGGCTAGGAGCGATTTTTTTATTGGTGGTAGACAGTTTTGCGCGTTGGCTGAGTTATCCAGTGGATATTCCAGTGGGTATTGTCATTGCTTTACTTGGCGGCCCCTTTTTCTTGTGGTTGTTCCTACAACCATTACGTCGCTAGGAACGGTTTATGGAAAAGTTATTTACGCTGCGTAATGTTCAGGTTCAACCGCGCAAACGTTGCATTCTGGCGATAGATGAATTGGATTTACCCGATCATCAGCATATCAGTATTATTGGTCCAAATGGTGCCGGTAAATCTACTTTACTGCGTGCTTTACTTGGATTGCATGGTGCTGGGGTGTTATTACGTGGTGAGAAGGTTGTTAATCAGCTTAAGCAAGGGCAGGTGGCTTGGGTTGGTCAACATGGACAATATAATTTACCGCTGACGGTAACCGAGTATGTTCAATTGGGTTGTTCGCATCATGCAGGCTGGTTCAGACCCGTTAAGGCACCTTTAGCGCAATTAAACCATTTATTAGATGTATTTGATTTGAGTGCATTAGCTCACCAACGAATTGGCAGCCTGTCTGGTGGCGAACAGCAGCGTGCTAATGTGGTGCGTGCCTTGTTGCAAAATGCTTCGGTACTATTACTGGATGAGCCGTGTAATCACTTGGATATCCGCCATCAACATAGGTTGATGGATTATT
The DNA here is from genome assembly GCA_945267035.1 of uncultured Neisseriaceae bacterium. Classification (GTDB taxonomy): domain Bacteria; phylum Pseudomonadota; class Gammaproteobacteria; order Burkholderiales; family Neisseriaceae; genus Snodgrassella. The sequence goes on along the minus strand of CALYOS010000025.1, from coordinate 7,762 downwards.
TGCAGCAGAATCATGACCATTTTAGTGTGGTGATGGTTCTACATGATTTGTCTATGGCCGCTAATTATTCTGATTTTGTGGTGTTACTTAATGAAGGACAAATTGTGGCAGCAGGTGCGCCACGGGAAGTGATGCAAACCGAATTATTAAGCGATGTATACCAGTGGCCGATTCGGCGTGTTGATGAAGAAGGAAAAATATTTTTTCGGATGGATCAGGCTGCGTAATACCGCTAAGTTGCTGATGATTTGTACCGTCTTATTTTTGTCATATTGCTTTGGCTTTGGGTGATGGCTTTTCATTGGTAAGGATATTGCCGCGGTATAAATTAGCATGACAAATTTAGGTTTCAGGTTTATCTCGTCAGTTGGATAGAATGTTTTTTTCTGTATCAGTGGATTAATTTGTTTCCTACTTATCAGCAATTTTATTCATTGTTTATTTGATGTAAGGTTAATAAAAATCGCGTATAGTGTGATGGTCGTTAGCCTTTTCAGGAATTTTTTTATGCAAAATACCATTAGGTCTATATTGTTTGGTTCCGTGGTTGCAATGATGCTTGCAGCGTGTAGTGATGGATCTTCTTCAGCAGCCAGTTCTGCTCAGCAAGATAAGAGTACGTTGGTAGTCATGGGGCTGGATGATAGTTTTCCACCCATGGGTTTTCGCGATGAAAATAATGAATTGGTGGGATTTGATATCGATATGGCTCGCGAAGCGGCCAAGCGTGCTGGTTTGACCGTAGAACTTAAACCGATTGACTGGAGCGCGAAAGAGTCAGAATTAAACAGTAAACGCGTCGATATGTTGTGGAATGGTTTAACCATTACGCCACAACGTCAACAGCAATTGTTGTTGTCTAAACCCTATATGGATAATCACCAGATTATTGTTGTTCGCCCTGATGGTGGAATCAATAGTAAAGCAGATTTGGCTGATAAGATTGTGGCTGTTCAGGATGGTAGTAGTGCTGTTGAGGCGGTAGAATCTGAACCAAATGTGGCTAAATCTTTTAAAGAACTGAAAAAATATGGTGATAATGTCACGGCATTGATGGATGTTTCTGCTAAACGTGTTGATGCTTTGGTGGTCGATGAAGTGGTTGGTCGCTATTATGTATCCAAAAAACCTAATGAATATAAAGTATTAGAAGATAATTTTGGTACAGAAGAATATGGTGTGGCTTTCCGTAAGGATGATCAGGCACTACAACAAAAAATCCAAACAGCGTTGGACAGTATGAAAGCAGATGGTACATCTGCTAAAATTGCGACAAAATGGTTCGGTAAAGACGTGGTTAAATAATCGCGATTTTGCTCTGGAATCAACGCTGCCTGAATGTGATCTGTTCAGGCAGCGTTGTTGTTGTTTTAAGGAATACACATGAATTATGTGTTAAATATGTTACCTGAGTTGTGGACTGGGGCGAAGATAACGCTTAGTTTGTTTGCCATCACTCTACTTTTTTCGATTCCGCTAGGGCTGGTGCTGGCTTTACTGCGTCTGTCTAAAATTAAGGCACTGGATATAACGGTTAATGTTTATATCTGGGTTATGCGTGGCACACCTTTGATGTTGCAAATTTTCTTTATCTATTTTGCTTTACCTGCGGTCAATATCCGATTGCCAGCTTATACGACTGCGGTGGTAGCGTTTGTCCTCAATTATGCCGCTTATTTTGCTGAAATCTTTCGTGCCGGTATTCAGGGAGTAGGTAAAGGACAGTATGAAGCAGCTAAAACGCTGGGTATGAGTTATGGGCAGACGATGCGTCGGATTGTGCTACCACAAATGTGGAAAAAGATTTTGCCTCCCTTAAGTAACGAAACCATTACCCTAGTTAAAGACACTTCTCTGGTTTATGTGTTGGCTTTGCAGGATGTGATGCGAGTGACCTATCAGCTGGTGCAGCGAGAGTTTAGCCTGATGCCTTTTGTGGTGGCGGCGGTGTTTTATCTGATTATGACCCTGATTTTAACGTGGGGTTTTCAAAATATGGAGAAACGCTATGCACGCTACGACGACTGATTTGATGATTGATGCTCGGGGTATCCATAAAGCTTTTGGTAATAATGAAGTACTCAAAGGGGTGGATATTCAGGTTGCCCGCTCAGAAGTGGTGGCTATTATTGGTTCATCAGGTTCGGGTAAATCAACGCTATTGCGCTGTCTGAATTATCTGGAAAAGATAGATGCCGGCAGTATTGAGATTGAGAATGACTTTTTAGTGCAAAATAATAGTCATCAGCGCGCTCAATATGTGTCAGAGCAGGAAATTAAGAAAATATGTGCACGTATGGGCATGGTTTTTCAACAGTTCAATCTGTTTCCACATATGACGGTTTTGGAAAATGTCATCGAAGCGCCGATGACGGTGAAAAAGATGAAACGAGATCAGATTGTGCCGTTGGCAGAGGAATTGTTGCAAAAAGTCGGTTTGTTAAATAAACAAGATGCTTATCCGTCGCAATTGTCCGGTGGTCAGAAACAACGGGTAGCCATCGCGCGTGCTTTGGCGATGCAGCCTCAAATTATGCTGTTTGATGAACCAACTTCTGCATTAGATCCAGAGTTGACAGGTGAAGTACTGAAAACAATGCAACAACTGGCAGAAGATAAGATGACGATGGTGGTGGTCACCCATGAGATGGGCTTTGCGCGTGAAGTGGCAAACAAGGTGATGTTTATGGATAAAGGTGTGATTGTAGAATCGGGTGAAGCGAAAAGTTTTTTTGCTCATCCGCAACATGCGCGCACTCAGGCTTTTTTAAGTTCGATGTTGAAGTAATTTTTATAAGACTTTAATGATGTAGTTTATTGCGTTTATTGGTGAAGGTAAAGGTGGATTTAATGCGTTTATTGGGTCTTTTGATGTGCGCTTGGGTATCAGTGATGAATTTGGCGTTTGCGAAAGCGGTGATTTTGCCGGTTCGATTTGCTCAAGATGTTTCTGTTGCGCTGGTTACGCTGGATATCAATGGCACGCCTACTCAGTTTATGCTGGATAGTGGGTCTCAAATCCCTTTACATTTACCTATGTCTACGCTGCAAAATTTGCCTCAAGTTGCTAGAGAAGCCGATGATTATTTGAGTACTGATATAGCCGGAAATATTATTAAAACCGCTAAATTTGAGATCAAACACCTGAATATTAACGGAATGGATTTTGACCATATTCAGGCTGTTGAACTTCAAAAATGGGGATTTGGTTTTTCCAGCGACCCGTCGGAAAAACTGCCGCCAGAACCGGATGAAAATCTACCCGTCATTGGTTTAACGCTTTTTGCCAATCATGTGCTAACTTTAGATTTCGCGCATCAAAATATTCGTGTGGATGACATTGACGAGGATGCTCAAAACGATGATAAATGGGTTGCTCTACCCTATCTTTATGATCCTCAAGAAGGATTAATTGTTGAATTAGCTGATCAAAATAAAACGTATCGTTTGGTTATCGATACGGGCGCAACAATGAGTATGGTTGCTGGAAAGTCATTGCCCGAACATTTAAAACAAGGGGTTGATTTATCACTTAATAAGCAAAATGAAGCGGCTGTGCGTTTAGATAAAAATGGCAAACCTGAAACAATTAATATCTACCTGGATAATCCTGCAGTGAAAAAATTAGCAATCCGCGCAGTGATCATTGATAACATGCCAAAAGAATTTAATGCAGATGGTTTGTTAGGAATGGATTTTCTAAAAAAATATATGCTTCGAATAGATCAGAAGAATCAGAAGTTATGGATAAAAGCGGCCTAATAAGGGTGAGTATATTGTGCGCATAAATCTACTTAGTTTGGTCATAAATGAGCCTATACGATTTATCTAGTTTATCAAGGGTTTCGTTCATTTATTCATCTAGTAACTCATATTTAATGAGTTGGGAATCAAACGTGTCTAGTGGCTAGTTGCTGGTCTTATTAAGCAGATTATATGCAATTTGAATTATTTTAACTGACTACATTAATTATTTAGATTTGGTTAGTCTGAGTGACAATGGTGTGGTAATTAATTCCAAGCCTATTTTCTCTATGTTCAGCCTTAACTCTATTTCATTAAATATATAAGATGGTGAAAGCTAACAATAGCAAGATAAAAGAAGCGCTAGTCTCAAAATAGAATGACCATGTTTGGGAATGAGGACAGCTTACTCTCTTTTTAAGAGAGCGGAAAGGGCACGAATCATATACTCAAGTCTTACTCTTTTAGTTTTTATCAAAAAATTATCAAAACGAGCAAGCGTTAGGTATTGAAGCCAATGCGTAACCTTTTCACGACAAATGGCAAATCAGTGATCAGCATAATCTAAATGATATTAATCAATGTTCTGCTCTTTAATTTTGTAAAAAGGCGATGATACTCGTTTTTTCGAATTAACTGGGATAACCGTTGTAGCATGTCCCTTTTCTTCCATGATTGAAACCGCTTATTTATGCTTACCTGATTTTCCGATCATTTTATGACAAAGACTTCTGCAAGATATATCTAAATTTTAACGCAGATGCTAAAGCTGAAATCAATGCTGACGGCAAATGTTGATCTATAGCTTTTAAGATAGGTTTGAATATAGTTCAAGGTGCTGTGGTTTATTGGCGCTTTTACATGAGCCATAATGAAGAATTAATACCTTCTTTATTGTTGGTTTGACTAATGGTAAAAGACTCACATAATTTTCTTGAGCAAAATGGTAGAAATCCAATGCATTTATTTCTATGAACACAATGCCAATAAACAGGGCAGTTATTTAATATTAATTACTCAAAATATTTCGGGCGTGATTAATATTTGTTTAGTCTGAAATTATTTAAAAAATATTGATTACCTTCAGGATATAAAGTTAGCGGTAAAATTTTTTCAGTCTACATGGAATCATGTTCAACAACGGCATTGGCTGTTGTTAAACGGTTGCTTGTGTATTGATTGGCATAGTCTTATTATGAAATACGTACCTATGCAAATATTACTTACCGATCAAACATAAACTAATGAGCACTCACTATTAAAATATAACCCATGTACATGTTTGATTTATCTCTTTTCAGGCATAAAAAATCAATCTTTGCCAAATATCTTTTTCAATATATCCATTCTTTGCCCAGTCAATTCTTTTGTAGAAAATGAAGTGTTTTTTAATTTTTCATTTAAATAATCCAATCCTTTTTTTGTTGTCAAAATATTTTTATAAAAAGAGGGATCTTTATCAAAAATACCTTCATGTAATATTAATTTATCTTGTTCTAACTCATCAAGTAACCTTGTTGGACTCGCTATACTTCCAATATGTAGAAACATTCTCTCAAACTGGTAACTAGATTCTATTTTTCGAAGGCTAGCCATCCTTAGAATAATTAGTTTGGATATTTCATCAAGTTGTTGATTGTAATTCTCATTCATTGGTTTATTTTTAATAGTTTAAACTTTCAGTTATATCTGCTTCTTCCGCGTCTTGAGTATAAAAAGGCAGTTCTTCTATCCGTCTTTTTTCCAATTCGGCGGTAATTCCATATTCTTTACAGGTTTGAGCATGAGCTTCATTATATGGCCTTGCCTTCATTCATTTCATCTATTAAAAAAGCTTTATCTGTTGCTGAGTCTTCTAATTCGCGGTTCTGTATACTTTCCACTTTCTCTATCATAATCTAATTTAAAGCCTCAGGTTCACCTGCATTAGGATTTTGTTATTTCAGGTTTACTTATCTCTTTTGTGGCACTAGTTAATCTTGCTTCTTCCTACAATACCAGATTTATATTTCGTTATAGGTTAAAGCTTTCAGGTATATGAAACTGCAATGCAAAGACTTGCCCATTAGATGTTTCAAAATTAGTATTTATGCTTTTATAATCAGCTCAATGTTGATAAGTATTGTGATAGCTACCTCTTATTTCGTTTGTGTTTTAATGCATCTAACATTGTTTTTATCCCAGATATTAATTTTGAGTTTTCGAATATAGTTGTTAATGAAGAACTTGTTTCATTTCGGTATTGATTCCATCTGATTGTCGTTTTCTAGTCAAAGATTCAACTGACTTTAATCTGAAATCTAATCCTTTTATTTTCCTCAGCTCATTTAATGAATAAATCAGTAAGTTCGGCTTCTGCTGTCTTAGCTTGAGCTATAAGTTCTTCTGCTTTTATTTGTACGTAACTTTTATCATGCGTACCGTTCCCTTTTCCAGAATAAGCAGTTTTTACTCAGAAGGTTTTTATCTTTCAATACCTAAAAATATAGGATAGTAAAATTTGCTACCAATTTTAAATATTACTCATTTTTTTCAAATCCATCTAAGTATTCAATGCCTTTTTTAGTAATTATTACACTAGAATTTTCTCTTACCCATTCAATATAAGATTTTTCAAGTAAATTATTAATGATGATTAATAATTCTTTATGGTAAACAACTTCAGGACATTTCATCATTACCCTCATATCAATACTTCTTAAATTGATAGCTTCTGTATTATTAGTTTCTTTTATAATTTTTAATATATCATATAGTTTTTTCATAATTAAATTTTCACATCCCATTCTATGCCTTTCATATCTAAATAATCTTTCAATATTTGTTTTGAATTATTATCCCAATCATTTATAATATTTCCTAAATTTTGTATGCCTATGTCTGTTCCATACTGTATAATTACCAAAGCACAAATAATAGAAATATTAAATACACCCATTACATACTGAATTTGATTTTTTTTATTTGCTACTTCAGATAAAATAATTTTTTCTAAACTCTCATTATTATTAATTCGGCTTCTCAATGTAATAATAATTCTGGATTTAGGTACTTAAGAAATGTCTTCAGATAATTTTTTAATTAATTTTTCAGTAGAAAAATTCTAATACTATGCATTATTCTTAAATAAATTTATTAAACATTATCTAACAAACACTTTATAAGCTAATATTATGTCTTTTTAAGTAATCTACAAAATCTTCTTCTTGATATTTAACTGTCCAATTTTTTATACTATTTTTCATTTTGATTATATCTTGTTTACTACCATAATCAAGTATAGCTAATGCTGCTATTTGTGCAACACTTAAATTAAATAATGCATTTAATTTTTGATTTTCTATTTTAGGTAATTCATCGTATAAGTAATCTAACTTTTTTCTATAGGCCAATTCTACAAGACACCGTGCTTTTATATAGCCTGAAAAGTTGTCTGCTAATAATTGCACTAATTGCTCTATAGAATAATTTCTATATTCAGGAATACCATCTTTAAAAAAACGTATCTGATTAAATATATTCTTATTCTCTTTCATAAATTCTATTTAATTCATTTTGTTTTAATTGTTCTAACTCATTAGCTAATTCTTTATTTCCAAAATCATTAGCTATCTCTATTTCTTTATTATATGCATTAATTTCCATTTCAGCCTGAAAATCCTGATTTTTAAGATATTCTGAAAACCCAGGATGCCCATTAGCTTTATCATCTAAATAATGTTGGTATTCATGTTTTAAAGCACTATAAGATGCATCAGGGTCTAAAATCATTTGTCCCGGTCTTCCCTTTTCAGGACTATAAGCTAAATTACCTTCTCTATACTTAATTTCTACTCCATTTGCTTTTAAATCGTCTATTATAGCTTGCCATTATGCCGGATGAGAATCTTTACCACTTCCATAGTAATCTCTTGCAGGATCTCCTTCAAATTTACCTAAACCTTTCTCATGTGCACCCACACCTTTTTTCTGGGAACGCAGCTTTTCTCTGACCTACTGAGTATAATCAATGGTCTTA
>CALYOS010000024.1 GCA_945267035.1 uncultured Neisseriaceae bacterium | reverse complement strand
ATCTCAAGGTGGAAATACTGAAGTTTATGGTCAAGTTAACTCTGGCTATGAAAGTAATCACCATTGATACATTCGCTTGAGATAAATATAGAGCCTGATTTTTATCAGGCTTTTATTTTAGGCTAATAGGATTGGTGTTGGATTGGATAATTGATTCTAAGCTCGCATACGCTATTTAATGATTATTTAGACTCTTTAGCTGGCCATGATTTCATCGCAACATAATTGAATATTTTTTATTTTTTTCGTCTTGTCGACGCAATCTTGAAGACTTTTTAGCCCAGCTTGGCGACAGATTTGGAATGATGTTGGCGTTGATTTAGGCATGGTGGCGGTGATCTGACTGATTCAGGTGTCGTTGAATATTTCTTTTTTAGGAAAATGTGAATGGGAGGCAATCTAGCGTGACGCTCAAAGATAGTGTTATGCAGTTTTGGCCAGGCAAATTTTTTTATTTGCCTAAAGAACAAGCTAGATTGCCCAGCGAATAAAATTACCAGTTTATTGTTTTCAATTAGGATGGTTTGTGAATGCTAGTTAGCCTTTAAAGGCACAACGCTGCCATCTGGTTTGATTTCCTGAATGATGATGCCGCATTGTGCTGAGGTGGAGGCGGGGAAAACTTCATAATCTTTGCCGGCTTCAGCATGAAAGATCATTTTATTGCCCACACATGATGGTTGAGTGGTGATGATTTTAGTCCCATTGGGTGGATTATTAATGTTGGTCAGACCAATGATGGCATTGGAAAAAACAATAGGCACGTTGGCGGGAATAGTAAATTCTTCGTAATAAATTTTGGATAGGTTGCGGTTGTGTTGTCGAATGTTTTCTAATGTATTGGTGGCTGGAATGCCAATGCTGCGGTTGCGAGCGGTGCCAATCATGGAAGAAAAAGATCCACCGAGTGATCCACCGATAGATTTTTTGACGGTGCGACCTTGATTAGAATATTTCATATTGGTCGGCTTGCCATTCTGTCCGTATAGGCGCACGCGCGCTTCTGGCATGGGGGCGGGTAGGTCTAGCGCCAGACTGTTATCCGCCATCAGCAATATGAAGCTGCAAAGGGAAATGTTGAAGAGTTTCGTGCGGGTGGTTTTGTGGCATTTAGACATGGTATTACCCCCTTTTGGTGATTAATTTATTTAAGTAATGATAAATCAGGCTTTTTGGATTTAATTATGTGATTATATTCTAGATCTGGAATGAGTATACAGGTAGTTTTCATATCGGATCAATGAATGCATGTCATGCAGTGATGATGACAAAAGCTTAACCTAATTTATTCTTGATTTATTTAGTTATCCAGTTTAGATGAATAAGTGTTTGTCGAAACTAAGGTTTCTAAGCGCAAAGCGGTATGTTCATCACGATGAAGGAAGCTGATTGGTAGCAAGCAGTATTTAAATATGGATGTTGGCTCAGTTTTTTAGTTAAAATGCTGGTGATTGGGGAGCAATGGCATTAAAGATCATTGATGCAATATGTATGCTGCCATTAATATTTAGGACAGGGTTGAGAGCCTTACCCGTGTTGGATGGACTCTTTGCGCAAGAGACTAAATTATTAGAAAAGGGCTCAAGAAGTCTGAAAGAAGAAATAGCAGATAATATAGAGAATTCTTGTGAGTTTAGTTTAAAAAGATTGCATAATTATACGCCTCGATAGTATGGAACAAGATAATAAACAATATCAGTTTAAAGCAATTAATGAGAAACTATTTGCTCTCTCATTTTTAATGATTCTCCCGCTATTCGTTATTATTTATTTTATAATGGATAAATATTTATTTTATAATGAAAAAAGATATGATGTTTTCACTAATTTAAAAACTTTTGGACTGCCTTTTATTTTATCATTAGGGTTTGTTTTTATTATTTCGTATTTATTTTTTGTAAAAAAATATGCTTTAGAAATTAAAAATCATGAATTGTATATTTATTCAAACAACTCAATACTCTATTCTTTACCTTATGAACAAGTAAAAGAAATTAAATTTGTACAGAGTAAAAAAAATCATTCTTCCTCGTTACAATTTTATGCTAATAAAAAAATAGTTTTAATAATCGGGTATTTTATGTATAAGGAAAATGATTTTTATAAATATAATACTCAAGTTAAATATTTTATTGAAGATTATTTAATAAAAACAGATTCAAAACAAGAAGTGATAGAAAATAATCATAATTCAACAATAATTATAACAAAAAAAGATTAATTATTTTGTCCTCATATCTACCAGAAAAACGTAGGTAGTTTGCACTAATCAAACAGGAAATGATTACAGAGAATGATTAGCAGATTCAGAAAAACGAAATGTTTCGGTATTTCATCAGGTAAATAGGGCCTTTCTTACTATTATTGATAAAAAATTAAATGAGGATTTAAGCTGTAAAACAGGTTGGAGTAAAGGTTTAAATGCTGGTGGTTTTTTGGCTGGTATGGGTATGGGAGTAGGAATAGGGGCTGCTGCAAAGGTTTTTAGGTTTGGCTGCCGCCAACGGTTAGACCACTATCGATTCGTAATGTTGGCTGACCCACTCCTACTGGCACGCTTTGACCGTCTTTACCACAGACTCCGACACCACTATCCAGACTGGTATTGTTGCCAATCATGCTGACATGTTTCAATACTTCTGGACCGCTGCCGATAATGGTAGCGCCTTTAACCGGATATTGCAGTTTGCCGTTTTCAACCCACCAAGCTTCAGAAGCACTAAATACAAATTTGCCACTGGTGATGTCTACTTGCCCACCTCCAAAATTGACGGCATATAAACCTTTGTCAACTGAAGCAATAATTTCTTCTGGTGTCATCTGACCATTTTCCATGTAGGTGTTGGTCATGCGAGGCATTGGTGCTGAGGCATAGTTTTCACGCCGCCCATTTCCGGTAGTGGTCATACCCATGAGTCGTGCATTGGTTTCATCTTGTAGATATCCGCACAGAATACCGTCTTCAATCAATACAGTACGTTGGGTTGGATTACCTTCATCGTCTATGTTTAGGGAACCACGCCGACCAGCAATATCACCTTGATCAACTACGGTCACACCTTTCGCTGCCACTCGTTCTCCCAGATGTCCGGCAAAGGCGCTGGTACCTTTGCGATTGAAATCACCTTCTAAACCGTGACCAACTGCTTCATGCAATAACACACCCGGCCAACCGTTACCCAGTACCACGGTCATGCTGCCTGCTGGAGCTGGACGTGCCTCAAGATTGGTCAGAGCCTGTGCCACGGCGGTATCAACATATTGCTGAACTAAGGTGTCATCAAAGTAGTTCAGGTCAAAGCGACCACCTCCACCACTGCTGCCCTGTTCGCGTCTGTCGCCTTGTTTGGCGATAACGGTAACGGATAAACGAATCAGTGGCCGCACATCAGTATGAATGCGACCATCCAGCCGAGCCAGATAAATCAGTTCATGTTCACAGACCAGTCCAGCCATGACTTGGACAATGCGCGGATCGGCAGCTTTGGCCAGTGTTTCTACTCGTTGTAATAGCTCAACTTTAGCCGCAGCATCTAAGCTGTGCATGGGATTGGTCAAACTGTAGAGGTTTTTGCTTGCTGGAGACGCATTGAGTCCAATCGTGCGATGCTGCGCGCTTTGTCCAATTGCGCGGACTGCGGTTGCTGCATCGATTAATGCCTGTGCATTGAGGTTATCGGCGTATGCAAAAGCGGTTTTTTCTCCACTGACCGCGCGTATGCCTACACCTTGCTCAATCTGAAAACTGCCGGATTTAACCATGCTTTCTTCCAGATGCCAGCTTTCGTAAGTGGAACGCTGACAGTAGATGTCTGCATAATCAATGTGATGTGAGCCAATTAACGATAATGCATGATTAAAATCGCTAATAGCCAGTTCGTTATCAGCCAATAGCTGTTGCTGGACAAGTTGAACAGTTTGAGTATGAGTCATGGATCGTCTGTGAATAGACTGTGACGAGTGCACAGTGTTGAAAATGGTTGTCGGACTAATGATATAGGTCCAATTATACCGAAATCCAGTCCTTACTGGTGAGAAATGCCATAAGGGTAAACAGGTTGTGGTTTAGGAAGATAGTTCTACAGTAGGTTTTATACCACAATAAGTCAATTTTTTTTTAGGTTCTTTATTGATAATAATAATCATTATATTATAATAACTTTACTACTCAGGTGAAATGCTGAGTAGTGATTTCTTCATTTTTGATTTTTGTCACTTTCAGGAGCGAATTTTATCGATTAGCGTTAAGTTTAGTATCAGAACTCAAAACCGAAAAACAGCCATCCCACAGCATTGTCTGTGGGATGGCTGTTTGGTGATAGGTACAGAGAATAAGTTTTTATTCGCTGTGATATCCATTTGGATTTTGTTGTTGCCAACGCCATGCATCCGCCATCATGGCAGGCAGATTGCGTTGTGCGTGCCAGCCGAGTTGAGCACGGGCTAAATCGGGATTGGCATAGCAGCTGGCAATATCACCAGCACGTCGGGGTACGATCTCATATGGGATGGTAATGCCACTTGCTTGTTCAAAAGCATGCACGATGTCCAGCACGGAGTAGCCTTGTCCGGTGCCCAGATTATAGATGTGAACGCCTGGTTGGTTATAAGTTGCGCGCATGGCACACAGATGACCGTCTGCCAGATCCATCACATGAATATAATCACGTACGCCGGTACCATCTGGTGTTGGATAGTCGTTACCAAAAACGGATAGTTGCGACAATTTGCCAACCGCTACCTGACAGATATAAGGGAGTAGGTTATTGGGTATGCCACTCGGATCTTCGCCGATTAAGCCTGATTCGTGCGCACCTATCGGATTAAAATAGCGCAAAAGTGTCATGCTCCAGCGTGGATCAGCGGCCTGAATATCCATGAGCATGTGTTCTACCATGTGTTTGGACGTGCCATAGGGGTTGGTGGTGCCGCCAGTGATGGCGTTTTCGCTAATGGGCACTGAGGCTGGGGTGCCATAGACGGTAGCCGAGGAACTGAATACCAGATTAAAGATTCCGGCTTTAGCCATTTCTTCAACCAGAATCAAGCTACCACGAACGTTGTTGTCATAGTATTTCAGGGGTTCGCGAACGCTTTCACCCACTGCTTTTAATCCGGCAAAGTGCAAAACATGCTCAATGTTGTGCGCGGAAAAAAGATGTTGTAACAGCTCTCGGTCACGAATGTCACCCTGATAAAACTGGACATCTTTACCGGTCATTTGCTTGATCCGCTCTAATACGATTGCTGAAGAGTTACTTAGATTATCTAAGATCACCACTTGTTGATCTGCATTTAATAATTGTACGGTGGTGTGGGAGCCGATAAAGCCGGCACCACCCGTTACCAAAATAGCCATATTTTTTTCTCTTCAGCCAGATGATAGATTTAAGATTGAACGCTTGCTTCGGCCGTGTGTTGACAGCTTAAGCAAAAATCGATTTTCTTCAGTCAATGCGCCGTAGATATTTCAGAGAATATCTTTGTTAAGCAACAAGTATACCGGAATAGTAACTGTATTGGAGCTCAAGAAAGATTTTATGTCTTATTAAAATAGCGCAAATGTGCCATGCTCCAGCGTGGATCAGCGTCCTGAATATCCATGAGCATGCGTTCTACCATGTGTTTGGACGTGCCATAGGGGTTGGTGGTGCCGCCAGTGATGGCGTTTTCGCTAATGGGCACTGAGGCTGGGGTGCCATAGACGGTAGCCGAGGAACTGAATACCAGATTAAAGATTCCGGCTTTAGCCATTTCTTCAACCAGAATCAAGCTACCACGAACGTTGTTGTCATAGTATTTCAGGGGTTCGCGAACGCTTTCACCCACTGCTTTTAATCCGGCAAAGTGCAAAACATGCTCAATGTTGTGCGCGGAAAAAAGATGTTGTAACAGCTCTCGGTCACGAATGTCACCCTGATAAAACTGGACATCTTTACCGGTCATTTGCTTGATCCGCTCTAATACGATTGCTGAAGAGTTACTTAGATTATCTAAGATCACCACTTGTTGATCTGCATTTAATAATTGTACGGTGGTGTGGGAGCCGATAAAGCCGGCACCACCCGTTACCAAAATAGCCATATTTTTTTCTCTTCAGCCAGATGATAGATTTAAGATTGAACGCTTGCTTCGGCCGTGTGTTGACAGCTTAAGCAAAAATCGATTTTCTTCAGTCAATGCGCCGTAGATATTTCAGAGAATATCTTTGTTAAGCAACAAGTATACCGGAATAGTAACTGTATTGGAGCTCAAGAAAGATTTTATGTCTTAAGGTAGTGTTCAATATGCAGTCTGGTTGGGTAGTGCATTGAAATCATGTATTTAGGCAAACTTGATCTATATATGCAGTTATCCAGCAGACCAGATACCCGCAGTAGAGCCACCATCGACGGGTAGGATGGTCCCTGTCACAAAGTTTGCATCGCTTAAATACATCACTGCATTAACAACATCAGTTGTCGTACCGATGCGTTTTGTCGGTGCCAAATTGGCTAACAGCTGTTGAATCTCAGCTTGCTGAGGATGCATCGGTGTCGCAATAACGCCAGGTGCCACGCCGTTGACCATCACGTTGTTGGCGGCCAGTTCCACTGCCAGAGCACGAATAGCACTGTTTAACCCTCCTTTAACCATAACCGGTAATAGCGCGGGTACGGCAGTATTGGGTTGCAAGGCAATGGCTGCTGTTATGGTGATGATGTGACCACTGCCACGGGCAGACATGTGTTTTGCCGCTTGCTGAGTCGGATATAAAAACCCGCGCAGATTCGTGGTCAGCATGTTGTCAATATCCTCGATACGATAATCTACAGCTGGTTTGGAGATAAAAATGCCAGCGTTATTGATCAAGATATCCACTTGGCCAAAGTGACGGATAGCCTGATCAAATAATCTGGCTGCTGTTTCTGCTTTGCCGATATCACCAGCGACAAGAAGCAGGTTTGCTGGGTTGCCCAGTTGTTCTGCCGCTTGTTGTAAGCGTTCTAAGGAACGTCCATTGGCGACTACTTGATCGCCACGGGCGATGTAAGCTGCGGTCAGGGCAAAACCAATGCCACTGGATGCGCCGGTGATGATGACGGTTTTAGGCTCTGACATAATCAATCCTCAGTTGATGGTTAGTTTCACCGGCAGTATAAGATTCAATGATGTGTGCAGAAACGCATTATGGTTTAATTCAGTTATTACATGGTGTAATGAATGAAAGCAGATATGCAGCAAGCTATGGATGAAATTCAGTTAGGAACTATTCGCTTGTTTTGTCTGGCGGCACAATGGCAAAGTTTTACCGTCGCTGCGCAGAAAGCCGGCGTTACCCCTGCCGCTGTCAGCCGTGCTGTAGCTCGACTAGAGCAGCGTTTGGGTATCCGTTTGTTTATTCGAACAACACGGCATATGAGTTTGACCGAAGTGGGGCAAGGCTATTATCAACAGTGTCAGCAAGCGTTAATGCAAATGCAGCATGCGCAACAACAAGCGTTAGACCGGCAAAATAAACCATCTGGCACTCTGCGTATCAGCGCGCCCACACCGTATGCACATTATCGATTGTTACCTATGATACCGGCGTTTCACCGCCTTTATCCGGCCATCAATTTGGAGTTACATATTAGTAATCAGAATGTTGATTTTGGACAAGACGATTATGATCTGGCCATTCGAGGTAATTATTTGCCGGATTCGGGATTAATCGCACGCAAACTGGAATCAGCCGAACTGATTGTGGTGGCTGCACCAGAATATTTAAGCCAATATGGTTATCCGCACACGCTGGATGATCTGCAAAAGCATAACTGTATCCAATATGAATTACCCAGAACCAGTAAAAAAGTACCGTGGCAATTTCAATCCCAGCAGCAACTGATTCAATTCGAAACCCAAGGTAGTGTTGTGTGTCAAGATGAATTTTTGGCAACTAAAACGTTGGCCAAATGTGGAGCAGGTCTGATGCAGGTATACCGGTTTTCGGTTGAAGAAGAGTTGCGCTCTGGCGAGTTAATTGAGGTATTAGCGGAGTATGGCGGAGCCACGCGACCATTTATGTTGATTTATCCTTATAGCCGCCATGTTCCGCTGAAGGTGAGGGTTTTCATCGATTTTTTGCTGTCTGCTACTGGTCAGCAGGGGGTCAAAGGTGAGCCACAGTGATGCTCATTAGCGTAGCTGACTGTCTTTGCTGCCACGGCGATTATACAGACTAAAGGTTTTCTGCATCTCTTTATCGCGCTCAGTCTGACAAGCCACACAAAAGCGAACGCCATTAATGGCTTTTCGACGCGCTTCAGGGATCTCTTCACCACATTCCTCACAATATTCCGCACTTTCAGCACCCAATGCCAACTGATTGCGAGCATGATCAATGGCATCTGCAATGGTACTTTCAATTTGTTGATTCACGGCATCATCGGATGCCCAGCCACTAGCCATAGTTATCTCCTGTTATCGGAATATACAAATGGGGTTAGGGGGTGAATTTTCAATAGGTATTTGATTATTGGAGATTTATTCAGTTTTCGCTGATGTGGCAGTTGGGCATATCTGCCTTAAACGATTGGTATGCCAGATTGGCTCAGGATGAGCTTGGAGTGGATCAGGGAAGCTTAGTCGCCATAAAGTCATCAACCATCAGATAAAGTGGCGACCAATAGCAATATAATTTTGTTTAAAGTGGTTGTCCATTGCAGGCACTACATGAGTGAGGTAGGCAAGAAGTAGGACTGATGTAGGCTGGCACGCTGGTGGTTTGGCTTAGGGTTGATGAACCGGTGGGTGTTTAGCGGGCACCGAAACCAGTAACCATGGTTTTGATGGTTTTGAACAGAATCAATACATCCAATGAAAAGGAAAAGTGTTTGATGTAATAAAAATCGTGTTCGATCTTGATTTGGGTTTGTTCGGTATCGGCCGCGTAGCCTTGGGTAACCTGTGCCCAGCCAGACATGCCTGGTCTGACGATGTGACGATAATCGTAAAAAGGGATATCCTGAATGAACTGGTCAACAAATATTTTTTGCTCCGGTCGTGGTCCGATTAAGCTCATGTCGCCTTTGAGTATATTCCAAAATTGCGGCAATTCATCAATGCGGGTTTTGCGGATGAAGTTGCCGATACGGGTAATGCGATGATCATCCGGTTGAGCCATTTGTGCGCCGTTTTTTTCTGAATCCGCACACATGCTGCGAAATTTGTATATGCGAAATTCGCGTCCGCTTCGACCGACGCGATTTTGCACAAAAAGGATGTTGCCGGGGCTTTCCAGTTTGATGGCAATGGCGGTGAGTGCCATTACCGGCAAGGTGAGCGGCGCTGACAGCAAGATCATGGCAATATCCCATACGCGTTTGAATAAGACGTAGGTTGGGGAAGGGAGCAAGGAACCAAGATCGTTTTCGTAAAGATGATGAATTTTTACCCGACCGGTTAGAAACTCTTCGACTTGGCGAATGTTGAACACGGGCATGCCGTTAAGGGTTTGCTTGGCCAGAAATTTTTGCCAGTATTTATCCAGCATTGGCTCATACAGGTCGGCAACGATGCCATTGATCACGGTGTCTGTAGGTAGGGTTGGGGTGTCTAGTCTGATCCAGTTGACATTGGGTAATTGATTGGCTGTACTGGCACGACCAAAGGGGATATAGGCATAAGTGGTGATGAATTTGTTGCGATAGTAGATATAAGATACGCACAAAAATAATGACAGACAGCCTGCGATAAACAGAAACCAGACGGTATAGTGCAGATTAAAGAATTTGGCTGCCATCCACATGCCGAAGAACCAGAAAAAGGTATGGGGCAGGGCGATAACCGCTGATTTGCGACCGGGAAAGTTGCTGAATACGGACAGTGATTTGGTGTTCAGGATGTGGGCAATGCCCGCAAGGATGATGCTGGTGATAAACGCTGCGCGTCCCTGCTGAAAGCCTTTAATCGGCTGCATGATGGCCATGGGCACCAGCATCACTAGCAAAGTACCAAAAAATAAACGACTTTTGTAAGAAAGTAATCTTTGCATAATTGGGAATTTATCTGTTTTCGCGCAGGTGATGGTAGAGGGTGCCCAAAAGTCCGGTTGGCAACAGACGGCTAAAACCGCGAAGCATAAAGCAGGTTAACGCTGGAAGTAAAGGCTGACTGTTGAGCCGATGTTTTAAACGTAGGAGTTGCCATTCACTGCTGCAATACTGTAAACCGCGTCGCCGGGCATGCATGGCGTGGCCGGCGCGGGCATAGACCAGAATTTCTGCCAAGTTGGCGACTTGATAGCCGGCAGCCAGTACCCGTAACCATAGGTTGTAATCTTCCATCCACTGGTGGTGCTGATAGCCACCAACAGACTGTATGACACTTTTACGATAAGCTACAGCCATGTGGTTGATGGGATTGCGCCATTGTGCATACTGGCGAATTTCAGGGTCGGTAAGGGGTACCTGTCTTACCGAGGTGGTTTGGTCTGGATCGATGCTAAATTCGGCAATCTGTCCGCTAAACAAGGCCACGTCAGGGTGGGTTTGAATATAGTCCCACTGACGCGCAAAGCGATCGGGAGCACATATGTCATCGGTATCCATGCGCAGCACCCATTCATACTGACAATGGGACAGACCTATATTCAAGGCATTGCCCAGTCCCACATGTTCGTTAAGGGCAATGATCTGTAAAGGCAGTTTGGCTTGATAGCTTGCAAGAATGTGGTGTAAAGCAGATGGAATAGCGCCATCCAGTACGATAACGATTTCTTGTGGCTGCACACTTTGCGCACACAGGCTGTCCAGACAAGCGCTGAGCCAGGCAGGCTGTTCACGGTCATACAATGACAGGAGTACGGAAAATGGGCAAGTCTTCATGCATTAGCGGGTGGTTGGTGCTTGGATTAAGGTACCGAAGTAATAAGTTATTATAACTTAACTCTGTGTGCTCATGCTTGACGATGTGGTTTTTGTGGTGGTCGTGGTGGGCTGGTATGCACCGCGATCTTTTTCGAATGAGGCAGGTTGTGGTAGGTGTTGCTCATAAAAAGCGTGCTGGCGGGAATGTAATTGTGCCAGAAGCTGCGGATCGGTACTGGTACAGGTATCGTTTAGGCAGATAAAGCGGATATCGGGATGCTGCTGTAGGTGATTCATTGCCTGATTTAGCTGGGAGATATCGCTAATATTGCTGACGAAACCGTCGTTGTATTTATGTGGTATGAAGTTTCCGTTGGCTAGATGCCAATAGCGGTTCAGGTAGACAGTGAGATCGTTGGCCGCGCGGAAGCGGTTGGCGGTACAGGTGAGGATTTCAGGTTCAAATTGCTGATACACTGCATGCAGTGTTTGGCGGGTATAGGGTTGGGGCAAATGCCAGTGGGCAAACCAGAAGTAGTGCCGATAGGCGTATTTTAATAAGGTATTACTTAATTTATCTAATGAACTATAACTCGAATCGAACAGAAAACGGTTAGGCAGGCTGGCAGGTTGCCGCACACGGTTAATTAGGGCGATGTTGTTATTTAATGCATCGATCCAGCTATCGTGTCCGCGTAAATGCTGAAACAGTTGGCCACGACGTAACCAGCCATGAACCAAAAAATCAACGGGTAATCCTTGTTGAAAGAAGCGTTCGGGTGAAGTGGGACGCAAGATAACCGTATCGTCATTCAGATAAACAAAGTGTTCGCTTAAGCCCTGAAGGTTGACCAGATTCATTTCAATAGCGGAAGAATTGAATACAGGCAAATTGTGTGGCTGTATAAACAATTGCTCATGGCTGATGACTTCAATTTTTGCATGACTGGTATCGAGCCAATGTGGATATTGGTTGGCTGTAATCAGATAAATCTTGTGGTACCACGGGCAGTTTTGCTCAATCGAACGCAGCACATAGCGCAAGGTACCGAAATCTTGGTAGCGGTTGGTGCTGATGGCGTCATGGCGACCAAGGTGCTCAGACAGATAGCGTTGTTTTTCCGCCAGCCAGGCCGGATCGCTGCCATCTACCCATGGCAAAACGAAATCTATCGGTGGATGGTGCTGACGAGGGTTCATGATTGTTTCCGTTTGAGTAACGCGATCAGTTTCTGACTGTTGTTCGCTCCGAGTGTGCGTTGCAATATACTTAGGAGCAGACGTTTTAAACGGTTCAGGCTTTTGCTGTCATTCAGCCAGCTGCCATCGTAATGATGGATACACACGGTATTAGCCGTAATGTTGAGCTGATGGGTATAAGCATTTTTGGCCATGAAATAATCACTGGGGTAGACACAGACATAATCGGTAATCAGCTGTTGCTGATCGTTCAATTGAATGTTGTGCTGCTGATAGAGTTGTTTAAAGAGTTGATTGATGGTGACGGGCTGCTGGGGATCAAAGTGCATTGTCTGATAAAGTTGCCGGATATCCTGCATCAAAGCACTGCCGGCTTCACAGCCCATGACACCAGCCTGCGGATTGCAGGTAAGTTCGCGGGTATACGGGTTCATGCCTTGTTCAAAACCAGTAAAGCAATGGTGATGCAGGAATGGATCAAACGATTTAAGCATTTGCACATCGGTATCCAAATAGATCCCACCATACTGGCATAACACCTCGATGCGACAAACGTCGGCAACGAAAGCATATTTCCCGGCAGCGTAAGCAGCGCTGGCATAAGCGTTGCTCTGATAGGCATAATTTTCCTCATTCCAGAGTTTAATCTGGTAATCGGGCAACATTTCCTGCCAGCTGGCAAGATAGCGCTGTGCCGATGCTGGCAACGGATGAGGACCAAACCAGCAATAGTGAATAAGTTTGGGAATCATTGAATTGGCCGACGATAAATCAGTAATAGCAATAGGCTGAATGGTATCGCTGCCACTACAGCAGTGATGCAGCTCAGTTTGACCCAGTCCAGATAAGTCGCAATTTTAACATGATTTACCGGTTGCCAGCCTAAGCTGATACAGGCGGCAATAGCAGTGAAGATCAGTAGCCATAATAAATATGGACGAATAACAGGCATAAATAGAATATGTTTGCAGTTGTAATACAGCATTTCGCTACTGCGGTATACAAATGATAGCAATGCAGCCAGTAAAATGCCGCTTATGCCCCAAAGCTGGATAAAGCAGATTGAGCAGACAAGATTAATGCCAGCTTCGATTAAGGCTTGTGGCTTGGTTTGTTTGTAGCGTCCAGCGGCCATGATCATGATCATAGAAGGTATACGACTGTTTTCGATGATGCCTACCAATAAAAACAATATGGCCAGTAAAGGCTGGTGGTAGTTGGCATCAGTCATATTGACGGTATAAAGCTGAATAAATGGTGCCAGCAGTAAACCGGTACAGGTATAAACCCAGCCCAGAAAGCACATAAAAAGACGGTTATAACGACAGAAATTTTGTTTGGTGTGGTCAAAATCAGTTTTCAGGCTGTGGCCAAAAATCGCTTGCATGCCTTGAGATATCGATTGCAGTGCCATTTTGATGGCGCCAAAAATAAGGGCATAGACAGCGTAGATACTGGCGTCTTTTAATGACAAAAATAGGGTGATCAGCACCAGTGGTGAACTGAATATCAGCAGACCAGTCAGTTGATGCGTCATGGCATCCCAAGTCTGATGTAAATGATAAGGTTCGTTATCTGCAGCTGGCTGTTTTAAGTCTGGGTATTGATGTTTGACATAACCGCGATAAATGCAAAATTTACTGATCAGTATGACACTGGAGGCGATTTGTACGGTGAGAATGCTATAACCGGATTGAATCAAATAATAACAAACAACAATGTTCAGCAGAATGCTGGCAGCCTGAACGCTAGATACGATATAAGTTTTCTGATCGGCAGTCAGTAAAGCACGATAACTACCGAAAAAGAAGAAATCCATAATGTTAACGGCACCCATCACCAAGACCATATAAAAAGTGAGGGTGGCACTGATTTGCTTTTGTGTCAGCCACGCAAACAGGATAGCCAGTATCAATAATCCAATAGCAAAAAGACTGCCGGAAATGCGATAAAAGCGTTGGGTAGCGTTGAGAATACGATTACGCAGTTGGGTGTCTTGCGAGGTCAAAGCCTGATAAAGCGCAACGATAGCAGCGGCGCCAATACCGGCTTCGAGCAAAGTTAAATAGGCGATAAATTGTTTGATCGACGCCAGCATACCGTTGGTTGCTGAGCCGTAGGTGACAATAATCAGCGGGGGTAAAATAAATCCGCCAATTGCGGTCACGATCTGTAACAGCAGATTGGCAGAAATATTTTTCAGGATTACCGCGCGGGTGCTCATGATTTAACGTTTAGAAGTAAGGTCAACGTTAACGACAGGTACCGATTCGCTGTATTTGTCCATAGCGACCGGTAATTTTGTTGATGTCCTGTATGGCGGTATTGTCTACACCAGAGAAAGTAACCCGTATTTTGGCAACGCTGGTAGGAGCATTCGCTGAGGTTTCACTATGACTGCTTTCCAGCGTGTTAACGTATACATTAGTGAAGCCTTTCATTTTGGCGCGAGCCATTAAAGCTTCTGCGTCTTCACGGCGGTTAAATATTCCCAGACTCACTTTGCCTTGGGCTGAACCATGATCAAACCCACTTTCCTGCAAACGTTTGCTGGTTTCTTCATCAATATTGTTCAAAGCCACCATATAACGGGTAGGTTTGGTCACCGGATTAGGTTTGGCACTTGGCGTAACCTGTTCGACAAAACGTTTGGTCGAATACGGCCATTGGCGGAGCAAACCCTTAATGCGGTGAAAATCATTTTCCGGTAAGGTTACAGTGGCACTGCAATTGGCATTAGGCGGTGTTGCCGGCGTAGTCGTGGCGACCTGAGTACTTGAATCTGGATCAGGCTTACGCTCAGGTTTTGGCTGAGGAGTAATGGAAGGAGGTTCAGGTTTGTTCACAACTTTTGGTGGAGTTGACGGATTGTCAACCTGATTGCTAGCGGGGGTATTAACTACATTGGGATTACGCACGCTGATATCAGGAGTAGCTGGGGCGGCAATTTCCACTTCACTGCTGGCCATAGCTGTAGATGCCGCTGTAGGAGGGTGTACAAGTTTACCTGCTACCATGCAGCCGAAAACCACGATATTCAATGCGACTAATATTGCAAATAGCCATTTCATGCGTATTCAACCCAGTTGATTAAACCATAAAGCACTAAATTATCCACAATTTCAATCCGATTGTCTAAGACAAAAGAATGTGGCAAGGCCTGAGCGACTTTATTCGCTCCTCCTCCAGTGATAATGATGTCGACGGGTTTATCCATGCCAACCTTTTGTTGCAGGCGTTCATGCATCAATACTATGGCTCCACAGACAGCATCCATAATACCACTAGCCAGCGCATTCGGTGTGGTGGTGGCGAACGCGTAAGGCTTACCCAGCGGTCGGTTTAGGTTAGCGGTGCGTTTGGATAAAGCTTCTTTCATTAAATGAAAGCCCGGCAAAATACTGCCACCAAGATAGTGGTTAGTATCAGTTAACGCATCTACTGTGACGGCAGTACCACAACTGACAACAACACATGCTTGTTGCGTGTAGCGGCGACTCCCCAAAATGTTGAACCAGCGATCGGCGCCATGCTCAGTAGGATTGCGATAATGATTAACAATGCCTAACGCTTCGGGCATCGAAGGCAGCCACATAATCGGCAGAGGTAAGATGGAGGCAACCTGTTGTAAGCGAGCTTCACCACAGACAGCACAGCCGATAATGCGCTCTACGCCAGAGCCATATTGTGCCCAGTCTTTGAGTAAAGGCTGCAAGTCATAATACGCCGCTTTACCATAATGCAAAATAAAACCGTTTTCGACCCATGCCCATTTAAGTTTACTGTTACCTGCATCCAGCAAAAGATAACGTTGTTGTGCAATAAGTTGGCTGCGCGTGGTGGCACGACCAGAGCGTAAGCTGATTTCACCAGTGACATATTCCTGTTCGCCGTCAGCAGTTTCTAAAATAATCGCTCCAGATGTGGCAATGCCGGTAACGGTTCCCTCGGTAATGATTTTGCCATCGTGATATAGATGAACCAGTTGTCCGTGGTCACGATGCAAGCGATTATATTGCGGTAAAAAACTCTCTAAACCATTTTGATTAAATCGTGGTAAATACTGGCTCAGTTTATGCATAATGCCATTAAATATCTGGCTGGCCTGTATTTTTGGCGTTTGTGGCAGGATGGCAGAGGCGTTGCAGATCTGTTCGGGGATGGTGAAATTCAATCCGATACCGATAATGGCGATGGTTTGGTTTTGTTTGCTTACCGTCTCAATCAGAATGCCACCAAGTTTGTTGTGCTGGAGCATCAAATCATTTGGCCATTTGATTTGAACAGCCACACCCAGTTCAGCTAAGCTCTGACTGATTGCCAGCGCGACCACCAGTGCCAAGCCACCCAGTTCAGACTGTGATCGTTGAAACGACCAGCTTAAACTAAACATTAGGCATTCGCCGACACGATTGTGCCAAGTTTTACCCTGACGACCGCGGCCGGCGGTTTGCTGATAAGCCATACATACCTGAGCGGGCATCACATCCTTTGTTTGCCGCGCCTGATCAAGCAGAAAAGTATTGGTTGAATGCGTCTGTAAAAATAAAGTGGGCGCAAAACCATATTGGCGAGCACTATCGCTGAAAATCTGCTCTGGAATTATCGATAAAGGCTTGCTTAATTGCCAAATGCCATTTTGCTGATGCAGCAAACTTTTGATATGCGCAGGCATGTCTTGCCATGCTGCATTGAGCTGTGACACTTTTTTATTGAGGGCTTTGGCCAGTTTTTGAACCGGATGTGGCAAACCGTCAGCAAGCAAAGCCAGGAGAGGCCAGAAGGATGTGTTCATGTAACGTCATTAGCAAAATAATTCAGACAGCAGATAATTTGCTACGGACAAATGCACGTAAGGCTGCTGACATGGGAAAGATTGTGGTTGAGAGCTGTATTGTATCGGCATGATATGATCTAGTGGCTGTTGAGCTTGCTTACCTGTGATCAACTGAACATTCTTACAGGGATGGGTTAATGATAACATGGAGTTATTCATGTCAAATCAATGGATAGAAAATTTATTCAACCACGATTTTTGGAAAACGCCGGCTGAAATCCTTGCCCGTGTCCGAAATGGCTTGCACCAGTTGCCATGCGGCTTGTTGATAAAGGTGGGCAATGGCAGGTTGTTGATTAAATAATTCGCTAACATGACCTTTATCCATGGCTTGTCGCACCCCAAGCGTTAAGGGGAGTTGACCGAGTAAGGGTACGTCCAGTTTGTCGGCCAGATGTTGACCACCATCCTGCCCAAATATGGCTTCGCTATGACCGCACTCAGAACAAATATGTATCGACATATTTTCCAGCACGCCAAAGATAGGAATGTTGACCTTCTGAAACATATTCACTGCCTTGCGAGCATCAATCAGGGCTATATCCTGCGGAGTGGTCACCACGATTGCGCCGGTGACAGGTATTTTCTGTGCCAAAGTCAGCTGAATATCGCCTGTGCCTGGGGGTAAATCAATGATTAAATAATCTACGTCGTCCCACTGGCTTTGAAATAACAGTTGTTGCAAAGCCTGACTGACCATCGGACCGCGCCAGATTACGGCCTGATCAGTATCAACCAGAAAACCAACAGACATAACCTGAATTTCACCAGCCGCCATAACCGGAATCAGTTTCCCATCTTGTTGACGTGGTTCATGCACAGCGACACCCAACATAGTCGGTTGACTCGGACCATAAATATCAGCATCGAGCACACCAACACGGGCACCCATACGGCTTAAGGCCATTGCCAAATTAGCGCTGGTTGTGGATTTGCCTACGCCACCTTTACCAGAAGCAACCGCAATAATATTTTTTACCCCAGCAATAGTTTGTACACCCGGCTGTACCTTGTGTTGGGCAACATTAACCTGAACATCGATAAATAACGGTGTATTACCGAATTGTGCCGTTATCGCAGCGTCTATCTGTTGTTGCATCTGATCGATCAAATGCGCTACTGGATAGGGAAAAACCAAAGACAGATGCACGCCATCTTCAGCACATCGCACCGAATCGATAGCTTTTTCCGTACCCAGCGTGCGTGTACTGTCTGGGATGGGAATAGGGTTTAACAGCTCAGTGATGGATTGTGTATTCATGCAAAATAAAACCGCAATCGAAATTCTGGCATATATTCTACCTGATTTAGCTATTGAAAATCGAATGGTCAGATTTCACCGCAGATTTCACTGCTCCTGAACAACCATATTTATTCTTATTTTCTCAAATTTTGTTAACTTACTGTTGCTTAATAAGGGATTAGAAATGTGTGCTATCTCTTAGCTCTTATTTTTCAAATTTGATT
Source organism: uncultured Neisseriaceae bacterium (assembly GCA_945267035.1). GTDB lineage: Bacteria > Pseudomonadota > Gammaproteobacteria > Burkholderiales > Neisseriaceae > Snodgrassella. The sequence continues at coordinate 18,817 of CALYOS010000024.1, read as the reverse complement.
CGCTTACTATGGCTTTATAAAGGATAAATACCTTGTCTCACATTCAGAAAAATTCAAATTCATGCAATGCATTAGTATAATTTTGTATAACATTGGCATATTTTTTATCAAGTCCTTTGTGAATCCATCTGCAAAGAGGTATTACCCTCATCTTCTATTAATTTAACGGTTCCTTTATATTTAAATTAACCCCTTTCTAAAAAAAATAAATTCTTGATTAATTCAATTTATCAAAAGTTTGTTACAAACGCTTTTATCAGATAATGAATCAATAGCTGAAATGTTGCTATGAGCACATCCTATTATTAAAAGTTCAATATGATTAAAATAGATTTCATTGCGTTTTAGTTTGATGATTCAATAATCAGTTATTTTCCCAACGAAATTTTTTACCCGATTGTTTTGTTTGTAAACATTCTTCAGTAGTATATTGTTGTGGGCAGGCAAAGCAGTCTTTGGTATTTTCATTGGTAAAATTTAAATCATCAGGGATTTTTATGATGCCATTTATTGGTTTTATCTCTTGACTTAAGCAGATCAAATTCGCTCTTTCAGCACTATAGTCATCTTTTGCTCTTTCCATGGTAAAGACTATACTATCCCAACCAGTTTGTTGGAAAATTTCCAATTTATTATTTCTTTGTCGAATAAATAGTTGATAGGCGCTTACGCCTATTCTGTTTTGGATTTCGACAATGACATAATCCAATTTATTTATCAATGAGATTTCAAAATCTCTTTCATAGACATTTTGTTGATTTAAATAAACTTTAGATTGCAGAATTAACTTATGAGACAAAACATTGAACGTATCTAAAATATAAGTATTCTCGGAATCATCTTTTATGATGGGTGAGATGGGTTTAGCCGTTTCATAAATATTCTTTTTTTCATTCAAGAAACTAACTTCCACATTATCTGTATTTAATTGTTTATTACTACAACTAGATAGTAATACAACAATAAAAAAGTAAATAATTTTATTTTTCATCTCTCTATCTTATCCATTAGAACATTGTTTATCCGATGTTATCTATTCTTTGATCCGTTTAGTATATTTTTTTCTTGCTACAATATGATTAAGTCCACCATTAATTGGTTTAGTAACAGATTCAACATCTGAATCTGTTATCCCTTTATCCATCGCAGTGAATGTTTGTTTTCCATCAATTGCTGGCAACTCGTCTGGGCTTTTAAATCCGCACAACGATTTATCCGCATTTGTACCCGACCTAACCTATGCGACTCTTGTGAAGAAACGACATGAACATGGTTCAGGCGATTATGTTCAATGATGGACAAATGGGTTGTTTTTTATGATCAGCATAGCTTGAGGCAATGTCTGAAAGCCGTTGGGCAATAGCAGCGCACTTTTTAATTGCTGCATAGTGATCTGATTGTTTATATTGGATATTTGCAGCTAAATTTCTTTGCCTTTGATAGGCTAATCACGGCCCAACTAACGCCATCATGAGCAGCCAAAAGCAAATAAAGCGCAACATAACGATCAAATCAGTATGCCGAAATATTAGGTTAGAAAGAATAGATAAAATATTGCTCATTTTTTTGCTTAAAGTCGACGTCAGGCTGCAACCAACTCAACTTAGCAAAGCAATGATGAATTTATCAATGGGCGCTGTCGCTACCATGATGGCTAAGTTCGTTGGCTAAAATGGGCGTGGGCGGCTGTGGCTGGCGCCGGCGGGCAAATAATAACCAAACACATAATAAACCTGGATAAAGCAAAAGAATAGCGACAATCAAATAGCGTAGATTATTCCAATCTACCACCAATTTTCCATGCATTAAATCCCATAAAGCGCAAACCCATTGCCACCATGCTGGAAGACTAAATACCAGAATAATCATCATTGCCGCCACTCTCAGCGGAGAAAACGGCCAAGGTTTTTGTTCCATCACCGCACGATTTAATTGAAGCAAAACAAACAGAGCTACGCTGATGACCAACACCATTCCGCCGTTAGTGATGACTTGCAGCCAACTGAAGGCAATATCCGGCGCTACCGGTAAGCCACTAGTCGGTAAAGGAGCATGATCCAGATTGATACTGGCAATCAGATTCAAAACAAAACCATAGACCAAATCAAACCACAGAAAATATATAGGCCAAGTTCGTAATAGTCGGCGAAACATTTTTTCGAAAGATGACAATAACAATGTCTCAAGTGTAACCACTGCTATGATGTAGCGCAAATCAGAGTTTCAAACGGCATTAACACTAGCTGAACATCAAATATACTGAATACCAATAACATATGCCTGTAATGGAAGTTATTATCTAATTGCGATTGATTATTCATCATTTTTAGTCGGTAGCTAAAAAATGAATCAATACGTGGTTATTGGCAATCTAATTTACTAAATTACCTAAAAAGCATTAAAAAGAGCAAAGTCGAGCAAAAGAATGTGCTGATTTTAATTCATAAATATATTGAAATCGGATCCGATAAAGATTCTTTGGCCACATCATTAAAGTCAACACATATCTACCGCATAGCTAATGAGGTGAGCTAAAAACAGCACATTTTATTAATCATTATTTAAATTGAATTAATGTAATACTTTAAGCGCCAATGATGCCATTATTAAAGCAAAATATTTTTTAATAAACTGATTTAAATAAGGAAATTATGCTGCTTAATTGAAATGAGAAAATTTTGGATAAAAAAATAAGATTTCCTTATTTGGCACCTCAAATGCATAATTATGTTGTATTTCTATTTGTATAAATTCATTTATCTGAACAATTGTAAGAATAATAATACGCTGAACAGGTCTTTTTAAGTTAGAATAAAAACTCGAATTTTACTTTTTTCAGATTTATTAAATATATTTCTGATTGTCTCAGACCTGAATGGTCATTTTTTATTTTCTGAATATTGAGAATCAAGAGAATGGCAAAAACTTTAACAGCTATGATAAAGCTGTGTTTGATTGAATTGGGTGTTTGGGTGGTAACTGCTCCGGCGTATGCTTCTGGTTATCATCTGGGATTGCAATCGGTGACTGCTGTATCAACCGGTAATGCCGCGGCAGCTGAAGCGGCAGATCCCACCACCATTGTACTAAATCCAGCCGGTCTGGCTTATCTTGAGGGGACGCAAATTAATGGAAACTTGTTTTTAATTAAACCTGACATCAATTACAACCATGCCCGTGGCACCTTTAGCGATGGCTCTGCCGTACAAGGGCCGCAAAGTGGCAATATTTCCAATACTGTTCAGGCTGTGCCTCAGGCATATTTTTCCCACCGATTAAATGAAAAATGGGGAGTAGGGCTGGGTCTATATATTCCCTATGCTGCTAAAACCAACGACAGCAGTCATTCAGTGATGCGCTATAACGTGAATAAAACCAATGTCAAAGCCATCGACATCAATCCGACAGTGGCCTATAAATTAAATGAACATCATCGTTTCGGCGTTGGGTTAATCGCCCAATACCTGCATGCGGAAATTCAAAAATATGCAGACTTCACCCCTGTCGGAAGTTCAATTGCCGGTGTGCCGACCTCAATATTGCATCAGACTGCACCGGGTGGGTTTGATGCTCGTGGAACGGTCAAAGGCAATGATTGGGGCTACGGCTTCAATGCCGGTTGGTTATGGGACATCAATCCGGATGTGCGCGTTGGTTTAAGCTACCGTTCTAAAATTAACCATCACTTGCGCGGTACAGCTCGCTGGCAACCGATGGGTGCCTATGCCAAGAAATATGCCCCATTGTTTGATCAGTTTGGTTATAAGCCAATCGAAGCTGCTGGCGTACAGATAACCACACCAGAAGTGGTGTCATTACATGGTATGTGGACAGTGAATCCACAATGGAAGGTGTTTGGTAACGTGAGTTGGACACGTTCTTCCCGTTTACATGATCTGGATATTAAATTTGAAAATATTAAATCTATTGACCAGCATCATGGCATCACCTCCGATACCACCCATATTTTCACCAACTGGCGTGATACGCTAGCGATAGGTGTGGGCGCGGCCTATCAGCAAAATTCGCAATTACAATGGCGATTTGGGGTAAATTACGATCAATCTCCTGTGCGTAGCTCATCTACGCGCCTGTCTACGATACCAGATGGCAATCGCTGGTTATTTGGCGCAGGCATGAAATACGATGTGGATAAGCATCAGTCATGGGCTTTGTCTTACACCTATCTGCATATTCAAAGAACACATATGCGGCAACAGGATCAAGGCATGCATGTCTCCAGTAATGTATTGGGTGAAGCAAACTATCGTTCCTATGCGCATATATTCGGAGCTTCCTACAATTATAAATTTTAATGATTATTGTATTTGATTAATTTTTGTAACTTGTTTGCATATTATCGATCAATTCAGTTGCTTTTTATTATTAAATGTCATAATTTGTTTAATAATATCTAAGCCAATGAAATTAATAAACTTTAACCACTCATTTGTCATTAAATGAGGTGAATTTGCTTTGCTTGGAAAATTTTCTGTCGTATGATGATTTTGCTGTTTTAAAAATATAACACACTGTTAAGCAAGGAGATGTATATGAAACATCAAAGTTTAGAAAATCCAAGAACCAAATATTATCATGCAGATTTTTCCAAGCAACACCAACCTGCGCCAGGCTTGCAATGCAAAATGGATCCGGTGCCTGACTGTGGCGAAAAAAGCTATCAAGGACATGAACGTCTGCACGGACGAAAAATATTGGTGACCGGTGCGGATTCTGGTATTGGTCGTGCCGCCGCCATTGCCTATGCGCGTGAAGGCGCCGATGTTGCATTAACTTATTTGCCAGAAGAAGAGGAAGATGCCAAACAGGTTGCCGAACTGGTTAAACAAGCTGGTCGCAAAGTGGTTTGTATTCCGGGTGATTTAAGCAGCGAACATTTCTGTAAACAACTCGTGGAAAAAGCGCACAAAGAACTTGGTGGTCTTGATGGCCTCACCTTGGTGGCCGGCAAACAAACTGCGGTAGAACGATTCTGCGATATTTCAACAGAGCAGCTAAGAAAAACATTTGAAATTAATGTGTTCTCTTTATTCTGGGTGATCCAAGCAGCAATGCCGCATTTACCTGAAGGCGCCACCATTGTGACCACCAGCTCAGTTCAAGCTTATGAACCCAGTCCTAATCTGGTTGATTATGCTTCTACCAAAGCGGCGATTGTGGCATTCACTCAAGCTTTGGCCAAACAACTGGCTGCCAAAGGTATTCGCGTCAATTCAGTTGCTCCGGGTCCAATCTGGACAGCGTTGGAAATCACTGGCGGTCAGCCACCAGAAGCAATTCCTAAATTTGGTCAGAGTGAATCTGTGTTAGGTCGTGCGGGACAACCGGCTGAATTGGCATCAACCTATGTATTCCTGATGTCTGAGGATTCCAGCTATGTCACTGCACAGGTATATGGCATAACAGGCGGTATCGTCCTGTAACGCACATATTCAATATTATCTGAGTCAAATCAAATTGCTGCTCGGCTGATGGTATTTGTCACAGCGTTTCAGTCAATTTGATCAACTGAATTCTATTTCATCCAGAATTCAGTTTTTTATTGTGTCTTCTAAACTCAAATCAACTATACCCATTTATCAGAGTTGATCCGGTGCTTAGAATAAGCTCAGTGGAATCAACAAAAAAAACAAGGCTGCTAATATCGGTAACCTGATTTATTCAGTGCAGGCTTTTTTACGCTCTTGTGAGTGAAAGAATAAATTATAAAAATAGGCTAGTCTTGATAAAAACATGCTCCATATGGCCATCCTAAGAAAGAAGCTGATTCACAGAAAGAAAAAGTGCTTAAATAGTTGATAATTTTAGTATAAAATTGGGGAAGGTTCAGTGATAAGAACATCACTTTTAAAGCAAAGGTATGACAAGCATTGGAGTATAAGCTCATTTTAAATGCTTAACTTCAGGCTTCTGACTGAGAAAAATGGTCGCATAAGGATGACCACGACCCGAACATGAGTAATCAGCCAACTTATATGAATAAACTTATCATTCCCACTACGATATTAATAGTACAAATATTAGGATTAATATTCTATTTTTATATAGATAGAGAGGCTCCACCTGATGCTCCTGTTGGCGTTGTTCTCATTCATTTTTATGCCCTATGTAATGTAATAGTCTTAATCGCATCGTATTTTGGCTATTTTACCCGAGCAAAAAAGAGCTGGTTATGGTTGTTACCTATCACCATTGCGCTGATTAATATTGTTATTGTGGTGGTGATGCAGATAATGATGGCTATAGGTAAACTATAAACCCAAAGATGAATCAAATATCTTCCTTACCTGACTAAAGTTCAATAGCATGCACACCCGTACATCATCATGTCAGCGCAGTAGGATTCTGTCAGCAAATAACCATTGATAAGGTTAATAAACGTTAAAAAAGATTAATTCACGATAAACCAAAATCAGTTCAAGTCTATGATAACAAATACTAATTATCATTCCTATTGTAATAATTTGATTTTGTTTAGCTTTATATAATAAGTGCTAACTCAAAGCTAAATCAGGATGATAATTGTTTTTATTATAATTTAAACTATTGAATTAGAAGAACATTTTTATGGTAGTATAAATAAACTAAATTCAGGTTATGGTCTGAAAGATACAGAGAAAACATGGCACAAAATTTCAGTATCAAAAAGCGGTTAACGCCGATGTATTGAACCATTTGGGGTATAAACGCTTGGCTCAGCAGGACAACTAGTTTAGAAATTCGATCGAAACTGTAACTGAATAGCCTGATTCGGTCGGCATACAATTTAAAAATAGCTTATTTTAATATTATCTGCTTTCAATATGCTCAAACAGAGACCAACGGGCAGATAATCGACCATTTCATTATTTGAGTATGGCACAAACAAGCTGAATAGGTAGTCTGTTTCAGTTTTTAAAAAGGGAAAGATCATGGAAGGCAAAAAAGTTGTCATCGATTGTTTAAATAAACTGCTTGCCGGGGAACTGGCAGCGCGAGATCAGTATTTTGCCCATTCGCGCATGTTTGAAGATATGGGTTATATGAAGCTTTATCAGCACATTGACCACGAAATGCAGGAAGAAACAGAGCATGCACATCAATTTATACATCGTATTCTGATGTTAAATGGTCGACCAATTGTTGTACCGGAAGCAATCAATGTGGGTACCGATGTAGTCAGCATGTTACAAAATGATTTAGATACCGAATTGGCGGTCAGAGAAAATATCAAACAAGCGATTAAATTGTGTGAACAAGAACAAGATTATGTCACCCGCCAATTTCTGGTGACACAATTACAGGATACGGAAGAAGATCATGCCCATTGGTTGGAACAGCAATTGCACCAAATTGCGGTAATGGGTTTGGAAAATTATTTGCAAAGCCAATTGTGAAAGGATAGACCATGCAGGGAGATCGTCTGGCCTTACAGGCTTTAAATAAAAATCTGGGTCTGTTACTGGTTTCTATCAATCAGTACTTTTTACATGCTCGTATTCTGAAAAATTGGGGATTCGGTAAACTGGGCGCAGTCATGTATAAACAATCTATTCGTGACATGAAAACGGCTGATGATTTGATCGAACGCATTTTATTGCTAGAAGGCTTACCCAACTTACAAGAATACGGCAAAATTTTGGTTGGTGAAAATATTGTAGAAATTCTGCAGTGTGATCAGCAAGCCGAGCAAGCCAAACATCTAGCCTTAACTGATGCCATTGCTGTGTGTGAGGCACAACTGGATTTCGTGTCTCGTGATTTACTGGAAAAACAAAAACACATCAATGAAGAGTATCTGGACTGGCTTGGTACACAGCTGGATCTGATTGAAGAAATTGGATTAGCCAATTATGCTCAGACTGCTCAAGCTGAACATCAATCTGCCTGATCATAAAGAGCCTGAATACCGCTATCCATGGATAGATAAGCTGAGACAGTTTTAGGCAGCATAATGGCTATCTACACTGTCTCAGCAAGCCATCAGTATAAAGCTTTGCTCCTTAAAACAAGGCGATATTGTTGGAACTAAAATCTGTTCAAACTATTGCCCATCATCCATTCCGCTACAGGCAAGTATGCCTCGATTAATGATCTCAAACCAAACAGCACAAGAGCGGTTTTGTCGTCAATAGTGACTCATCATGCGCCAATCAGAAAATACCTAACATAGCTGAATTGATTAATAATGATGATCCGTGCTTGAAGCTGATCACTGCCTCAATGATTGAGCATCAAGCCAATGGTGCTTAAATGAGGTATTAAATTCACTCCGCGTGAAATTTCCAAAACTTTCTCAAACTAATCACCATCATTTTTTTATCAATATCCTTTGATTAATATCGCGATGATGGGTCACTCATTAATCCATGATTTGTGTAACATGCAAACAATATCTAGCTATGCGGGTTTAATGCTGGCAGCACAGCAAGAGGCGAAGGAAGCGATTTATCGGAAATGGGCATTGATCCATGGCTGATAAAAAAGTGCAAATCGGGAGAAATAGATGTGTATGCAGTGGTGGGATGAAGTGAAGATTGTTAGGAAAACCATAACAGCATAAACGTAATCAATGAATATGCCATAAAAATGTTGATATTGCAGAAATAAATCGAAATTGGATGGGCTGATTCAATGCAGAAATAAATCTCGATGCTCCCTCAGGCTGATTCTACTTAATGGGCTCGGCCAGTAAGTCAATCATTCACAGGTGCATTTTGTGCTTCATCAACGCAGAATCTTTAAAATGGAATTTCTATGCCGATAAAGTGTTTATTAATAATAAAGATAAATTAAATATTGTAAATTAAGAAGTTGAATTTAAATAATTTAATTTGTTTTGGTACAATTTTTAGCATAAATTAGATTAGATTTCTTCTACAAAGCTAAGAAATGAGGTTGATGATGTCACAGTCTACGAATACTAAAAACCATCATAAAATTGTACTGATTGGTACCGGTGCTGTCGGTGCAACTTTTGCTTACGCCAGTACTCTGCTGGGGGTAGGTCAGGAACTGGTGATTGTTGATGTGGCCAGAGATCGCGCAGAGGGCAACGCATTGGATTTAACTGACGCGCTGCGCTTTACTGATCCGAAAAAAATTTATGCAGGTGATTATAAGGATGCGGCAGATGCGGATATTGTGGTGCTGACGGCCGGAGCAGCACAAAAGCCTGGAGAAAGTCGGATTGATTTGATTAGTCGCAATTTGCAAATTACCAAAAGCATTGTGACTCAAGTGATGGAATCTGGTTTTAATGGTATTTTTCTGCTCGCCTCTAATCCGGTAGATATTTTGACCTATTTAACATGGAAAATGTCTGGATTTCCGGTTGAACGGGTGATTGGTTCCGGCACGTCGCTAGACTCATCCCGACTGTGCAAACAGGTAGCGGCGCTACTCGATGTCAGTCCGAATAGCGTGAATGGCTACATGCTGGGCGAGCATGGTGATTCTGGTTTTGCTGGCTGGTCGCATCTGAGTGTGGGCGGGAAAACCATGGATGAATGGATGAAAACCAATAGTGCCATTACTCAGGAAAAACTAGACAATATTCAGAATGATGTGGTTAATGCTGCTTATGAAATTATTCGTTTGAAGGGGGCCACTTATTACGGTATTGGTACGGCACTGGCCCGCTTATGTAAGGCCTTACTCAATGATGAAGGTGTGGTGTTGCCTGTTTCAGCGTATCTTAATGGTCAGTATGGCATTAAGGATATTTTTATCGGTACCCCTGCCGTTTTGGATCGTCAAGGCATCCGACAGGTGATTGAAATCCCTTTAAATGCCCGTGAACAGGCATTGATGGCGGCTTCGGCTGAAAAACTGCATGAAATTATGCGTACTTCGTTCCCTTCCATTGGCATGAAATTTTAAATACGTTGCGCTACACACCAACCCTACAAATAGTCGATATTTGTGGGGTTGAATTTTGTGAATAACTCATTTCACAGAAAAAATTATTTAAATTTTGTCAAAAAAATTAATTATAGTTTACAATACAAAGAGTTATTATACAAAATGAATGTTTACACATGTTAGTTCAACATAAATTAATGTTATGGGTGTTGGCGCTGCTCTGTTTAATTTGGGTCCTATTCAGAACCAGACTGTTTCAATTTTTAGATCATAAAAGTAATGCCAAATTTAGAGATGAACATTTGGATGGTTTACGCTGTTTTTTGGCTTTATTAGTGGTATTTTCTCACTATCCATATAGCTACGCTTATTTTCAAGGCAAAGTGTGGTCGTGGGAATCGATAGCAGAATATCCGATCTTCATTAAAATGGGGTCTTTTGGGGTTGCGCTTTTCTTTATGATTTCCGGATATCTTTTTGCAAGTGTGCAGCCAAAATCATGGCTACTGTTTTATCAAAAGCGTTTTTATCGTATTGCACCAATATTTTTATTATCATCGATATGTTGTATTGTTATTGCGTTTTATTTACAAAGAAACCATATTCAGACTTTGGATATTCAATCCACATTAAATCAAATTTATTTATGGTTTGATCTGGGGATTATTGGTCAAAAACCCACTTTATTTGGCTTCCCTGATTCTTACTTGATTAATGCTGGGGTGACATGGACATTATTCTGGGAGTGGGCATTTTATTTCTCTTTACCGGTTCTTTTTCTGATTCGCGATAAGATAGGTATTATTAAGCTTGCTCTGGCTATTTTATTCATCTGCATCTATTTTGTTTCGCTTCATCGCGGTTTCTGGTCTGTGTTAATTTCATTTTTTACTATTGGCGCTGTGGCCAAAGAGTTAGCCCCAAAAATCCTTATTTCCAAAAAGGTATGTGATTTAGGTATTGTGCTGGCCATTTTATTTATGTTTGCCGCTGCCGACGATATCTACAATATGGTTTATTTGCCGGTCATGGCGATATTATTTATCTTGATTGCCATGGGTGGAGATATTTTTGGTTTATTACGCGCAAAAGCATTTGTGCGTTTAGGCGCTGCCAGTTACAGCATTTATTTGCTCCATGGAATTGCCTGGTTTGGCTTAAATAAATATATCCAACTTCAGCAATTAACCTTAACCCGTACCCAATACACTGTATGCAGCACGGCCGTTTTGTTGCTTTTGTTACTTGTTTGTTGCGTAACTTATTATTATATTGAAAAACCTTGTATGGCTTGGGGACGTCGTCCATCCAAATGGATTAAAGCGCTAACGCAAGATGCTGCATGCCAGCGCTGAAATGTAAACCGTAATATCAACGCGGTATTATCTACATAGCTAATTAGGCGGTACTTTAGACTGGTGGTTTAATGATTGTTTCGTGCAAACATCCGCTATGAGGGTGCGGTAGACTAACTTTATCTGACGATGCTTTCAAATAGTTAAACACGGCCGCCACCCAAATATTTAGCCTGTAAGCCAGCATAAAGTGATCTTAAGCAGCATGATTATGCCATGTCATTATTGGCGCCATCGTGACTGATTACCTGCCTATGCTGACCCATATGCCAATCAACGGTATGGAACAATGTTAATCAACCTACACGATGGGTTGAGCAGAAAAGAGTCTTATTTTAATTTCAATACGTCAAACATACCGCAATTAATCGGTACTAGGTTTGTTATGTTGGACTACAAATAGTGAGATTAATGTGGATTGTATTATGCCATTTAAATATTTATTGCTGCTTAATAATTAAGCTTGCAACCAGAAAGTAACTGGTCCATCGTTGATTAATGCCACTTGCATTTCCGCAGCGAATTGACCGGTCTCAGTATGGATCTGTTGCCGGCATTGATCTACAAAAAATTCATATAGTCTGTTGGCTTCTTCAGGTTTAGCGCCTTTACTGAAGCTTGGGCGTGTTCCTTTGTTGGTATCGGCGGCTAAAGTAAACTGAGATACCACCAGCACCTCACCTTGTGCTTGCTGTACATTCAAATTCATTTTTCCAGCATGGTCACTGAATATCCGATAGTTAAGGACTTTGTCGCACAAACGTTTGGCTGAATGTTCATCATCACTTTGTTCTACTCCAAGTAAAATGAGCAGTCCATGGTTAATCTGTCCGATAATTTGTTCGTCTACGGTAACGCTGGCTTGTTTAACGCGTTGGATCAAAGCGATCATCAATGTTTCCCCATATGCAATGGATGATAAACGGTATTCGTGGTCAGTAACGGTGTATTTAGGATGAACCAATTACTGATTGTTTATTTTATCATGTTTGGTTTTTTAAACCTTGGTGCGGATTAATCGGCAGATCACTGAATATGAGTCATTGATGCCAGATAATCTGCCATGCATGCTGCATCACATGCATGGCAGACATATTTTCATTTGCAATCTGAACCGATGTTGCTCATGTTTTAAACAACATTGCAGTAGCAGCAGGATAAACAACTGTGCTTATTCTTCGGTTTTATCGGTGTGCTGCGGGGCAACTTCTGCCTCATGTTGGGCGTGCTGAATATGCTGTTCTGCACGGTGGACGTCAAAAGGTTTATCGGTTTCTTCATTGTTGCGCGGATCCAGTTCTGCGGTCATGGGACCAACATTGCCGGATACGGGGACATAGATACTGCGTTCGGTGATCGGCACCGAAGGCTGCATAAACGCATAAACCGCCAGAATGGTGGCAATAATGGCATAAACGCTGTAAAAGCCGTAATGATTAAACAGTTGCATCAATAAGCCCATGATTAGTGGTGCCACCAGTGAGCCAAGACCATACACAAATAACAGACAGCGGTTAACTTCTACAGTATTCATATTGGTTGGTAAAACATCATTGGCGCGCGCCAATCCAAGTGCATACAGTGGAAACCCGCTACAGCCGATAGCCAGTGCAATCACACATTGTGCCCAAATATTATCCGGCAGGACGATGAGTAAAATCATGCCGGTGACAGCGGCAATTGCTGCTACGGTGGCGCAGCCGAAGATAGTACGGGCTCGACCAAAGGTATTAGATAGCCAAGCTATAAATAGCTGGATGGTGAAGCCGCCTATCATGGCAGAACCTAAAAATAGCGATACTTTAGGCAGGCTATACCCCAGACGCAGCATAAATACTGAGCCCATGGTAAAGAAACCGTTGATGAAGATACCGGCCATAAAGCAGGACATCCATGCCAGTGGCAGGATGGATAAGACATGGGGCAGGCTGATGCGTTCGCGGCTTGGAATATCCGGCTGCTGCATTTTGGTCAATCCAACCGGTAATGTAGCGGTGATGACCAAGATGGCGGCCAGAGTGAAGATGTTGTTACTGGACATGTTCAAGCTGAGCAACAGCACGCTGGTGGCAGAAGACGCGTAATAAATGACTTCGTAGATAGCCAAAATTTTGGCACGGGTTTGTGGCACGCTGCGCGCGGTGAACCAGCTTTCTACTACCATCAGTAAGCTGTAGTGACAAAAACCCAGCACAGCACGTAATATTCCCCACATCCATAATTGTTCGACCATGAGATGCGCTAAGGCAGCCATGGCAAAGAGTGAGCCAAATACACTGAAGCTGCGAATATGCCCGACGCGGGAAATAATGCGGTGAGAAACGATGGCGGATACGGTACCGCCAATAAAGAAAGCAGCATTCAAAATCCCGATGGTGATATTATTGACGCCCATCTGGGTAAGCTTGACCCCGGCCGAATTTAGAAACAGACCATAGCCAGAAAACAAGAAAAAAATCGAACCGTATAAAGATAAAAATTGGCGGGTGTGCATATTAAAAAAGTTGAGCAAATAACCGAATGGCTAAGCCTGACATAAAAGAGGTAATAATGTAAAGAATCAAAAGCAGTGCAGAGGTAAATCATTGTGTAAAATAACATTATTTATTGATGATCTTGTGCAAATCATGCTCATGGTTTAAAGCACCCCTCGCGCTGCATCATCTGATTTGCATGATTGTTGTTGCCTGAGCTTGTCTTTATTTTGTCTATGGTCTGTCTAATGTCTGTCTTTGCGTTTTCTCTGCATTGCAACTTTTGCTCAGCAAAACCCGCATCTTTTTTTCTGCATAAGCTATTGAAACACCAAAACATTATATAAGTGGCAATTATATCAATATGTTTTTTTGGTATTTAATGAACCAAATAATTAGTGATAGATTGAGCTAAGAAAAGTTTAGTTTCATTAATTAATAAGTCCAATAAGAAGGAATGAAGGCATGTCTATAGGCAAAATTGTCACGTCTGAGGACGTTAAAGAAATTGGGGAAGATGGAAAATTCAACCGGCAGCAGAATCATTTTACGACGCCATTTGGTAATGACGCTGGTATGTTGCCTGTAGAAGCAGGACGATATCGATTGTTGTGGTCAGCGGTGTGCCCATGGGCGCATCGTTCGGTGATTGCCATTAAATTGCTGGGGCTAGAGGAGGTGATCAGTATTGGTCAAGCCAGTCCGGTGCGAACGGCCAATGGTTGGGAATTTTCCTTGGATCCGGATGGGGTTGATCCGGTATTAGGTATCCGCTATCTGCCAGAAATTTATGCCCGCTCCGATCCAGAGTATAGCGGACGCGCTACGGTGCCGGCTGTGGTGGATATTAAGCAGGGTAAGGTGGTGAATAATGATTATTTCAATCTGACTTATTACTGGGAAACGGTGTTTAAACCGTTGCATAAACTCCAAGCTCCAGATTTATTTCCAGAGCATTTACGCGAGGATATTCGGCAATTTAATCAGGTTTTGTTTGATGAGCTGAATAATGGGGTTTATAAAGCGGGCTTTGCGCAATCACAGCAGGCATATGAAGATGCTTATCATCTGGTATTTAACCGGCTCGACCAGCTCGAAGCGCGGTTAAGTCGTTCGCGTTATCTGTTTGGTGATCAGCTAACTGACGCGGATATCCGCTTGTATGTCACTTTGGCACGGTTTGATGTTGCCTACTATTCGGTTTTTAAAACCAATCGCAACCGGCTAACCGATTTTCCTAATTTATGGGCATATGCTCGTGAGCTCTATCAAATTCCCGCCTTTGCGGAAAGTACTGATTTTCAGGCGATTAAACAGGGTTATTGGTTAGGCAGTCATGGCAATAATCCTTATGACATTCTGCCTTTAGGTCCTGATGTCAGTATCTGGCAGACTGCCCATCAACGCGATAAGCAGTTTCAGTTATGAGGCGGTCACAGCAAGGTAGGTCAAGATGGCAAATATCATTGATATCAAATTAATTTTTACTCAAATCCCAGCCTTGTTGGCTTATCTGCCGGTGACATTGTTGATCACTGTACTGGCGATGGTGTTAGGGGTGTTGCTGGGTTTAGTGCTGGCCATCATCAGGATCAATCGTGTTGCGGTGCTCTATCAGCTAACTACGTTGTTTGTTTCCTTTGTCAGGGGCACGCCATTATTGGTACAGCTATACCTGAGTTATTACGGTGTGCCGGTATTGTTGCGCTATCTGAATGAATTCTGCCACACCAGTTTCAATATCAACGCCATACCGTCGCTGCTGTTTGTGTTGGTGGCTTTTTCGCTTAACGAGGCTGCCTACAATTCGGAAACGTTACGCGCTGCTTTGCAATCAGTGAGTAAAGGACAGATTGAGGCGGCGCAATCACTGGGCATGACTTATACGCAAGTATTACGGCGCATTGTGATTCCAGAAGCTTTTGTGGTGGCATTACCGAATTTGGGCAATGCACTGATCGGTCTAATGAAAGGTACATCGCTGGCGTTTGTCTGTTCGGTTGTCGAGATGACCGCCAGAGGCAAAATTTTGGCTGGCAATAATTATCGCTATTTTGAAGTTTACATATCACTGGCTTTAATTTATTGGCTGCTAACGGTCATCATCGAACTGGGCGTTAGATACTGGGAAAAGCGCATGGCGATTCCAGATAGCCCGGGGATACCCAGTTATCGTAAAGGTAAGCTTATATGATTCATGTGCATGACCTTAGTCTTGCTTATCAGCAACATCAAGTACTGAAGCAACTGAATTTTTCGGTTAAACAACATGAAATTGTTGCAATTATTGGTGCATCCGGAGCAGGAAAATCGACCTTATTACGCTGTCTCAATTTACTGGAGCAACCTCAGCAAGGGTTGATCAGCATAAATCACGTGCAGATAGATGCGCGACGAGTGAAAAAGAATGAACTGGTGCAATTTCGCCAGCAATCAGCAATGGTGTTCCAGCAATTTAACCTTTTTCAGCAAAAAACGGCATTGGAAAATGTCATGGAAGGATTGCTGGTGGTGAAAAAATATCAGCACCAAGAGGCGCAGGAGATTGCTTTGGCAAAATTGCGTCAGGTCGGATTGGAAGATCGGGTTGGGCATTATCCGAAACAATTGTCTGGCGGACAACAGCAGCGGGTAGCCATTGCCAGAGCCTTAGCGATGGATCCAAAAGTGTTGCTGTTAGACGAGCCAACCTCGGCCTTGGATCCAGAGTTAGTTGGTGAGGTATTGGCCACCATTAAGCAAGCCGCTATAGCCGGAAATACCATGATTCTGGTCTCGCATGAAATGAGTTTTGTGTATGAGATTGCTACGCGGGTGCTGTTTCTGGATCAAGGACAAATTATTGAAGATGGCACACCTGAGGAGGTATTTGTTCATCCTAAACATCAGCGTACCAAGGCGTTTTTAGCGCGCTACCATGGCTTATCAGCTGCTGATTACCAGATATAACCATTAAAAATGGAGGTGAGAGATGGATATTATTGTGCAGCAACATTGTCAGGATATTAATTGGCAGCAGGTAGCAGAACTTTTGCAGTTTTACGGCTTGAGTGATTTAGATGCAGAAACGCAGCAACTGGTGTTTAGCCGCAGTTATGCGGTGGTTTTTCTATTGCAGCAAAAACAGGTTGTGGGCGTTGGGCGGGCACTGTCAGACGGCGTGTGTCAGGCAGCTATTTATAATGTGGCACTGGCGGAACATTTACATGGACAGCAATATGGTCGTCTGATTATTGAAAAGCTGGTGGATCAGGTTAAACATTGCAATATCATTCTTTATACCCATCCGCAAACAGTGCAATTTTATCAACGGCTGGGATTTAGCTTAATGAAAACCGGGTTGGTGCTTTATGGCGATGATCACCATGCAGCCATGCGCGAAATGGGTTTTATTTAGGTGTTCAAAGCAAAAATTATGAGATGTAATTAAGGAGAAATCATGCATATCCGACGCATATATACATTGTTGTTGAGCGCAATATTAATGGTTAGTGGCTGTGATGCACAGCAAAAACAGGTTGAAACGGATGGCAAAAAACATGTGGTGATTGCCACTTCTGGTTCACCCAGCCCATTTGTGACGGTTAATAATCAGGGGGAATTGAGCGGCTATGATATCGATGTGGCCAAAGCGATTTTTGCTGAATTGCCGCAGTACAGTATTAGTTTTGAAATCACTGAATTTCCTTCAGTATTGGCTGGACTGGACTCAGATCGTTATCAGGTTGGCGCCAATAATTTTGCCATGAATGAACAGCGTAAGGAAAAGTACTTTTATACCGATCCGATTTTTGTCAATCAATATGTGATTGCGGTGAGAGAGGATGATCAGAGTATCAAAAGTTTTCAGGATTTAAAAGGTAAATCCACAGAAACACCACCTGGATTGAATTACACCACGGCTTTGGAAAACTTCAATCAAAGTAATCAGGATAATCCAGTTAATATTCAATACAGTGAAGCTGATCTGCTGCCAGTGCTGCAAAATGTCGCCAATGGCAAATATGATTTTCAGCTTATAGATCGGGCGATGCTGGAACAATTTATCAAGCAATATCAGTTGAAACTCAAGGTGATTGAATTAAGTAAGGAAGACAATGATCGTATTGGCTCGCCATACAGTTATTTGCTGGTCAGTAAAGGCAATCAAGGTGCTGAGCTGACGCAGGACATCAATCAGGGAATCAAGAAAATTATCCAAAATGGTAAATTGGCTAAAATCAGCCAGCAATATTTTGGTGCAGATTATGCGCCCAAGTAATCGTGAATTTCAGTTTGATGATGGGGACAGAAGACAATATTGAAGAAGTAAGAAACCCAGCTGAATATTGACTGCTGTTGCAATCGAAAGGTGGCTAATTTTGATCTGATCCGATCTAGCCACCTTTTTGTTTATCTTGTTCCTAAAATATTATTCAGTTAAATATTTTTTTATTATTACCCCTAATGCGTCAGAGTTTTCTGGTAGATGAAAAAGGAATAAATAGCTTCCATTAGTTTTTTGGAGAAGTGACGAAACCTAATGCAATTAAAACTTTTCTTTTAGTTTGTTATTTGATTTACCCAATCCTTGCAATTCTCTTATATCCTGTATAGATGATTATCTTTGCACCAAAATGGTTACAGTGGAGCTGATATGAGTAATAAATGTTGTAGACAACAAAATGATTCACACTCATTGGTAGCGAGATCAGGTTGGCACAATGATTTTAATCTAAAGATGGCAGCAAAGGTAAATACTCCTCCCAGCGATATTCTCGGATCGGCATCGGTTTGGAATTGGTGAAATACAATACCAATGCCGGTTTAATGCCGTTCCAGTTGTCTACAAATTCGTAGCGAATGAGAAAACCATCTTTGATTAGCTGCTTGGCTTTGGCGTGATAATTAAAATAGCTCATATATTGTTGCTTAAATAAATAATCGTTTTTGCCCTTGTAGGTTTTATAAATAGGAGAAGTATCTTTATCTTTGGCTACTGATTTTTTTCCTATATTCTTCTTTATATTTTAATGTTCTCATTCTAAATTCTGAGAATGTAAGTGTTTCTGATTTAACTATTTCCCCATTGGTTCTGTCTATTACTACTTCTGTCCTATGAATTTTATCTGAGTTAAAAACGAC